>DATBTW010000061.1:0-35161 GCA_036559055.1 Ktedonobacterales bacterium
TCGTCTACCTCTTCGAGCAGTGCGGCGCGCACACCGGCGTCGATCAGGAGGCGCTGACGCAGATCGGGCGCGACACCCAGCAGTTGATCGGCGCGGGCCACGCCTACACCACAACCTTCGGCACGATGGAGAACTTCCTGCAGATCACGAATAGCGAGCTTGACCGCATGCGCGCCGCGCCTCCTGGCGACTCACGCGCTCAGACCCACGCATAGGGAGCAGCGCGCGGGACGAGGCCCTCACCCCAACCCTCTCTCTCCGGGAGAGGGCAGGGTGAAAGGCACGCCTGGCCACACGCTGCGCCACAATCAGGAGACAACGCTCATGTCTGCGCATCCCGCACAACCAACCGGCTCCGCAGTGGATGACGTTATCGAGCGCATCGCCACCTACGCGATCGAGTACGACACACCCAGCGACGAGGCGCTGGCCACCGCGCATCTCTCGCTGCTCGATGCGCTCGGCTGCGGGCTGCTGGCGCTGCGCTTTCCGGAGTGCGCCAAGCTACTGGGGCCAGTCGTTCCGGGCGTGACCACGCCACATGGCGCGCGTGTGCCGGGCTGCTCATACATTCTCGATCCGGTCACGGCGGCGTTTGACATCGGCGCCATGATCCGCTGGCTAGACTTCAACGACACCTGGCTGGCGGCGGAGTGGGGGCATCCATCAGATAATCTGGGCGGCATCCTGGCGCTCTCCGACTATCTCGCGCAGGTCGCCGTGGCACAGGGCCACGCGCCGCTGACCATGCGCGATGCGCTGGTGGCGATGATCCAGGCGCACGAGATTCAAGGCGTGCTGGCGCTGGAGAACAGCTTCAACCGCGCCGGGATGGATCATGCGCTGCTGGTGCGGGTGGCGACCGCCGCCGTGGCCACGCGACTGCTCGGCGGCAGCGCGCAGGACGCCATTGCCGCCGTCTCGAATGCCTGGGTGGACGGCGGCCCGCTGCGCGTCTACCGGCACGCGCCCGACGCCGGGCCGCGCAAGTCGTGGGCAGCGGGCGACGCGACCAGCCGTGGCGTGCGACTAGCGCTGATGGCGCAGACGGGCGAGCCTGGCTACATCGCGGCCCTCAGCGCGCCGGAGTGGGGATTCCAGGATGCGCTCTTCCGGGGCAAAGCCGTGACGCTGCCACGCGCGCTCGGCTGCTACGTGATGGAAAATGTGCTGTTCAAGGCGCGCTATCCGGCGGAGTTCCATGCGCAGACCGGGGTGGAGTGCGGCGTGGCGCTGCACCCGCTCGTCGCCAACCGGCTGGACGAGATCGAGCGTATCGAGATCAGCACGCAGGAGTCCGCCATCCGCATCATCTCCAAGACCGGGCCGCTGCGCAACCACGCCGACCGTGACCACTGCCTGCAATACATGGTGGCTGTGGCGCTGCTGAAGGGCGATCTGACGGCGGATGACTACGAGGACGCCGCCGCCAGTAGCGATCCGAGCATCGACGCGCTGCGTGAGCGCATGCGGGTGACGGAGGACGCCGAGTACAGCCGCGAGTATCTCGATCCCGACGCGCGCTCCATCGCCAACGCCGTGCAGGTCTTCTTCCGCAATGGCTCGTCCACCCCGCGCGAGGAGGTCCGCTTCCCGCTAGGGCATCGGCGGAGGCGCGCAGAGGCGCGGCCATATCTGGAGGCCAAATTCGCCGCCAATGTCGCCACGCGCCTGCCCGCGCGGCGCTGCGATGCGCTGCTCGCGCTCTGGCGTGAACCTGAGGCGCTGGCGGCGCTGCCCGTCCACCACTTCATGTCACTGCTCGCACTCTAAGCGACGCCGCGCCCCTGTATGCGCGATAATGCCAGCAGCCCCAGAGGCGTTGTTGGCATTATAAGGAGCGCAGCGATGCGATTTTCGACCGAGCACGAGCTGTTTCGCCAGAGCGTCCGGCGATTCGTGGAGCAGGAACTCAACCCGCATGTGGAGGAGTGGGAGGCGGCTGGCGCGTGGCCTGGCCATGACGTGCTGCGCAAGATGGGCGCGCTCGGCTTCCTCGGCCTGACCTATCCCGAAGCATATGGCGGCCAGGGGCTCGACTTCTGGTTCACACTCATCTTCTGCGAGGAGCTGGCCAAGACACGCTGCATGGGCGTGCCGATGGGCATTACCGTCCACACCGATATGTGCACGCCCGCCCTCGCCGAGCATGGCTCGCCGGAGCTGAAGCGCCAGTTCCTGGAGCCGAGCCTGCGCGGCGAGGCCATCGGCTGCATCGCCGTCTCCGAGCCGGACGCTGGCTCAGATGTCGCCAGCATCCGCACGCGCGCGCGCGCCGAGGGCGACGACTGGCTCATCACCGGACACAAGCTCTACATCACCAATGGCGCGCAGGCGGATTGGGCCTGCGTGCTGGCGCGCACCAGCGACCAGCCCGGCGCGCGCGGCATGTCGCTCATCATCACGCCGACGGATGCGCCTGGGTTCAGCGTCAGCCGCACCCTTCGCAAGCTCGGCAATCACTCCAGCGACACCGCCGAACTCATCCTCGACAACGTGCGTGTTCCCCGCGCCAATACCATCGGTGAGGAGGGCATGGGCTTCGTCATGCAGATGCGCCAGTTCCAGCGCGAGCGGCTGGTGGGCGCCATCCTGGCCTACAGCGCGATGCAGCAGGTCGTGCGCGACACCATCACCTATACGCAGCAGCGGCGCGCGTTTGGGGCGGCGCTGATCGAGCAGCAGGCCATCCACTTCCGGCTGGCCGAGTCGCTGACGGAGATAGAAGCGCTGCGCGCATTGTGCTACGATGCGACCGAGCGATACGTCGCGGGCGAAGACATCACGCGGCTGGCCTCGATGGCCAAGCTCAAAGCGGGACGCCTCGCGCGCGCAGTCACCGATAGCTGCTTGCAATTCTATGGCGGCATGGGCTACATGGAAGAGACGCCAATCGCGCGGGCCTACCGCGATGCGCGGCTGCTCTCCATCGGTGGCGGCGCTGACGAGATCATGCTGGGGATCATCGCCCGTCAGGAGGGCATGCTTCCTGCGAGGGAGCGGCCCGGCAGGGCGTGAAGTGCGCGGCGTCGTACCAATTCGCGCACGCGCTTCCACGAGCGCCACGGACGCGTTCACTGACAGGGATCACTCTCAGGAGCAGGCGTATTCAGGAGAACGGGAGGCGTGTGATGTCCACAGCTGATGCTAGCGTCTCGGCGATGCGCGCGATTACCATCTCACGCGAATATGGCAGCGGCGGCGGCGAGATCGCCAGTCGGCTGGCCGAGCGGCTGGATTGGCGGCTGGTCGATCATGAGGTGGTCAAGCAGATAGCCGAGCGGCTGGGGGTCGAGGAGGAAGACGCCGCCGCGCACGACGAGCATGCCGAAAGCTGGGTCATGCAGTTCCTCACTACCATGCAGGGCGTCGGACCGATGGTGGCGCTGCCCTCCAACCTCTCATTCCCACCGACTGAGGCGTCATACACGCGGGCGCTGCGCGAAGTCGTCAACGGCGCCGTGCTGGCCGGGCAGTCGGTCATCGTCGGGCGCGGCTCGCAGATCATCCTGCGCCATCGCCGCGACACGCTGCATGTGCGCATCGTGGCGCCGCTGGAGCAGCGCATTACTTATGTCATGCTGCGCGAGAACCTGAGCCGCACGGAGGCGCAGCAGCGCATTACACAGCGCGACCAGGAGCGTCGCCGGTACCTCATCAACACCTATCGCCACGCGCCCGACGACGCCCACCTGTACGACATCGCACTCAACACCGCCGTGCTCGATCTGGATAGTTGCGTGGAGCTAATCGTGCGCGCCCTCGACGCCAAGGCGACGCAACTCGCCACTCCTGCCACCGCGCTCGGCCCAGCCGGCGAGCGCCCCGCGCCCTACCCGGCGGCTCCGGAAGATTTCCAGGTCACGCCAGAGGACGCCGCGCGGGTCCCGACCGCTCCCGACGCGGACACTCCCGACGACGCCGCCGAGAATGTCACTCCCGCTGGCGCGCCGACCGACGGAGCCGCCGCGCCCAATCAGTCAGGCGCCTGAGGAGCCAGCCGTCTCCGAGACATCCGCGACGCCCTCGGTCAGCTTGCCACGCAGCGCCACCAGCAGGATGACGCCCAGCGCGACCCACGCGCCTACCACGATCGGCACATAGCTGAGCGGCGCTGGCCCCTGCGGGATCAGCGCCAGGATGGCGATGCCGCCCGTGATCAGCGCGCCCAGGGCCGGTACGACGCCATGCCGCAGCATGCTGAACTGCGCGCGCCGCTTCGTCCAGAAGAAGCGGATGCAGGCCACGCTGACCAGCACATAGATCAGCAGCACGAACAGCGCGTCCAGCGTCGCCAGGAAGCCGAACGCGGTGATCGGCGCCATCAGGAAATTGAGCAGTAGCCCGATCACCAGCCCCAGCCCGCACAGCAGCGAGATCGCGCCGCCCGGTGTGCCGCGTGTGGGGTGCGCCCAGCCCAGCGGCTTCGGGAACATGCCATCGCGCGCCAGGGTGAAGATGATACGCGCGCCGCCGTTGACGATGGCCAGCGTCGCGCCGAAGAACGAGAGGATCCCCGCTACGTCGATGACAGCTACCAGCGGCCCGCCGCCGAAGTGTCGCGCGATGGTGTCGAACGGCGCCGTCTCATTGCCATAGCCCGTCGCCATATGCGGGATCCCGTAGCCGACCGTCGCTGTGTAGGTCATCAGCACGTAGAAGAGGCCGACAATCGCCAGCGAGCCATAGACCGCGCGCGGGATGTTGCGGCGCGGTGAGCGCGTCTCCTCACCCAGCGCCGCCGCCGTCTCGAAGCCGATGAAATTCAGCACGCCCAGCACCACGCCAACGATCAGATCACCGCCCGGTGGCGTCGAGGCCGGATTGAACGGCGCGGCGCTCAACCCGCCCTGCGAGCCAAGCCGCGTCAGCACGATCACCGCCAGCGCCACGCAGACGCCCATCTCGAAGATCAGCAGCGTCATATCGACCCGAAGCGAGCCACGGATGCCGATGTAGCACAGCGCGAAGACCACGCCAATCGCCACGATGTAGTACGCCGCCCACGGCGCCTGGAAGCCGAACCAGCGCAGCATCAGCGTCTGCAAATTGGCGCTCATGAAGACGAAGGCATAGGGGACGCTGAGCGTCAGCGCGATCAGCCCGATCCAGCCCGTCAGGAACGCCCAACTCGGCCCCAGTCCGGCCAGCACGAAGGTGTACGCCGACCCACTGGATGGCAGCTCGCGCGAGAACTCGCTGTACTGGTTGGCGACGAAGAGCGCCACGATGAAGCCAACCACGCTGCAGAACGCAATCGCCGCCCCCGCCGCCTGCGCCTGGGGAATAGTGTTGAAGAACACCGACGCGGCGGGCGAGATGGCCGCCACTGAGATGACGATGGCATGCCGCAGCCCCAGAGCGCCGCGCCGCAGGGTTGGCGCCGCAGCAGGTGTCTCGGCCCGCGCGGTCACGCTGGATTCTCCCATTCAGGATCCCTTTTCCACTCAGCCGGGCCTCATCACAGCGCGCCCGTTGCGCCATCCGTCGAAGTCGTAACCTGGCCAGCGGCGCCGCTGGCTGCGGTCGTCGCGCCAACGCCAAAGAGCCGTCGCAGATAGTCGTTCAGAAAAACGCCGTGCGGGTCGAGGCTCTCGCGCACGCGCAGGAAGTCCTGCCAGCGTGGGTAGCGCGTCGCCAGCGTCTCCGCCGTCAGCGTGTGCATCTTGCCCCAGTGCGGCCTGCCCTCGTACCGCTGGAAGATCGCCTCGATGGCGTCGAAGTACGCCCGATACGGCATCCCCTGGTACATATGCACGGCGATGTAGGCGGAGTCGCGCTGGTAGGCGGGGCTAAGCCAGATGTCATCACCGCGCACGAAGCGGCACTCCACAGGAAAGTTGACCGCGAAGCGCTGGCGAGCGATGACTTCCTCGATCTCGGCCATCGCCGCCACGAAATGCTGCGCGGGCAAGTTGTACTCCATTTCCTGAAAGCGCACCTCGCGCGGCGTGGCATAGAGCCGGTGGCTGTAGTCCACGGCAGTAGTGGAAGCGATGCCCCAGGCCGACGCCTTGCAGATGGCCGGGCTGAGCGCGGGCACGAGCCGACTGGCCTCCGAAAATGCCCAGAAGACGCCATTTTCCAGCACGACGCGGTTGAACTCCGTCCAGAGATTGGCGCTGGTCGGCTGGGCGCCTGTCTCGTTCGTGAACTTGGCCTGCGCCCACTTCGTGTAGGGGAACCAGAAAAACTCGAAGTGGCTGTTCTCCGCCTTGTATTGCTCCAGATGCGCCAGCAGGCTCTCGATGCGCTCACGTCGCGTCTGATAGCGCAGGCGCTTGGCCGGGACGACCCGCAGCGTCACCGAGGCGATCACCCCCAGCGCCCCCAGCGACACCTGCGCCGCCTTGAACGTATCAGGATCGCGCTCAGGCGATAGCTCCAACGCCTCGCCAGACGCCGTGACCAGCGTCAGACCCGCCACCTGCGTCGCCAGATTGCCGAAGCGCACGCCCGTGCCATGCGTTCCCGTGCTGATGGCTCCGGTGATGGTTTGCACATCGATGTCGCCCAGATTCTCCTGCGCCACGCCGCGCTTCAGCAGCGCATCGCCCAGTTGCTTCAGCGGCGTGCCGCCCAGCACAGTAACCAGCCCGCGCTCGGCGTCGAAGCTGGTGATGCCGCAAAGCTGATCCATGCGCAGCAGCGCGTCATCAGTCTGAACCAGCGGCGTGAAGGAGTGGCCCGACCCGACCACCCGCAGCCGCCGCCCGGCGCGACCAATGGCGCCCACCGCGCGCGCCAGCTCGTCCAGCGAGGTCGGCGCGATGACCTCGCGCGGCAAGCACGTCACCGAGCCAGACCAGTTGCGCCAGCGACCAGGCCGCCCGCGTGCCTTCGCCTCAGCCATCAGATCGACCTCCATCTCACAGGAAACACTGCCCATCACCGCGATAGGTGCTCGCCTCGCCCACCACGGCGCCACGCGAGACCAGCAGCAGCCGGGTGAAGCGCTCGCATAGCTCGCCCGCCTTGCTGTGCCGGAAGAAGATCGGATCGCCAATCGCCAACGGCGTGTCGCCGGAATAGCTCACAGGCGTCTGCGTCTCGCCCGCGCCTTCCAGCGCATCGAGCCGCGCGCCTGCTGGCAGATAGGGCTGCGGCAGGCGATCTGGCCCCGCCGCGCCCGACGCGACATAGCCGCCACCCAGGCAGGTGTAGCGCTGCGGAGCTGGTCGCCGCACGATCTCCACCGCGAATGCCGCCGCTGGCGCGAAGCGAAACGCACGATAGTGGTCGAAGAGCGCGGGCGAGTAGAAGGCCGACCCCACCGTCAGCTCCGTCACCACATCCTCCGCTCGCGTGGTATCCATGCTGCCGGAGCCACCACCATTGACGAAGCGCAACTCGCCGCCCAGCGAACGGATCATCGCGACCACCGCTGCGCGCCGCTGTGCCGCCAGCCCTACCGAGCGCCGCTTGAGCGCCCGCACGAGCGTGTTCTTGGCTGCCTGCCCCGGATACTGGTCGCCGACGCCTGCGATCTGCGCTTCGTAGCCCATCACACCATCCAGTGTGAGGTGATCGGACGCCAGGATGCGCTCGACGATGGGCCGCGCCTGCTCCACCGTGCGCAGCGGCGAGCGCCATGTGCCGAAGTGCAGGCCAGGCAGGTCGAGCGAGAGGTCAACATCCAGGCAGAGCGGCAGCCGCACGCCGCGCTCGCGGGCCACAGCCTCGATGCGCTCTACCTGCGTCAGATCGTCCACCATGAGCGTGATGCGCGCGCCCGCCTGCGTCGCCTGCGCCACATCGGCGACGTCCGCCGCCGCCGAGCAGGGATAGCCGATCAGCACATCCGCGACACCCTTGTTGGTGAGATACACCGCCTCGCGCGCCGTCAGGCACATCACGCCGATGAAGCGCTCATCGGCGGCCAGGATGCGCTGGAGCGCCCACACGCTGCGCACTGACTTGCTCGCCACGCGGATGCGCTTCTCGCCAGCGCGCGCCACCACCTGCCGAATATTGGCGTCGAGCAGATCGAGATCGAGGAAGGCGAAGGGCATGCGCTGGCCCGCGAAGACCTGCCGATAGTAGGCGTAGTCGCGTGTCACGTCGTCAGCCGACGCTGCGCTAGCGGCGGACGGCGCCGCATCTGCGCGCTGCGGCTCTAACATGGCCTTCCTCCTCAGCGTGCGCCCGACGCAGCGCCCGGCGCGACGGATGCGCCGCGTGCCAGCGCCAGTGTGGCGGCGATCAATCGGCGCAGATCGTCATGCGCGCGCTGCCCATTCTGGTCGCTGATAAACTGCAAGATCATGCCGTCCAGCCCACCGACCAGAAACCGCGCCAGCGCCTCGGGCGTCTCGGCCAGCGATTCACCGTGTGCGACGGGCGCCTCGGCGATCAGCCGCGCGACGATGGCGCAGTAGCCCTCATACTGGCTGCGGGCCAGCCACGCCGACTGCGGGCGCCGCAGCGCATACAGCGTCAGCTCGTACTGCATCACCTGTAGCTCTGGCGCCTCCTCGACATGCCGCCAGAACGCCTCCATCGCCAGCGTCAGCGCCTCGGCGAATCCAACGCCGTTTGGCAGCGAGGCGTTCGCAATCTCTGCCGTGCGCCGCATCATCTCTTGCAGCACGGCATACAGCAGCTCATCCTTGCCACCGAAGTAGTAGCCGATCATCGCCTGATTGACGCCAGCCGCAGCGGCGATCTTGCGTGTGGTGGTCTCGGTGATGCCATCGCGCGCCAGCGCCTGTGCCGCCGCGTCGATGATCGCCGCCCGCCGCTCCTGCGACGCCTTGCGCGCCATCACACTTCCTCCCGCAGCCCGCACGTATCAGCGTCACGCTGACCATTGCGCGATGTTTAGTCAATCGATTGACTAAAGAATACGGACACGGCGGGCGCCTGTCAAGCGCGCCACCCAGCAATATGAGCAACCTGCGCGTGGTATCGTGCAGGAAGCGGCACGCAGACAAAAAGGGGAGGGAATCCAGATGGAGCGACACGACGACATCTGCGATGTCGCGGGCATCCGCATCGGACACGACACACAGGCCGAGGGCGCCACTGGCTGCACGGTCATCCTCTGCGAGCGACCCGCCGTCGGCGCGGTGGATGTGCGCGGCGGCGCGCCCGCCACGCGCGAGACCGATCTGCTGGCGCCCACCTGCATGATGCAGGAAGTCCACGCCATCGTCCTCAGCGGTGGCAGCGCCTTCGGGCTGGACGCGGCGACGGGCGTGGCGCGGGCACTGGAAGCGCGTGGGGTGGGCTTCGATGTCGGCGTGGCGCGCGTGCCCATCGTCCCGGCGGCGGCGCTCTTCGATCTGGGCGTTGGGCGCGCGGATGTCCGCCCGGACGCCGAATCGGGCGCGCGTGCGCTGGCAGCCGCCACGGTCGGCCCGGTGGCGCAGGGTTGCGTCGGCGCGGGAACCGGCGCGACCGTCGGCAAGAGCGCCGGGCCGCTGCTCTGCGTGAAATCGGGGATCGGCAGCGCCAGCGGGCAGATCGACGCGGCGCTGGGCGCATTCACGCTGGGGGCGCTGGCCGCCGTCAACGCCGTGGGCGACATCTACGACGCCGAGAGTGGGACGCTGGTGGCAGGCCCGCGCCACCCCTCTGGCGCGGGCTGGCTGCGCGACGCCGCTCCGCCACCGACCACCCCAACTGGTAGCCCCTTCCCCGGCGCCAGCACCACGCTGGCAGTCATCGCCACCGATGCGCCGCTCAACAAAGCCGACCTCACCAAGCTCGCCCAGATGGCGCACGATGGCTTCGCGCTCGCTATCCGCCCGACGCATACCCCCTTCGATGGCGACCTGATCTTCGCGCTTTCCACCGCGCCCACCGCCGCATCGACAGGCCCGGCGTCGCCCGTTTTGCTGGCACAGCTGGGGGCGCTGGCCAGCCTGACAATCGCCCGTGCAATTGTGCGCGGAGTGCGCGCCGCCACCACTCTCGCCGAGGTTCCAGCCCTGCGCGACTTGCCCTTCTGAACCCACCGTTCCGCCAGCTCGTCATAACGCTGGATAACACGGCTGGTACTACCCCGCCGAGAGCAAGGCACGGGCGGCGCGTCTCCGCTCTGTTGACATGAATCCTGAATTCATGAGCGATGAGCTACTTGAGCTTGGCCTCAGATTCTTTCCATATTTTACATAAGTAGTAGTACTTCAGGTAGCCCTACCGGTACTTCTGCCATGGGCGATCAGTCCTGATGACGTTACGACTTGCATTTGGCTTGTATAGTCCTCCTCGTGCCCTGCGCAGGATGCGCGCGCCTACGATTGCGTCTGGCGGGGGAAGTCAGGTGACTGCGGCGACTTTGCTGCGGCGACCTGGCTGAGAGGAACTCGTACTGTGCTCGGCTGAGCGAGGGGACGCCCCGTTCGGCCAAGGAGGTAGAAGGTCGCAGTTCGCAGCTGCGATTGCTCCACATGTGTGGAGCACATCAGGAGGATTTTCCTAGTGCACCGCGTTTCCGAAGTTGTTCGTCATGTCGCGTCACACCTGCACGGCGCGCATAAAGCGTTGATCATCTCCGGCGGCCTGGCCGCGACGCTCATTGGCGGCGCCGCCCTGTCCACCCCCATTCAAGCCCGAGGCGCTGAACTGTCTTACCACCCCGGCTACCAGGTCGAGGGGAGTTGGCTCTGCTACGGCTGGGCCAATGGCGCCTACCACTGCACGCAGCACTGGCATACCAGCAACGGCTCCGTCGTCTCCGGCAACACCGCCTGGGTGCCAAACTACGGCGCTGCCGCTCCGTCCGCTCCGTCCCACGCGACGACCCACACATCGCATGTGTCCAAGAAGAGCGCGCCGGTGCATCACACCACCACCAGCAACTCATCTGGCGCGGCGAACCCTGGCACGCAGGGCGTGATCAATGAGATTCGCGCCGTCTTCGGCCCGTATGCTGGCTCGGCGCTGGCCATCGCTCGCTGCGAGTCGGGCTACAACGCATCCGCCTACAATCACACGACCGTGGGTGGCGCGCATGCCGCTGGCGTCTTCCAGATTCTGGATTCCAGCACCTGGCGCTCGACGTCCTACGCCCATCAGTCACCTTACAATGCGTCGGCCAACATCCACGCGGCGTACCAGATCTTCCAGCGCGACGGCTACAGCTGGCGCGAATGGCAGTGCAAGCCGTAAGAGGCGCACAGCTACCGCTCAGCAGCAGGTGAGGCCCGACCAGCGCATCTCAGGGCCTCGCCTCCGCTCTGCTGGAATCTACACGGCGAGCATGCTCAGCGTGCGGATCACGCGAGTGTGACCAGCTCGGACGCGAGCGTCTGATCGCGCAGCGATTCCTTCGTCGCGATCAGACCATCGCTGTGGCGCTCCTCAGTGAGCGTGCCTAATCACAACACTATCGTTTGCGCTCAACGTCCGGCTGTGCCTGGCTCCTGCGCTCGCAGGAGCTGGCCAAGCCGGACGAGCGTCTCCTGGTGGAGACGCTGTACTCCCATCGGAGCGAAACGCCGCTCGAAGAAGCCATTGACGCCCGACGCGCGGCTCTCCCATTCGCTCGACAGCCGCACTCGCACGTGCGCGCCCGGCCCCACCCGCTCGATCTTCCAATGCGTCGTGTAGGTCGAAGCCAGGTCGCGCTCGATCAGCATCTCGCCCGGCGTCGCCTCCTCCACCTGCATCTGATAGGGGCGCTCGCGACCACCGGCGTGCAGCGTATAGCTCAGCACGGTATCCTGCCCGTCGGGACTCCGCTCGACCCGATAGTCGCGATAATTCTCTGGCAGGAACTGCGGGCGCTTCCCGCTGAAGTCGGTAATTGCCGCCCACACCGCCGATGGCTCAGCGTCGATGATGCGCTCCGCTGACGCGCCAATCCTGGACATCGCAAGCCTTCTCTCATTTGGGGCCGCATGGCGCCAGCCCACGGCGAACGCCTCGCACACACGAATGAACCTACTCGTCGGTAGTGAGCCGAAGCAGAATTGTCGCCAGAGGCGGCAAGCTGAGCGAGAGCGAGTGTTCTTTTCCATGCGCCACAATCGCCTCCGTCTCCCGAATCCCGGCATTGACGATGCCGCTACCCCCGAATGCGCTCGCGTCGGAGTTGACGACCTCGACGTAGCGGCCTGCCAGCGGCACGCCAACGCGGTAGTTATGGCGCGGCACAGGCGTGAAGTTGCCGACGACGATCACCAGATCGCCATGCTCGCGGCCCCAGCGCGCGAATGACACCACGCTCTGCAGCGCGTCGCTGCCATCGATCCACTCGAAGCCATCAGGATGATCGTCCAGCTCGTGTAGCGCGGGTGTGTCGCACAGCGTGGCGTTGAGATGCGCCACGAAGGCGTGCAGGCCGCGGTGGCGCTCCACCAGCGGGTTGTGCTCATCGAGCAGCCCCCAATCGAGAAAGCCCGCGAAGTTCCACTCGGCCCACTGCGCGAACTCGCCGCCCATAAACAACAGCTTCTTGCCAGGGTGCCCATACATGAAGCCATAGAGCGCCCGCAGATTGGCGAATTTCTGCCAGTGGTCGCCGGGCATCTTGTTGATCATGCTGCCCTTCATGTGCACCACCTCATCGTGGGAGAAAGGCAGCATGAATCGCTCGGAGAACGCATACATGAACGAGAAGGTCATCTCGTTCTGATGGTACGTGCGGTGCACCGCCTCGCGATGGAAGTATTGCAGGATGTCGTGCATCCAGCCCATGTTCCACTTGTAGCTGAAGCCCAGCCCGCCCTCATCCACTGGCTTCGTGACGCCAGGCCACGCCGTAGACTCCTCGGCGATCATCAGCGCGTGGGGAAAGCGCGCATGCACGACACTGTTGCACTCGCGCAGAAACGCGATAGCCTCCAGATTCTCGCGTCCGCCGTACTGATTTGGCGCCCATTGTCCCTCTTTGCGCGAGTAGTCCAGATAGAGCATCGAGGCGACGGCGTCCACGCGCAGGCCATCGATGTGGTAGCGATCCAGCCAGAACAGCGCGTTCGAGACGAGGAAGTTGCGCACTTCGTTGCGCCCGAAATTGAAGACCAGCGTCCCCCAGTCGAGCTGCTCGCCCTGGCGCGGATCGGCGTGCTCGTAGAGGTGCGAGCCATCGAAGTAGGCCAGCCCGTGCGCGTCCTTGGGGAAGTGGGCGGGCACCCAGTCGAGGATGACGCCGATGCCGTGCTGATGCAGATAATCCACGAAGTACATGAAGTCCTGCGGCGAGCCGTAGCGGCTGGTCGGCGCGAAATAGCCTGTCACCTGATATCCCCACGAGCCATCGAAGGGATGCTCGGCCACCGGCAGCAGCTCGACATGCGTGTAGCCCAGCGCATTGAGGTACGGCGCCAACTGGTGCGCCAACATCCTATAGGTCACATGGGGCGTGTCCACCCCGCTGTCGGGCTTCCATGAGCCTGCATGTAGCTCATAGACGCTGATCGGCGCGTCGGGGGCGTTGGCGCGCTCACGCTCACGAAGCCAGGTGTCGTCGCCCCACTCGTAGCCGCCCAGGTCCCACACGCGCGAGGCTGTGCCGGGGCGCAGTTCCGCCGTGAACGCGAACGGGTCGGCCTTGAGCGCGCGAAAGCCCTGGCTCCACGACAAGACAGCGTATTTGTAGAGGGCGCCAATGGTGACGCCGGGGATGAACAGCTCCCAGACGCCATTGGAGCGCATGCGCATGGGGTGGGTGCGGTCGTCCCAATGGTTGAAATCGCCCACCACGCTGACCCGCCGCGCATTCGGCGCCCACACCGCGAATCCGACCCCATCGACCTCACGCATGCGCTGGGGGTGCGCGCCGAACTGCTCGTACAGGACATGGTGATTGCCCTCGCCGATCAGATGGAGATCGTAATCGCCGATCAGCGGCGGAAACGAGTAGGGGTCGGCGATCCGCGTGGTAGCGCCACCTTCACGCTGTACTTCGAGCAGGTAGTCGGTGAAGGGCGTTCCGGGCAATGCGACGCTGAAGAGTCCTTCCGGGCGCAGGCGCTTCATCGGGATCGCTTTGTCAGGCGTTTCATCCGGCGGGAGCGCCTGCGGCACGACCGAAACCGCGCTGGCAGAGGGGATGAACGCCCGCACAATCGTGACGCGCTGACCGCTCAGTGTGGTCACATGGCGGCCCAGCACATCGAATGGCGCGCCGTGGCTTGCGGTTAGCAGCGCCTCGATGGCGCCGTAGTCCAGCGGATCATTCAACGCCGCGCGACGCCGATCCATGCTCTTTCCCATCGGATGTCATCCTCTTCCCAGGGCAAACCATATGACGAGCGCCCCCAGCCGGACGACTGGCGGGCGCTGGTAGCTCGCATATGAATACAGACGGGTTACGACACCTCATCGTCGCGCCTGGCCCCGCAAGCCTCAGTTGGCGAGCGCCTCAGGATGCGTCTTCTTGTAGTAGCGCATATAGCCCTGCGCGCTCATCAGGTAGTTGGACGCCAGCTCGTAGCGCTCCACTTCTTCCACCGAGTCGCCCGCAGCGGTCGCCTCGCGCGCCACCTCCGGGTCAGCCGCCGCGGCGAGGTCGTGCGCGATCTGAGCGTCGTTCTCGCCCTGACGCATGCCGCGCGCCACGATGTCGCCCCAGGCGAAGAGCCGTTCGCGCAGCTCGGTGAAGTGCCGCTCCAGCCCGGTCGCTGGCCCGAAGTGCGGCAGGTAGAGCGTCTCTGGACGCAGCGCCCGCAGCCGCTCGATGCTGGCGGCCCAATCTTCCAGATTCAGGTCTGGCGGCGGGGTCGGCGGCCGAACGTATTCCACATCTTCAAGCCGCACCCCCGCCACATCGCCGGGGAAGATGATCGCGTTGGCGGCGTCGTGGAAGGCGACATGATGGATGGCATGGCCCGGCGTGTAGAGCGCACGTAGCGTGCGCTGGCCCACGCGCACTTCGATGCCCTCATCTAGCAGCGTGATGCGCTCCTCAGGCACAGGCAGCATCGCGCCCCAGAGCTGCTGCATCCTGTCGCCATATATGCGCGACGCGCTCTCGATCAGCTTCGTCGGATTGATGAGGTGCGGCGCGCCGATGTGGTGCACGTAAACGCGCGCCCGTGGCGTGTGCCGTAGCAGCGCCCCGGTGGCGCCCGCGTGGTCGAGATGAATGTGTGTCAACAGGATGTGCGCGATGTCTTCGGGCTGATGCCCGGTCGCGCGCACCGACGTCAGCAACGTCTCCAGTGTCACAGCCGACCCGACATCCACCAGCGCCAGGCCATCCGGTCCGGTCAGCAGATAGCTGGCGATGACGCCGGACGATCGTTGAAAGAGTGTATCCAGCAGCCAGAGGTCTGGCGCCAGTTGTTTTACGCGCGTCGCAGGTTCGGTCATACCTTCGTCTACTCCTGAGCATCTCACGCCCACGGCGCAGATCGCTCATCAGCGGGCAGACTGCGCAATTGGGGACATGGCACATTCCAGCATACACGATGCGGCGCTCACTCGTCAGTGTCGCAAAGTCCTGTTTGGCGGGCATCGCTGGCGCCTCGTGGTACGATACGACTGCTCGCCCGCATCGGTCGTTCATCACCCGCTGGCTCGCAGGCTCAAAGGATCATCTGTGACGTTCGCCGCTCCGCCAACCACCCATGTCAGCCAGCGCACAGGGTACACAGGCGCGCTGCTCACGGCTGCGGTGATGGCGGCGCTGGCGGGGCTGCTGGTGATCGTGCTGCTCAGCGGGCAGGATCTGACCTCCACGTTAGGCGACCTCACGCAAGCGCCAGACCACGCGCTCAATCATCTGCGCCTGCTCTCTGAGCTGGTAGCTGGCCCCACGCTCTGTGCGGCGCTAGCGGCGCTGGGGATGTGGCGCATCATCTGGGTTACGCGCGTGACGCGCTACATGCGCTTCATGCGCGGCTACTGCGCCGAGCGGCTGCATCGCGACGCCCCGCTCATCTCGCTGGGCCTCGTCCCGGCGGGAGCCATGCTCGATTCCACCGCCAACACTCCCGCGCCGCGTCCGATGGATGAATTGCTGGCCATGCATCCGCAGGCGCTGCTGCTGGGCGAGATCGGCGCGGGCAAGACGACCGCGCTGCTCAGCTATGCGGCGGCGCTCAGCGGACGCTCCCTCGTAGCGCGCACGCTGCTAGGCGTGGGGCGTGAACGGCTGCCCGTGCTGGTCTCAGCGCCGGGGCTGGCGCGCTGGCTCGCGAGCGACGGAACACTCTCCCCGATGCCCTACCTGGCCGACCTGCTGGCGCGGCTCGGCACCGATGGGCTGGGCGGCCGCGCCGAGCGGCTGCTGCGCGCGGGTCGGCTGGTCGTGCTCTGCGACGACTACGACCGCCTCGACGACGAGCAGCGCGATCAGGTGAATCAGGCGCTGCGGCTACTACGCGAGCGACCCTACAGCGCCAGCCGGGTGATCGTCGCCTGCGAGAGCGGCGCCTATGCCTCCGTGGTGGACGACCTCGGCCCGCTGGCGCAGTTCAGCGCGCTATCACTGGCGTCTATCCCTCTGGATGAACTGACGCGCACCCTGCGCAAGCGGCAATCTCGCTGGCGGCGCGCGCAGGAGAAGAAAGGCAGAGCAGTCGGCCCGCTGGTCGGCGACCTGCATGACCGTCCGCTAGGCGAGTCGCTCTCTACGGCGGCGGTGGCGGCTGCGCTCGCCGAGACACTCGACGCTGGCGAGCGGGTCGCCTGGGGACGCGCCAGCTTGCTGCGCGAGGCACTACGGCTGGCCAGCGCCAGCGCCGCCGTGCGCGACCTGGAGAACGCCGTCAGCGAGGAAGAGGCGGATGAGAGCGACCAGCCCGCGCTGGTCTGGGCTGCGCTGGCGGCCTCGTTGCAGGAAGCGCGCATGGGCTACCTGCCACTTGATCCCTCACGCACTACCGGCGAATGTGCGCTCGACTGGTTGACCAGCTTCCCGCCACCCGGCCCGACCGACTTCGCGCTCAGCGTGACGCCAGAGCTGCCGCTGGATCGCATCGAGCGCGACATCCGGGCGGGGCTGCGCACGGGGATGCTGCGCCGCAGCCTTGATGGCCTGACACTCAGTTTCGCGCATCAGATGGCGCAGATCAGCGCCGCCGCCTGGTGGCTCGACCTGCGCGATGATGGGCTGGGTCGGCTGAATAGCCGCCTGCTGCGCCCACAGTGGACGGCTCCAGTGGCGCTGTGGGCTGGCGCGCATCCCAATCCGCACGACCTCGCTCAGCGCGTCTTCCGCTTCGCCAACTCGCCCAGCAGCGTCGCGCCGCGCGCGGGCATCTCGGATGCGCAGGAAGTCTACCCGCAGACGCTAGCCCTGGCGTTGGCCGCCATTGTGGAGGGCGTGGCGCCGCAGATCGCGCACCTGGTCTCGCGCCAGGAGACCCAGTCTCACGCCTTCCTGCTGGCCCAGCAGGGGCTGCGCGACCTGCTCGACGCCGCCGTCATCTACGGAGCCGATCCGGCCCGCCGCAAGCGCTTCAGCCGCACGCTCTCGCGTGTGGAGCAAGAGGTCGGGCGTGAGTTCGTCGCCGCGCTTGGATGGCTGGCGCGCGAAACGGAGCTGGAGCGCATCCTGCGGGCGCAGCTGGTCATCACATTGGGTCTGATCGCCACACCTGCCGCGCTACGCGAGTTGATGACGCTGTTGGCCCAGACGGATCCAACCATTCGGCAGGCGGTCGAGCAGGCGCTGGTCTACGCCGACGCCCGCGTCATCCCGGCGTTGCAGGCCGAGGCGCGCGCAGCCAATCCCCAGGCACGCCGCCGCGCAGAAGAAGCCCTGCGTCTGCTGACGGGCGTGGCGCCAGGCGCAGGCGAGGCCGCCAGCGGCGCGGCGATGGCCGGGCTGAATAGCCCCGACGCGGCCCAGCGGCGTGTGGCAGTCACCACGCTCAGCGCCATTGGCGCCTCCGAGGCGCTCAACGACCTGATCGCCCGGCTGGATGACACCAATGGTGAGGTGCGCCGCGCTGCCGCCGCTGCGCTCGGTCAGTTGGGCGGCAAGCGCGCGCTGCTGGCCCTGCGCAAACGTGGCGCCAGCAACGATGTGGAGCTACGCCTGGCGGTGGCGCAGGCGCTGGGCATGGATCCCGCGCCCGCCTCGACACCCGCGCTGCTGCGCCTGCTGAAAGATCGCGACGCGCGTGTGCGCGCCGCCGCCGCCACCGCCCTCGGCCTGATCGCCGACAAGCGCGCCGTCGGTCCCCTGCGCGAAGCCTCAGAGGACGCCGATCCGTGGGTGCGGCACGCCGCACAGACCTCCGTGCGGCGCTACACGCGCATCTGAGCGCCGCCGAAGCCGTTCACTGGTAGCGATTGTGATAGATGTCGGGCGTCGGGCCAGAGCCGCCTTCGAGCATGTCGAGCCAGCCATGCTCCGGATCGACATGAGCGCTGCGGCGCTTGCCGTCCACAACCGTCAGGTACGGCAGCACATGCCCTTGCAGCGGCTGGCGCGCATTGACCCGTGCGAAGTTCGACTCGGACTGCTCACGTAGCGCCTCGAACCCGGCGGCGAAGTCGCGCAGTCGATCGCTCTCTGGCAGCGCCGCCTGAAGGTGCTCCATCCAGAGGGCCAGTCGCGTCTCAGTGGCCACACTCGCATCGCCAAGGCTGACGTTGATCTCGGCGTCGCCGCCAAAGCCGCGATTGTTCAGATTCGCCGAGCCAATCGTCAGCCAGCGATCATCCACGACGCCGACCTTGGCATGCACATAGACAGGGCGATAAAACAGCCCGCCCGGCACGTCGTCGCTGAGTGAGTCGGCGCCCAGGGTCAGCGCCAGCAGCCGATCAGAAGCGTTGACTTCGACCGCCAGCGTGCGCAGGAGTTCGATGCCATCATCAGTGTAGGCGCGACCACAGTTGGGGTGATCGGGCAGCACGATGCCGACCTGTACGCCACGTTTCAGCGCCGCGCCCAGCGCTTCAAGAAACTCGACCAGTTCTTCGCACTTGCCGCCCCAGGCGAGCTTGTCAATGCCGCGATAGACCTCTGGCCAGAGATACTGGCTCTCCAGGTAGATATAGCGCTGCGCGGCGCTGACCGCCCGCATGTACGCTCCGCGAATCGTGAAGATGCCATCCGGCGCGAAGTCGTAGGTGTTTTTGGGGATCGAGCGCACGATCTGCGCTGCGGCGCCGCCCGCGATGGGCGCGGGCGGCTCGTCAGGCAGCGCGCCCGGCCAGCCGGGGCCGTCGCGTCGCGCCGCTACCTCCATCCAGCGCTGCGTGATGTTGCGCTGCACGTCGGCGACCGCTGGCCCCTGCAAGCGGATGTGCGCGTCGTGCCAGGGGTGCATCGAGGCGGTGTGGGCCGAGCCGCGCTCTGGCGATTCCGCTGGATGGTAGTGCGTATCCCAGCGGTCATAGTCGCCGTTCGCCTGCAACGTCAGGTCGATGCCGCCGATGAAGGCGACGCGCCCATCCACCACGGCGCACTTCTGGTGCAGCGCTTCGAGCAGGTGGGTGATCTTCATGGAGCTATTGTCGAGCAGGCAATCCACCCCCACCGCCGCGAGCATGTCGCGCTGCTTCTCCGGCGAATTAGTGATGTGCGAACTGATCGTCGGCGTCTCCCACAGCAGCACACCTACCTTCACGCCACGTTGCGCCGCGAACCCCAGCACGTCGCGCACTTGCAGCCGCCCGGCGTTCCACAGCGCGATGGCCTCCTCGGAAAGCCTATCCTGGCGCAGGCTGGCGATCAACTCATTTTGCTCCGGGCTGCCATCTGGCCCGACATGCGCGTCTTCCCCGCGCACCATCTCCAATTCAGCGTGGATGTCCCACGCCGCCAGTAAGATAGACTGCTGGGCGCTGAGAAAGGCGCGACACATCGCCAGCATGGCCGCTCGGCCATCAATCAGTGGATGCGCCGCCACACCCTGCCGCACTGGAAAATCGCCCTCGACCCACCAGGGCGCCGCTTCGACGGAAGTGGTCGCGGCCCCTGACGAGACCACAACCACGTCCGCGCGGGCCGTCGGAGGTGTAGTCATCACGATGTACTCCTTCCACGTGTGAAAGCGCGTTTGATTTGAGCGACTGGCTGTTCTAGATCGCCTGGAAGCGCTCGCCCTCTTCTACGTCTGCGAGCAGTTCCAGGTGACTGGTGTCATTGGCGCGCAGCACCTTCACCAGTGTCGGCAGATAGTCGAACTCGAACAAACTGGTGTTGCCGCGTGCGAATTGCCAGCGCCGCTCGTAGCGCAGCCCCAGCGCATCCAGCAGCAGCGCGCTGATGACGCCGCCATGCGCCACCCATAGCACGTAGCCATCTGGATAGCGCGCCTGGCAGCGCCGGAGCGCGCCCAGCACACGCACACTGAGCTGCGCCCAACTCTCACCTTGCGGGTAGGGAGTCTTGCCTGTCGTTTCAGTCTCGATCTGCGCAAGCAGCGCGCCCGCTTCGCGCTTGACCTCGCTGAAGCGTCGGCCCTCCCACGCGCCCATCGCGATCTCGCGCAGGTCGGGGTCGAACGTCGCCGCTCGCCCGCTGTGCGCCGCGATGCGCTCTGCCGTCTGGCGCGCCCGCAGCAGATCAGATGAGAAAAGCGCATCGAAGCGCTGCAAGGCCAGCCGTGCGGCTAGCGCATCGGCCTGGCGCTCGCCCAGCGCGCTCAGCGGCGCATCAAACTGACCTGTGAAGCGGCCATCCAGATTGTGTTGTGTGGCGCCGTGCCGCGCGACGAGCAGGCGCATCAGGCAAGCTCCGCGACGGGCCGCGTCAGGCGCGTCTGGTCAGTGCGGCTCACCGGGCGCGCCCCTTCTTCTTCGTGCTCGGCGTGGCCGCCATCTGCTTGTGGTGCTCGGTCGCCTGCTGGAAGGCGTCGGCGATGCGCAGCAGCATCGGCTCGCCCAGCGCTGGTCCCAGCAGTTGCACGCCCACCGGCAGCCCTTCGCTGAAGCCGCCCGGCATCGAGAGGCCGCAGATGCCCGCCAGATTGGCCGGGATGGTGAAAACATCGTTCAGATACATGGCGTAGGGATCCGAGACCTTCTCGCCGATCTTGAAGGCCACGCTGGGGCTGGTCGGGCTGATCAGCGCATCGAACCGCTCGAAGGCGGCGTCGAAGTCGCGCTTGATGAGCGTGCGGACTTTCTCCGCTTTGAGGTAATAGGCGTCGTAGTAGCCCGAGGAGAGCGCGTAGGCGCCCAGCATGATGCGCCGCTTCACCTCCGGCCCGAAGCCCTCGGCCCGCGTCTCCGACACGTAATCGATCAGGCTGCCAGAGACGCTTTTCGAGGAGAAGCCATACTTCACGCCATCATAGCGCGCCAGATTGGCGCTGCACTCCGCCGGAGCGATGATGTAGTACGCCGCGACGCCAAAGCGCGTGTGCGGCAGCGAGCACTCGCCGACCTCCGCGCCCAGCGACGTCAGCGTCTCGATGGCCTGATCGACCACAGCGCGCACGCCCGGCTCGGTTCCCTCCACGAAATACTCGCTGGGTACGCCGATACGCAGCCCTTTCACATCGCCCGCCAGCGCCGCTACGTAGTCTGGAACGGGCGTGTTGATCGAGGTAGAGTCCAGCGGGTCGTAGCCCGCGATGGCCTGCAACATCAGCGCCGCATCGCGCGCCGAGCGAGTAAATGGGCCAATCTGGTCGAGCGACGACGCGAACGCCACCAGCCCAAACCGCGAAACACGTCCGTAGGTCGGCTTGAGCGCAACGGTGTTGGTCAGGGCGCCGGGTTGCCGCACCGAGCCGCCAGTATCTGACCCCAGCGACCCCATCGCCTCGCCCGCCGCCACCGCCGCCGCTGAGCCGCCGCTGCTGCCGCCGGGTACACGCTCCAGATCCCAGGGATTGCGCGTGGGGAAGAAGGCTGAGTTCTCGGTGGATGACCCCATCGCGAACTCGTCCATGTTCGTCTTGCCCAGTATGATGGCGCGCGCGTCGCGCAGGCGCGCCATCACCGTCGCATCGAATGGCGGTGTGTAGTGTTCCAGGATGCGCGATGAGCAGGTTGTCCGCACACCTTTCGTGCTGATGACATCCTTGATGGCGAGGGGAATCCCGGCGAGCGGGCCAAGCTCGGCGCCCTCGCTGCGCAACTGATCCACCCGCTCGGCCTGGCGGATCGCCTCGGCCTCCGTGACGGTGACGAACGCGCGCACGTTGCCCTCGACCTGCTCGATGCGTTCGAGGTGCGCGCGCGTCAGTTCCACCGCGCTGATTTCCCGACGTTGCAACAGCTCAGAAGCCTCGCTGATGGTGAGGCGCCAGAGTTCAGCCACTTGCCTGCTCCTCAGTCGCGCGCAGGCCTATGTCGGCCCGCGCCCTTATCCACTGTTCCAGAAACTCGCTCGAATAACGGCCCGCCGCTACTCTTCGTCCAGCACGGCGCGCACGCGGAAATACCCATCCTCTTGCGCAGGAGCATTCGCCAGCAGCTCCTCGGCGGCGCACGAAGGGCGCGACTTGTCGCCTGTCATGACGTTACTCATCGGTAGGATGTTGGCAGACGCGGCGACATCGCTGGTGTCCGCCTCGCCGATCACGTTGATATGCTCCAGAATGGCCGACAACTGCTCGCGCAGGCGCTCGCGCTCCTCCTCGCTCAGCGCCAGCCGCGCCAGCCGCGCCACATGATCCACCGTCTCGCGATCTATGCTCATCGGATCACTCTTTCACTCGTGTGTGGTCTATCGAATGCCAAACGAGGTATACTCACCGGTCGCATCGCCCCACTCCGCCTGCGCCTGCTCGACATTGGCCAGATACGGCCCCGCGCGGAGTTGCGACAGTAACTGGGTCAGCAGGTCGGGAGCGCCCTCGGCAACCACCAGCACCGAACCATCGCGCTGATTCTGCGTGTAGCCCCGCAGCCCCAGCCGCTGCGCGCGACTCTGCGCGAAGAAGCGAAAGCCAACGCCCTGCACATCGCCAATGACATGCACGGTCATACGGGAGTCAGGCGCATTGTGACCCATTGCTGTCCACCAGTCCGAGCGCGCCACACGCGCTGTGGCGCACGATACCATCTGGCATGATAGCCCGCATAGCGCGCAGTTCGCAAGGCAGCGCCTGGGCGCGATGCGCAGGGCGGCTCAGGGTCGCTGCGATCCCTCGGCGGACTGCGCCAACTGCGCCCGAATCTGGCGATACGAGGTTTCGAGGAAATCGGGCATCACCTTCACATCGGCCAGCACCGGCATGAAGTTGGTGTCACCGCCCCAGCGCGGCACGACATGCAGATGGATGTGGTCGGCGATGCCAGCCCCCGCGACGCCGCCCTGATTGATGCCCAGGTTGAAGCCCTGTGCGCCCATCGCATCCTGACAGGCGCGCACACAACGCTGCGCCATAGTCATCATCTCGGTGAGGGTCGCGGCATCGAGTTCCAGGATGGTTGGCAGATGCGCGTAGGGCGCGATCATCAGGTGCCCATTGTTGTAGGGGAAGATGTTCATCAGCGCGTAGCAGCGCTCGCCACGCAACAGCACGAAATTGCTCTCGTCGGCGGTGGACGCCGCTTTCTCACAGAAGACACAGCCTGCCTTGGTTGGCTCCGAGCCAGTAATGTACGCCATGCGCCAGGGCGCCCAGAGTTGTCGCATCGGCGGAACATCCTCTCTACTGGAGCAATATCAGAAGAGCTTGAATTGAGGGAAGATCAGGTAGCCGACCAGGAAGAACGCCACGAAGAGCGCCACGCCGATGAATGCCCACACCCACGGACGCATGAGGCGCTCGCCTGCGACACCGCCCACATAGCCAACATGCATCGCCGGATCCGGCTCTGGCCACTGACGCGGCGGCCGTTCGAGCGCGCCAGGCGCTGTCTGTGCAGCATGACCGTTAAAACGGTCGTAGTGGTCGTAGCCGTCCTGGCGGCCAGCGCGCGCATAGGGCGACGACTGATACTGGAGCACAGGCGCCGAGGCGGCGAACATCGCATCATCGGACGGCCGCGTCGCTGCGGGATCGAGCGTCGGCTGCTCTTCAACTCGCAGATAGGTCGGGGCGTTGGCCAATGCGTTGTCGTGCCGTCCGGCGACGTAACGGCGATCCGTCGCGAGCAGACCGCCGCCCCGCTCGCGATTCGCCCGAAAAGAGCGGATTGCGATGGGCAGCGTATCGCGCTGCTGATGCGCCTCACGCCCCAGCGCCAGATCGAGCGCCTCCAGCTCCAGCGTCAGCGCGCCAGCCTCCGTGATGCGCCGCTCATGGGCCAGATCGAGCGTGCGAGCCAATATCTCCTCCAACTCCGGCGTCACATCTTCGCGATAGAGACGCACGGCGGCGAGGTCATCCGCCGCCTCCACATCGCGTGGCCGCGTGACGAGCGACCACAGCGCCGCGCCCGTCGCCCAGACATCGCGCAGTCGCTCGTCGTCGCGCAGGCGCGCTCGCGTATCGGCGCTCGCCGACGCCAGCCCCGACTGCTCCGCCGAGGTCGCCAGCGCGTCGAAGTAGTCCCAGTCAGCAGGCAGGCACATATTGTTGATATGCGCCACCGCGTTGCGATCGATCAACACGGCGGTCGGCGTGAGGTCGCCATGTGTGAGGTCGTACTGATGCGTATAGGCCAGCGCCCGCGCCATCTGGAGCGCCAGCGCCACGCCGCGCCGCGCGGGCACGCCGTTCGCCACATACGCGCTCAACGGCTGCCCGTCGATGTACTCCTGCGCCAGAAAATACTGGTCATCCTGCTCCAGCGCATCATAGATGGCCAGGAAAGCGGGGTAGGAGAGGCCAGCGGTCGCGTTCAGCGCCTCGCGGTAGACAGACGCTTGCTCCTGCGCCGCCACTTTGATGGCCAGCGGGCGGCGTAGCACGACATCCTGCGCGTCATAGACCACGCAGAAGGCGCCATTCGCGCGGACAGCTCCGATCTGGTAGCGCTCCGCAAGCAGTAATCCGCTATGGCTCTCGAGACGTTCATCGCGTACCGTCACTGGCGTCGTCTCATCACCTTCCATCTGGTGAGGCGTCCTGCCTCCTCACTCCGCTGCCCATGTGGCGTTGACACGTTCGCTGCATTATGCCACGCTGGCGGCTTGAGGGGAAACCACTCGCGCTCAGCCAGCCGCATACAGGACTGCGTCGCTCAGCCGGGCCGCTCCTAGCGCGGCGGCGTTCGGCTCCAGCGTAGCGGCCACGATCAGCGGCGGCGCCGCAACGCCCGCCAGCCGCTCGCTGAGCCGCTCGCGCAGCCAACCGAGGTACACAACATCCGCCAACGCAAGTGGGCCGCCAATCACGATGATGGCTGGATCGAGCGTGACGACCAGATTCGCCAGCGCGCCCGCTAGCGCGTCCACCAGGACCTCGACCAGTTCGCGGATGGCGCGGACGCCGTCGCGCGCCAGCGCGATCACCTGTGGCGCCGTGAGCGCTTCGGCGCGCATCCCCGTGATACGGTGAATCGCCGCCAGCGCCTCATCATCGTCCGCCGCCACGCCAATCGCCAGCCGCACCAGCGATTGCGCCGAGGCCAGCGGATCGAGATGCCCCCTGGCCCCGCACTGGCAGCGTGGGCCGTCCGACCCGGTCTGCCAGTGGCCCAGGCGCCCCGCGTCGTGGCGAGCGCCCAGCAGCGGCTCGCCAGCGATCGCCAGCGCGCTGGTGACGCTGCGGCCCAGATGGATGTAGAGCAGCGGCGACTGCCCAACTGCCGCGCCCGCACGCGCCTCGGCCCGCGCAGCGGCATTCACCCCCGCGATCAGCCGTACCGGCGCGCCCACTCGCGCGCTGAGTCGCTCGGCAAAGGGATAGGCGTTCCAGGCGGCTCCGTAGCGCGGTTCATCGACCACGCCACGCTCAGGGTTGACGTGCGCCCAGACAGCCACGCCAACCTCCATGGGCACGGCTCCGGCGCTCTGCTCCACGATCAACGCGCTCAGTCGCTCCACTACCTGCTCTGGCGTCGGTGGACGCTCCAGCCGGACGCGCTGAACACGTCCGAGCGGCTGGCCATCTGCGCCGACCGCGAGCGCCGTCAGCCGCGTCGCCAGGTCGGCGAGCTCGACGCCAATGGCGTTTGTCCGTCCATGGTCGCGCGCCTGTGGCTCATCAACCATACGCTGCTTCCCCCCATCCCTCAGCGCCTCAATTTGACCAACCACGCGCGGCGCCTGTACACTCACCGCCCAGTATGCGCCAACGCCGAGGAATGATCACATCATGACCAGCGATACCACGTCGCAGAATACGCCAGAGGAGCCGCTGCCAGATGAACTGGCGCTGCGACTCCAGGCGCGCGGTGTCAGCGCGCTGGATGAGGTGGCGCTACGACGCGCGCTGGAACGCCACGCGCCGACCTATACCCTCTTCCGGCTGAACCCCATCGCCGCGCGCAAATGGAAGGCGTGCTACCGCATCATGCTGGGCGAGCGCTATCTGGACTGCCAGAGCGTCGCCGAAGCCTATGCCCGCGCGCTGCTCATCCTGCTGGATAATGCGAAAACTGCGGCAGAACCGCCGCCGCTGGATAACCCTACAGCCCCATGAGCGCGCGATAGGCGCGCTCCGCCTCCTCAGTCAGCCGCGCGATGTCGTGAACATTCATCTCGCCCGTCTCGGAGATGACACTGGCGATGAGCCGTGCGGGCGTGACATCGAAGTAGATATTGCGAGCCGTGACGCCGGAGATTGACGCGGGCAGTAGCTCTGCGGGATTCATCTCCTCGATCACCAGCGGATAGGAGTCAGGCGTCACTTTCAGGCGCTCGGCCAGCGCAAACACGGGCTTGCCCGCCGCCTGCGCCACCAGCGCCAGCGTGCGCGTGCCCACCTTGTTGACCACCGCTCCATCCGAGCGCACACTATCCGCCCCCACCATCACCAGCGCCGCCTGATCGATGAACGCCGCGCAGGCGCTGTCCGCGACCAGCGTCACCTGCGCGCCCGCCGCAGCCAACGCCCCTGCCAGCGCCACTCCCTCGCCGCCCGGACGCGACTCACCGACGAGGACGCGCAGTGGCTCACCTCCAGCGCGCTCCCTCGCCAGCGTGGTCAGCGTCTGCTCGACCGTGCCGGAGCGGCTGAGCGTATAGACCGCTCCGCTGACCGCCTTGCGCGCCCACTCGGCCATCCCGGCGGCAGCCGATGCCCAGCGCGTGTTGATCGCGAGCGCTTCGGCGCGCAGCGCATCGAGCCGGGCCTGCGCATCGCCAGCCTGCGCCTCGCCGACCATCCAGATACGCGCAACCGTGTTCGCGATGGTCGCCATGCTCGGTCGCGCCCAGGCCAGCGCCTGCCCCAGCGCGCGCACCCGTCGCAGCCGCTCCTCAGCGTCGTCAGCGCCCTCCGCCACGCGCGCCAACTGGCGGGCAGCCTCGCGCGCCAGCCAACTCGCGCCATGCTGGCGGTCGTCGCGGATACGCCCGACGATCTGCGCGTCGTCTGCGCCGCTCATCGCATCGCCTCCTGAGCGCTCAGCGCGCGCCGCTATGCCGTTGGCGCCGCTGGATAGACCCGCGCCAGCGCCTCGGCCAGCATCGGCACGGTCGGCAGACCGCTCACCGCGTCCGGCGCCACCCACGCAAACTCGCGCGCCTCCCAGTCACGCTGCGCCTCATCGGGCCGCAGCGCCAGAAACAGGAATGGATGCACGACCCAGTCTTGCGCGATGGTTTCGTCGCGGAACGCCAGTGGCTCGCCTTCGCGCAGCAGCGACACATCCGAACCGGATAGCCCTGTCTCCTCGCGGATCTCCTGATAGGCCTGATCGAGTGGGCTGACTCCCGACTCGACATAGCCGCTGATGGCGCCCCACGCGCCGCGATAGGTACGTACACGCTCGCTGCGGCGGGCCAGCAGCACTCGATCACCCGCCTGATCGCGGCGCAGCAGGAAGCACGATACGACGTGTGCGGGGCCGTCCGGCTCCGCGTCCTGCGCTGGCTGTGAATCTGGCATCGCTCGCTCACCCCTTGCCCTGAAGAACTCGTCCGCCTCAGTAATGGCACAGAGCGCCAGCCACAGTCCATCGGGCTGCAAGCATCCAGGAGTCGCGCAGCTCTCTCGCCTTCCACTCAACGCCAGGCGCGTTCATGTCCCACGTTGTCGGTAGTTGTCGGCTATAGGAAAGTTATGCGCTGAGAGTCACCTGCGCTCGGCCAATATGGCGCGCGTTTTGCGTCGTTTCCTGGGCAGAGCGCTCTAGCGCAGGACGTAGCATCTGTCAGGCCAGTTCAGGAAGTCGCAGTTTTTGAGGAGGCGCCGCGTCATGCTCACTGCGATTCTCTTTCCCCTCGCCGTTGTAGGCATCTGGGCGGTTGTGTTTGTGACCGCACTGCTCGTGTTCCGCAAGGGCATGCATGAGCGCGACGCCGAGACTGCCGAATATATCAAAGACGAGGATGAATCCACGACGGACGCGGGCTGGAAGGCACTCACGCCTCTCACACCAGGGCCGCACTCCAGCGCACCTTCGACCTGAGCCAGACAGCGGCGCGGCGACTAGTCCGCTTGCCGCAGATCGAGCGTCAACGTCAGGCAGCCATCCGCGTAGTGCGAGGTGAAGGGATAGCCAGCGTGGGCCAGCACCGCCCGCATACGCATGTTGGTCGCCAGCGTCACCGCCATCATGCGCTCGAACCCGCGCGCCTTCGCGTAGCTCAGCAGCCGCGCCAGCAGTGTCGTGCTGATGCCCTGCCCCTGCCAGCAATCTTCGACCACGAAGGCCATCTCAGCCTCGCTCGCCGTCACGCGCTCATAGCGCACCACCGCGATGATGCGCTCGTCTGCCCCCTCGCCAGTCGTCGCCACCAGCGCCATGCGATTGTCGTAGTCGAGATGCGTCAGATGCCACGCTTCCCGTTCGTACAGCACCGGAGCCGCGCGAAAGTAGCGCATGGCGATAGTATCAGATGAAAGCCCCGAGTGGAAAGTTTGAAGCCGCTGCGCGTCATCTGGACGAATTGCGCGCATTGTGATCGTCTTCCCGCTGCGCAGCGTGATCGGCTGGCTGATCGCGACGACTCCGGCGCGCTGGTAAGCGCTCCAAGCAGCGTTATTGTCAAGCTCAGTTGGCTTGTACGTAGTCGTATTTGTGAGCGTCATGGTGAGCCGTCCCTGTCGAGGCGCCGCGTTGAATCGTGGGCGCCGCTGGTATATCGTGCGCGCGTCGAAACGACGCGCCACCAGTTAGTGTACAACGTACACCAAGCTCAATGGAAGGTTCCCGGCTAACAGGGTCTGCCTTGCGACACGATTCACTTGACCGCATTGCGCCTCTGAGAACAGCATAACGCCCGGCCATCACATCCACGTCACAGTGCGGGGCGCCGCATCTCCATTCGCCACGCCATCCCGCTCAGCCTGGCTGCCCTTCGAGAAATCGTCGCCCCAGCAGCAGGAAATAGAGGTAGCCGCGCCAATCGCGTAGCCGCTCCAGTGTCGCCAGCGCGGTCGATTCGGGGCGCTCGCTCTCCGCGAAGACCTCGCGCAGCGCGCGCGCCGCGCCCGAGTCACCCGAGGGGAAGACGGAGAGCCGCCCCAGCCCGCGCAGCAGCGCCACCTGCGCGCTCCAGCGGCCAATCCCCGGCAGGCGAGTCAACCTGGCGATGACTTCCTCGTCAGGCAGTCCATCGAGCGCGGCGGCCTCCAGTTCACCTGCCAGCGCACGTTCCGCCAGCCCACGCAGCGTCTGCGCCTTGGCCGCGCTCATCCCGCAGGCGCGCAGTTCCTCCGCGCTCGCGCTCGCCACCCGCTCCGGCGTCGGAACACCCCAATAGTCGCGCTCCTCGAACTCGCAGTGCGGCCCCAGCGCGACGGCAAACCGATTGAGCGTCGCGACTGCCGCGCTCAGGCTGACCTGCTGGAATGGCACGATCTGGCAGAACGCTTCCCACAGTGAGGCGAAGCGCGGCGGCTTGAGTCCTGCCAGCCGCCGCGCCAGCGTCGCCAGCGGCTCCTCGCCTTTCGCCAGTTCTGCGAATGGCGCCATGTCGCGCTGGACGTCGAGCATGCGCGCGACCAGCGCAGCGGCAGCCTGCGTGTCTTCCTCGGCAAGCGGGCCATCCAGCGCCATCCACTCCAGTGACGCGGCGGGATTCTGGGTATCGAGCGAGCGCACGCCGATCAGCCGCGCACCCGTCGGCAGCGCCGCCATGAAGCGCCACTCGCCCTCCACCAGTGGGTAGAGCGCGGCATGTGGCAGGCGTCGCAGCGCGCTGACCGTCAGCCGCAGGTCGAAGGGCGCGCGCACGGGGATCAGGCGTGGTGTGTCCTGCATGGAAGGTTGTGCGTGGCTCATGCGCGGCCCGCCACGGCGTGGTAGACAGCGACATGCTGGCGAGCCGCCGCGTCCCAGTTGAATGCCCGCGCCCGCGCGTATCCCCGCGTGATGAACTGCTCGCGCAGCGACGCATCGCCCACGGCGCGGGTCAGCGCCTCGGCCAGCGCGGGCACATCCTCCGGCGCCGCGAGCAGTCCGGCGTCGCCGACAATCTCGGGCAGTGAACCGCCTGTGGAGGCGACGACTGGTACGCCGCACGCCATCGCCTCCACCACCGGTATCCCGAAGCCCTCGTAGAGCGAAGGCATGGCGACGACGGCGGCCTGCGAATAGAGCGTAGCGAGATCGGCATCGGGCACATAATCAAGGAAGCGCACCTCGTCGCCCAGACGCAGGCGCTCGACCGTCGCAAATACGTCGTCGTAGAGCCAGCCCTTGCGCCCCGCGATGACGAGCTGGGCAGGGCCGCCCGCCTGCCCCCGCGCCAGAGCGAACGCCTCGATCAAGCGCGCGAAATTCTTGCGCGGTTCGATGGTTCCGACCGCCAGCGCGAAAGGCAGGCGCAGGCCATAGCGCTCCTGCGCGTCCACCAGAACAGCCGCGTCCGTGACACGCCGCACAGATGGATCGATGCCCAGATGGATGACGGTGAGCTTCTTTGGCGCCACGCCCAGCAACTCCACGAGATCGTCCGCAGTACGCTGCGAGACGGCGATGATGTGGTCGGCGCGTTTCACCGCGCGCGGCACGACGCGATGCAGATAAGTCCGTAGCGCAGGAACGGCGCACTCTGGATGCGTCATGAAGGCCAGATCATGGATGGTCACAACCGTGCGCGCGCCCAGTGTCGGCGGCAGGCTGAAATCCGGCGCGTGCAGCACATCGGCGCGCCCTGCCAGCGCCTCGATCGGCAGCGGCGCGCGCAGCCGATGCCACAGAATTGTCATGCGGCGGTTATCCAGTGGGCCGGATTTGGCGCGCAGGTTCGGCGCGTGCGGAAATCCGCGCTCGCCGCTGGGACGCTCCGCAGAGTACAGCGTGAATCGATCCTGCTGATCGACGCGCAGCAGCGCATCCACCAGGCTGCGTGTGTAGCGCCCGATGCCCGCGCCCTGTGTGATGGCAGCCGTGTAATCCACCAATATCCGCATGCCCGCTCGATTCTGCTCTGTAGATGCTATCCCGCGCCACGCCGACCACTGCGAGTATAGCAGACCACGCCATGCGCCGCCGTTGAGCCTCCGCCAACCGCCGCATGCGCTATGTGTTTTGTCTGCAATTGCCGTTCGTGATAGACTGCGCGCAGAATGGCAGCGCGCGTCAAGACGCGCGGCCTATGCGCTGCGCAGGCGCGAATCGGGAGGGCCTGGATCATGGCAGCGCGAATGAGTGAGCTGGAGCCGCGCACGCTCGAACGCCTGCGCGCCGAACTGGCCGAACTCATCGCCGTGACGGTCGCCTACCCGCCCTACTACGATTTTCGCGCCAACCGTCTCGTCACCCGCCCCATCGATCGCGCGCGCATGGATGAGATTCAGCGCTACCTCAGCTCTGTCAACTTCGGCCCGCTGGAGCGCGCTGACGTCTCCTCGGCGGAGACACGTCGCTTCATCGAGCGGCTGGTAACGCGCTACCTCGAAGTCAACGACGGTATGCACGGGCGCTACATCGCGCGCTATCTGCCACGCCTGCGCGCGATGGCCCCGCGCGTGGCGGCGGAGGCGCAGCAGCGGGCGCTGGGCTACATGAGCGGCTCGACGCCCGACTTTGGCGCGCGCCGTCAGACTGTCTCATGGACATCGGTGTCGCGGCGCGCTCCCGCGCGCTCGGACGAAGACCGTGAGCGCGCCGCCCGCATGCTCGAAACAGGGCTACTGCAGCGCGTCAGCGCCTCACAGGCGCTACCCGCCATCGGCCAGAGCGACGCTGGCGCCCACAGCCGCCAGCCATCAGCGCCCGACCCCTGGCGCGGACTACCCGATGACGTCACGATTCCCGTACCCGCCGCAGACTTCGCGCAGGCGTCGGGCGGCGGCTCGCCCTACGCTGCTTTCGGGGCCAGTGCGCCACAGGCGCCATCTTCCCCGCCATCTCGTCTCTCCGAGCAGCCCACCGGCCCACTCGCCGCCGCTCCATTCGCGGCGCCCACCCCGCCCACCCACGCCAATCATGCCAACCATGCGCCGATGCGCGAGTTGCCACCCGATCTGACGCAGCTCTACGGCGACTACCTCAACGATATCGAATCTGCCGCGCCCGCACACCCAGCGTCTGCCACTCCGCCGCAGCGCGCCCCGCAGCCAGCGGTGGCGCCTCGCCCCGCCGCGCGACCCCAGCCGCAGGGCGACCCAAACTCACGCAACGACCAACTCATCTTCTGGCAGTTGCGCTACCAGCTCGAAGCCTACGTGCGCCGCGCCGCCCGCAGCTACGGCGTACCCCACCAGGGCGGCGATCCCGCCACCGTGCTGGATGAACTACGCCGCTCAGGCTTTGTGGATGAAGCTGACCTGCGTATCGCCGAGGGCATCTTCGCCCTGACCGACCGCGTCACCGCGCAGGGCCACGCCTCCCCGCAGGACTACAGCCAGGCGCTGATGCTCTACCTGCTCTACCACCGCAGCCACCTCAGCCTCTAGCTGCTGCCCCTCCGCCCAAAGGTAACGCCGCCCCGCGCGAAACGCCCGCCATGGGTTCCCCTTCCCCTCGCCAAGGGTACTGGGGCAGGGGGAGAAGGCCACCTACTCGCTCCACAGCGACTGCTGGCCGCCATCGTCCGGCTCAGCGCCGCCGCCGTCGCGCTCGCGAATTGTGCGCAGCGGTCCGGGCGGCAACGGCTGCCCCTTGCCGACAGGCAGACCAAACAGATCTTGCAGGTCGAGCGCGTTGACGACGCCATAGTTGCTGGCGTTATTGTTGGTGATGACGTGCGCCTCGCTGCCCGTCAGTTGCGCCGCCGCATCGCGCATGCGCTCCACCCACGGCTCCAACTCAGCGCGCGAGTAGAGGTAGTCGAAGCGGTCGCGACTGCTGCTCAGCCCCTTGCCATACCAGGTCTTGCGGTTGCGCCCATGGAAGCGCACCATCGTAAAGTGCGGATTGGTCACCATCATGACAGGCGGCGCCGAGCCTGATCCCACCTGCGGCTCATCCACCGCGCAGAACGCCAGCTCGCGCTCGGCCAGCGCCGCGCGCGTGCGCTCCAGCCGTGGCCCCTCCAGCCAGGAGCGATGACGAAACTCGACCGCCAGCGTATCGTCAGGCAGCGACTCGCGCATCACGTCGAAATACTCCAGCCGCTCATCGCTGAAGGTGAACCACGGTGGGAACTGGAAAAGAATCGCGCCGAGCTTGCGCGCTTCGCGCAGTGGCTGGATCATGTTACTGAAGTTGACGAAGGTATCGGCGTGTGGCGCCATCGGCGCGCCCTGCTCGTCGCGATGATGCCAGGTCAGCTCGCCATACGCCTTCACGTCGAAGATGAAATCGTCAGGCGTGCGCTCGGCCCACATCGCGAAGTTGCGCGTGGGTTGCAGATGATAGAAGGTCGAATCCACCTCGACCACGTCGAAATAGCGCGCATAATACTCGATGCGCTGCGACTTCATGTCGGCGCGATTATATTCCGGCGGATAGAACGGATCGTGATCCGTCCAGCTCGCCGTCCCTATGCGAATCCTCGCCATGCTGTCCTCCCGCTCCTGGTTCACGCCAGTCCAGCGCCGCCGCGCGCTTGACGCGCTTTCGCCGCCAGACGTACGATACAGCGGATTCCCGCTCAAAGGAGAGTTGCGACATGCTCACCGGCGCCATCAAGCGCATCGATCACATCGCCATCGTCGTGCGCAATCTCGACGACGCGCTGGCGTTCTACCGCGATATGCTCGGCATCATCCCATCGCGCATCATCGACTTTCCGCGTGAGGGGGTCAAGATAGCCTTTCTTCCGCTCGGCGGCCCAAACGGCAGCGAAATCGAGCTGCTGGAGCCGGATGGCTCCGACACCGGTGTCGCGCGCTTCCTGGAAAAACGCGGCGGCGGCCTGCATCACATCTGCCTGGAAGTCCCCGACATCGAGCAGGCCATCGCGGAACTCCGCGCTTCTGGCGCCATGCTGCTGGATGAGACGCCGCGTCCCACCGCGGAGGGTCGCGGCGCCTTCCTGCATCCCAAAGGCGCGCAGGGCGTGCTGGTAGAACTGGTGCAGCGCGCCGAGCCTGCCGCGAACGAGCCATCTCACCCATAACAGACACACTCATCCATACGATGACGCGACGAGGAGCGACAGAGTGAAGACCACACGCGAGAAGCTGGACGAACTCAAGCGCATGCAGGATCAGGCGCGCCAGGGTGGTGGCGCCGACCGCATCGCCTCGCAGCACAAGAAGGGCAAGCTCACCGCGCGCGAGCGACTCGACCTGCTGCTCGACCCCAACACCTTCCAGGAGCTGGATATGTTCGCCACGCACCGCTCCACCGACTTCGGGCTGGATGAGCAGCGCGTGCTGGGCGATGGGGTGGTGACGGGCTATGGCAAGGTCGAGGGCCGCCTGATCTACGTCTTCTCGCAGGATTTCACCGTCTTCGGCGGCTCACTCTCCGAGGCACACGCCGAGAAGATCTGCAAGGTCATGGACCTCGCCATGAAGAACGGCGCGCCGGTCGTCGGGTTGAACGATTCTGGCGGCGCGCGCATTCAGGAAGGCGTCGTCAGTCTGGGCGCCTATGCCGACATCTTCCTGCGCAACACACTGGCCAGCGGCGTCATCCCGCAGATATCCGCTATTATGGGGCCATGCGCGGGCGGCGCGGTCTATTCGCCGGCCATCACCGATTTCATCTTCATGGTCGAAGGCACCAGCCACATGTTCGTGACCGGCCCTAGCGTCCTCAAGACCGTCACGCATGAGGATGTCACCTTTGATCAGCTAGGCGGCGCGACCATCCACAACGCCACCAGCGGTGTCGCGCACTTCGCCATGCCCAGCGAGATGGAGTGCCTGCTCCAGATTCGCAAGCTGCTCAGCTACCTTCCCGCGAACAATGTGGAAGATGCGCCCGCCGAGCCGACCGACGACCCTGC
>DATBTW010000062.1:0-2258 GCA_036559055.1 Ktedonobacterales bacterium
GGGGTGAGGTTCCGGCCCGCAGTCAAACGATTCAGGCATGCCAATAGCGCATGGGAGCGCCCTTCGCGGGCGACCCCATGCAGGAGGACTCCGAGCGTATGGCGACCGAGACGAACATCCAGACAGGCGCGGGATTTCTCACCACCCCGGTGACCAGCGCCGACTTCCTCACCCTGGAGAAGCTGACCGACGAGCAGCGCGAGATTCGCGACTCGGCGGCGACGTTCATCCAGCGCGAGGTGCTGCCCAAGACCGAGCAGATCGACGCGCAGGAGCCAGGGCTGATGCCCGCGCTGCTGAAAGAGGCGGGCGAGCAGGGCCTGCTGATGATCGACGTGCCAGAGGAGTACGGCGGCGCCGACCTTGGCATGATCGTGAGCGCGTTGGTGGCGCAGCAGATGCGCCAGGCGTCGTTCGCGGTGGCGCAGGGCGCGCACACCACCATCGGCACGCTGCCCATCGTCTTCTATGGCACCGATGAGCAGAAGCAGAAGTACCTGCCGAAGCTCGCGACAGGCGAGCTGATCGGCGCCTATGCGCTGACCGAGCCGGGCGTCGGCTCCGACGCCATGAGCATCCGCACGCGGGCGACGCTCTCGCCCGATGGCAAGCACTACATCCTGAATGGCGCGAAGCAGTGGATCTCCAACGCGGGCTTCGCCGATGTGATGATCGTCTTTGCCAAGGTGGATGACACCAAGCACAGCGCTTTCATCGTCGAGTCAGCCTGGCAGGGCGTCTCCACTGGCGCCGAGGAAAAGAAGGTCGGCATCAAGGGGTCGTCCACGCGCACGGTCTACTTCGATAACGTCGAGGTACCTGTGGAGAACGCGCTGGGCGAGATCGGCAAGGGCTACAAGATCGCCTTCAACATCCTGAACATCGGGCGACTGAAGCTGGGCGCTGGCACATCGGGCGGGGCGCGCGCCGCGCTGGATATGGCGGCGAGCTATGCCAACGAGCGCAAGGCGTTTGGCCGACCGCTGGCGGGCTTCGGCATGATCAAGAAGAAGCTGGCCTACATGGCCGCCGATGTCTACGCCGCCGAGGCGCTGGCCTTCCGCACGGTGGGGCTGGTGGAGGAGGCGCGGCTGGCGGCGGGCGCCGACCGCATGGCGCAGTTGGCGGCCATCGAGGAGTACGCCATCGAATGCTCCATCGCCAAGGTCTACTGCTCCGAGGCGCTGAGCCGTTCGGTGGATGAGGGCGTGCAGGTCTTCGGCGGCTACGGCTTCATGGATGAATACCCCATCTCGCATGCCTGGCGCGACTCGCGCATCAATCGCATCTTCGAAGGGACGAATGAGGTCAACCGGCTGGTGGCTGCTGGCACGCTCTTCCGCCGCGCGATGGAGAACAAGGTCGATCTCTTCTCAGTCTTCCCGGAGATCGAGCAGCAGGTGGCAAGCGGCCAGGCGCCCGACTTCGCCGGAGCGGAGACACCCGCCGAACTGCGCGATACGGTCAATCTGGCCGAGCGGCTCAAGCGCGCCGCCATCTACAGCGTGATGAAGGGCGCGATGAAGTTCATGGCGACGATGCAGGAGGAGCAGGAGTTTCTGGAGTACGCCGCCAACCAGCTCATCGCCGCCTTCGCCGTGGATAGCGCCGTGGCCCGCGCGCTGGCCGCCGCCCGCGCTGGCGCCGCCGACGCCCACACCCACGCGCTGCTGGCGCAGATCGCCACGATCAACCTCGTGCGCGAGGCCCGCGCCGCGATGGATGGCGCGCTGACGATGGCCTTCGAGGGCGAGGAGCGCAAGGCCGAGCTGGCCAAGGCCCGTAACTACCTGGGCGATCCGCAGGCCGACGTTGTGCCGCTCCAGCGCGAATTGGCGGGCATCGTCAGCGAGGCTGGCGGCTATCCGCTGAAGTAGTGGTCGGAACCTCACCCCCTAACCTGCTCTCCCACCAGGAGAGGGGGAACCGGAAGCGCGCTTCTTCCGCAAGGAGAGGAGCAATCCGGAACTCCCCTCTCCTGGTGGGAGAGGGGCGGGGGTGAAGTTCCGGACGATGCGAGGAGGTCAGCGCCATGCTGGACGCCACAGCGATCAATCAGGTATTGGCGGAGACCGTGCCGTTCAACGCGCACATGGGACCGGTGGTGGAGTCCGTCTCGCCGCAGCGCGTGACGGTGATCTTGCCAGAGTCGCCGGAGCGGCTGAACCATGTTGGAACCACGCATGCGGTGGCGCAGTTTGGGCTCGGCGAGGTGACATCGGGCGCGCTGACGCTCGCCGCGCTCTGGGATCTGCAAC
>DATBTW010000063.1:0-11513 GCA_036559055.1 Ktedonobacterales bacterium
GCCGCCACGGTGTATCCGGAGCACGACTTCTTCATCCAGCAGACGAAGCTGAAGAACACACTACGCTGGATGATGGGCGAAGAGCAGATCACCCACCTCGGTCGCGAGTATTACCAGGACGACCAGGATTACCAGGAGGAATGACGGGTAGCCGCGACTTCACCCCCTGCTCCCCTCTCTCACGGGGAGCGGGGAGGGCGCGCCGTCCTAATTCAGGCGGTCGCGGTCGACGGTGGGCGCGTCGTCGGGGCAGTCATCGGCGGAGCAATCGTTGGCGCTGCCGTCCAGGATCTGCGCGCTGATGGCCGCGATCTCCCGGCGCAGCAACTCACGCTCGCGCGTCAGCCGATCTACGGCCGTCTGCGCTTCCAGCAGCGTCTGCTTCACCTCGTCGTCGCAGGGCAGGCAGACGGCGATGAAATACGATAGCTCTACGGTGTCTTTCGGGACGGCGATGCTGGTCTCGCCGCCCTCCATCACCGAGAGCACCAGGCTGAGATAGTCATCCAGCAGGCCGCGCGTCTCCATTGTCAGGCTGGCGATGTCGCCCGCGCCGATGTCCTCAGTCAGCAGCCGCGCCATCCCGCTCAGATAGGAGTTCTCGTGGCGCGTCTCCAGCACCTCGAAGCGCTGCACGCCCACGGTGATGAGGTTATAGCGGCCATCGGGCAGACGCTGGTAGTCGGCGATGTGGGCCAGTGTGCCGTAGCGCTGGGGCTGCTCCTGGCCAAGCTGGCTCTCTGGGGTGGCCAGTGTCACGCCGAAGGAGATGTCGGAGTCGAGGCAGAAGCGCGTCATCTCGCGGTAGCGCGGCTCGAAGATGTGCAGCGGCTGCACCATGCCGGGGAAGAGCACCAGATTGAGTGGAAACAGCGGAATCTCGATGATTTGATCCGCCATAGCCGACTCCTCTCGCGCGCTGATGCCGCGGCGTTTCCCGTGTCCGGGGCCAAAACTGCCCGCCAGAGCGCTCGCATGGCCCTTCAAAAGAATGTATCATGCATGGGCGAGGCCGCGCCAACCTGTCGAGCGCCACGCCGCCGCCACAGCATCGGCCTAGCCAGCAGGAGAAGCGTCTGTGCAGCAAGTCGTCGGGAATCCGCAAGCGCAGGCCATTCTGGAGCGTGCGCTGGCCAGCGGGCAGTTGCGCCACGCCTATCTGCTGCATGGCCCGGCGGGGGTTGGCAAATATACGCTGGCGACGGCCTTCGCCCAGGCCGCGCTCTGCCAGCGCCGCCAGCCAGGCGAGGCCGAGTCATGCGGCGCCTGCGCCGCCTGCCGCAAGGTGGCGCACGGCAATCATCCTGACCTGACCGTTGTCGAGCCAGCCGACGGCAAACGCTGGATCAAGATCGAGGATGTGCGCGAGGCGCTCCAGCTTGCCAGCCTGGCGCCCACCGAGAGCGCCTATCGCATCGTGATCGTTCCGCAAGTGGAGCGCATTCAGGAGCGCACCGCCAACACGCTGCTGAAGATGCTGGAGGAGCCGCCGGAGGGCGTCATCTTCCTGCTGCTGGTCAACGATGCCGATATCGTGTTGCCGACGATCCTTTCGCGTTGCCAGCTCATCGCGCTGCGCCCGCTCGCCTTCGAGGAGATCAGCCAGGCGCTGCGCGAGCGCTTGGGCGTGGCGCCCGATGCGGCGGCGCGGCTGGCGGGGCTGGCGAACGGCCGCCTCGGCTGGGCGGTGCGCGCGCACGAGCGGCCAGAGGAGCAGGCCGAGCGCGAGCGGCTGCTGGAGCGCATCGTCGCGCTGGTCGGCCAGCCCACCGATGAGCGCCTGCGCAGCGTCGGCTCCATCGGCTCTGACAACGCCTCCGCACGCGCCGCGCTCGACCTGTGGATCGGCTGGTGGCGGGATGTGACGCTGGCGGCCAATGGCGCGCACGCACTGACCTCGGCAGGCGCAGCGCGCAGCGAGGCCGTGCGCATCGGGCCTGCCATCGGCGCGGAGCCAGCGCGCGCCTTCCTCAACCTGCTGCTGGCCGCGCTGGCCTCGATGGACGTCAACGCCAACCCACGACTGACACTGGAGAATCTGGCGCTGGCGTTGCCGCATCTGCGCCAGGTCGGCGCGCGACACTGAATCGCGCACATGAGAGCGGTCGCATCGGTCGCCGCAATACGTCGATAGCTCGCTTTGGCCTGCCGCTCTCGCGTGACCCGCGCCCGCCGAATCGCTCAACCCAGCGGAAATACACAGGAATCGGCTTGACGCTGGCGCCTGGCGCACGTATACTTTGATTGCTGGGAGGCGCCCGCAGTTGAAGCGAACTTCCCAAGTAGACGCGCATTCGACACCCTTGCCAGTTGCTCAGCGTCATCCCCTTGTACTGTGTCTGGTTGCCCTCGCTGCTCGTCACTGGATGGTCATCCAGTTCGTGGATTCGTGCGCCCATTCTCCGGCGCCGCGCGGGCGCGGGGAGCGAATCGGAGCGAATCGGAGCGAATCGGCTGGCATCCGGCCAACGCGCGAGTGCGGGCCTTCAGGCGCTCCTGTGCGGATTCCCCGCTGCGCAGCGTGAGCGAACAATGGCGACATGTGCGCGCCACCCAGGCCCTATCAAGCAGACGCTATCCAGCCATGCCAGTCTCCATGTCAACGCGATGCGAGCAACGACCCGCTCACCGTCGGACAATGGCGTCCCGGTGGACGTAGCATGTCGAAGCGTCGCGCTAGCCCCCGGCGCGCTGACTGGCGGCCCGACCAGATCGCACGTCCCATGCGCGCCAGCCCTTGACCAGGCCCAGACGCGAACCAGATTCGACCATGGCGAGACAAAGGCGAGACTCGGGATCCCCGACCGAAATGCTGATCACTTCGGTGGCCACACGCCCGTAGCAACGCGTCCTGTAGGAATGCAAGACCACGTAGCGCCCAAATGCGTAGCGCAAGACGATGTAGCGTGTCACAGTAGGCGGCCATACCTCCGTCGGCCCAGTTCGCGACGCCAGCTCACGGTGAGAGTGGCCTGCGAGCGCTCGCCGTACCTGCGCGTCCTCTCCGCTCGCGTACTCGCATGCCCGCAACAGGTTTCCTGACGAACTACTGAAATTGTTGCAGCGCGCCCAACGCGCCAACGTTCGCCAAGAGGGGCACACCCATGGAACCCAGCGACACCAGCAACGCATCTGATCTGCCGACCACTGATGGATTGACGCCGTCCGACGATGCGCTGTCCGCCGCGGACAGCATCGAGGCGCCACAGGATACGGTACTGTCCGTATCATCCGCGCCAGCCGAAGACTCCACCGCCGCCAGCCAGGATGGCGCGGCGACGATGGAAGCTACACCCGAAGCCGCGCCCGAAGCTCCAGCCGAGGCGTCAACGGCCCCTGCCGGAAACCCTGTTGAAGGACTGATCCATAACACCATCGGCGCGCTCGAGGAGATGGCGCACGCGGTTTCGTCGGCGATGGAGCGGCTGACCTCGCTCCTGACGAGCCAAGCCTCCAGCGCGTCGACGAGCGCTTCGACTGCCGCAGCGCCCGCCGAGCCAGCCGCCGCCGAGATGGCTGCGCCACTGGTCGCGACCGCGCCGCTCGCGTCGCCTGAGGCGTTGTCCGACCTGGCGGCGCAGACCGCGCCCGCTGCTGAGGAGGCGGCTCCCGCCGACGAAATGGCCGCCCCCGCCGACGAGGCCGCGCCAGACATGACCGCCAGCGCCAATGAGGCGGAGGAGACTGTGCCCGCCGCTGAAGAGATCGCCGCGCCGACCGACGAAGCCGCCCCTGAGGCGCTGGACGCCTCGGAGACGACGGAGACCGCTGAGGCTCCGACGATGGAAGCGGCAAGCGAGCCGACCGACGCCGAGAGCGCAGAGCCGCAACTGGCTGACGCGACCTTCGCTGACGCGACCTCCGCCATGGAGACGACAGCGGAGGCGCCAACCGTGGAGTCCGATACGTCATCCGCTGCGCTGGCATCGGATGTAAGCGTTGCTGAGGAGGCCGAGAGCGCCACGCCGACCGCGGAGACGGAGTTGGCCAGCCCAGCAGCGGAGGAGGAGCCTGCCGCAACCGACGAAGCCGCCACTGAGGTTTTAGAAGCTGCCCCGGCGGAAGCGGAGCCAGACGAAGCGGCTACAGCATCCGAGGCGACTGAGGAGGCGACTGAGGAGGCGCCCGAGGCGGAGGCCGCGCCTGTGGCGGAAGAAGCCTCAGCGCCGACGCTGGACGCCAGTTCCGACAGTTCAGCCGCGATGATGGAAGAGGCGACGCCTGCCTCCGACGATCTCTCCTCGCTCAGCGAGGAGGTGGCGCCAACCGCCAGTACGTTTTCCGACGAGTCAGCCGAGGCAAGCTCGGAGACGGCATCGGAGACATCGTCGGAGGTGACCGAGGAGGCCGCGCCAACCGCGACCGAAGCGGAAGCCGAGCCTGTGGCAGAGGAAGCGACCTCCGCCACGAGCGAGTGGACATCCTCCGCATCGGAGGAAGCGCCCGCAGCCGAGGCGGTCGGCGCGGTTGATGGCGAGGCCGCCGACGCCACAGCCACGGCGGCGCCCGCAGAAGAGGCCGAGCCTGCTGAGTCGCCCAACCTCTTCAAGGCTGTGGCGGATATGTTCCACCATCACTCTGATGGCAAGTAGCTGATCGATGGTAGCATCCCGCTTGCGCGTCGCGATTGGGGACTTCGCAGGCGCGCGAGCGGGACGATCTTACCCCAGCAAGCCAGCGCGCCGTGCGATGGCCAGCCGCTTCTCCTCCACCTTGAGCGAGGCCGCGTCGATCATCTCGTCGTCGATCACCAGCGCCCCGACACCCTGCTCCACATCCGCGCTGGCGTAGGCGTCCATGATGTGCTGCGCGCGAGCGATCTCTTCCGCCGATGGCGTGAACGCCTCATTGATGACGGCGACCTGTGGCGGGTAGACGGCCCACTTGCCATCGAAGCCCATGCGGCTGGCCATTGTCGCGTCGCGCTTGCATGCCTCCAGATCGCGAATCGCCAGCGTCACGCCATCCACCGCCGTGATGCCCGCCGCACGCGCCGCCGTCAGCGTCTTGGCTTTGGCGTAGTTGTAATAGAAGAATTGCTCGGCGCCGGTCTCCTTCGCGCCGATGTCACCCGCGAAATCTACCAGCCCAAAGATCAGCCCGCTCAGGCGCGGCGACGCCTTGGCGATGGCCTCGGCGTGCAGCACCGCCTCGGCGCTCTCGATCAGCGCCTCCAGCATGATGCGCCCCACTGGATAGCCCATATTCAACTCGATCTGCGTTACCAGGCGGTCGGCGAAGATAATGTCCTCTGGCCCGTTGACCTTGGGCAGCACGATGCAGTCCACCGAGCGACCAGCCGCCTCCACCACCTCGATCACATCGCGGTAGAAGAAGCGCGTATTGGCGGCGTTGGGGCGAAAGGCGCGAATCCTGGGGCCAAAGTCTAGCGTGGTCAGCCCCTCGATGACGGTCTTGCGCGCGCCCTCTTTCTGCGAGACCGCGCAGGCGTCCTCCAGATCGAACATCACCTGATCCGCCGGCGAGGCCGCCGCTTTGCTCATCATCTTGAGCGAGTGGCCGGGGCAGGTCAGCTCAGATCGGCGGATCAGGGTATCGCGATGTGAGGCGGTCGCCTCGCGTGGGGTATCGATGGTCATGATCTCTCCTCGGTGGCGCGCGGTCGCTCTAGCTGGCGGCGCGTGGCGCTCTGGATGGGCGTCTCCGACTGCCAGTATATCGCGTCGCGTGGGGTTGCTGGCGGATCAGCGCGGATCAGCGCGGGCGACCCAGCAGCGCCACCGCCGTCTCCACCAGCTCGGCCAGCGGCGCCAGCGGAACCCACTCATCCACCGTATGCTCGTCCATCACGCCAGTGGAGACGGTGAAGACGCGCGCGTGGGCGCGCAGCGCGCTGGCGTCGCTGCCGATGAAGGTGGTCATCGTGCGATATGGCTCGCCGCGCGCCTCCACCGCTGCGCGCCAGGCCAGCAGCAGCGGCTCATCCGCGCCGACCACGTAGCTATCGCAGTGGGGGTCGAAGCCGACCTCCGCCGCGCCGCCCAGCGCCTCCGCCGCCTCGGTGAAGCTGCGCGCCACCTGCGCCATCAGCGCATCACGTCCGGCAGTATCCGCCAGCGTGCGAATCTCGCCCAGCGCGCGAAGCTGGCCGGGGACGGCGTTGCGCGCCGAGCCGCCCTCGACACGGCCAATCGAGATGCGCGTGGCGTCGTCGTCCAGCGAGCCGCTGGGGTACTGCGCGCGGCGGAAGATCTCGATGGCGCTGACCGTGCCATCCAGCCGCTTGCCGGGATGCCCGCTCGCGCCACGAATCGCTACATCGAAGGCGATATAGGTGGCGGCGCGTGTCACGACCACCCCCGCCTCGCCCGCGTTATCGAAGACGATGCCCTCCACAGCGCCCCACGGTGTGGGATCGAACGCCTTGGCGCCCGTCAGCCCGACCTCCTCGCCGACGGTGAAGAGCAGCAGCAGCGGCGGATGCGAGCGCTGGCGCTCGCGCAACGCCTCGACCGTCGCCAGGATGATCGCCACGCCCGCCGCGTCGTCGGCGCCGAGATTGGTTGTCCCGTCGCTGCGCATCACACCATCGGCGATGCGTGGGGCGTGCGCCAGCCCCGGCGGCACGCGGTCGATGTGCGCGTTCAGCAGCAGCGGCGCCTCGCCATCGCGCGCGGCGGGGACGCCCGCCACGCGCGCCAGCAGATTGCCCGCCGCGTCGGTCTGTGGCGCCAGGCCCAGCGCGACCAGCCGCCCGCTGACGTAGGCCCGCGCGGCGTCCTCCTGGCCCGAGACGCTCGGCACGCCCAGCAGCTCGCGCAGGGTCATCGTCACGCGCTCCAGCGAACCCTCCAGCGCTGTCCGATCTCGTACGCTCATAGCATCAGTCTCCAGTCTCCGGCGCGCTGCGCTCCAGCCGCTCCACTGTGCTGTGTACCAGCGCCGTGATGTCGGCCAGCATGGCGGCGCGCGGGCGCCTCGCATTGAGGAAGTCGCAGAGGTTGATCAGGTCCATCAGCAGCGTCATACGCCGCCAGTTGGGCGGCGCGAAGCCGCCCTCCGCGCGATAGGCGGCTACGCAGGCGTCGGCGAATCCCGGCGGCAGCGTCGCCTCGCGTCGCAGCAGGCTGCCCAGGTCGAAGATCGAGGGGCCGACGAACGCGAACTCCCAGTCGAGCACGGCAGTCACGCGCCAGCCGTCGGGATCGCGCCGCACGAGGATGTTGCCGTCTTTGTAGTCGGCATGGATGAGGGCGCGCTGGCCCACCAGCGGCGTGACCTCATCGGCGCAGCGGTCGATCTGGCGCAGCAGCCGCTCTGTCAGCGCGGCGCCCAGCCGCTGGCCCGCGCGCCCGGCCAGCATCTCGCCCAGCCAGCCGCGCAGCCCCTCTGGCCCCATGGTGAGCCGCTCGCGAATGGAGAGATCGGCGTCCAGGAAGCCTGCGGCCTCGAAGGCGAAGGAGCCGATGCGCGCCGCCACCACGCCCAACGCCGCTGCCAGTGCAGGCGCCTCATCGGCGGGCAGCGTGGGCAGCGCGTCGAGCAAGGGAACGCCGTCCATCCAGCTCAGCGCGATGTAGGGATGGTCGAAGATCGCGGTGGTCGGCTCGACATAGAGCGCCTGCGGGACGGGGACGGCGCCTGCGACGAGCCGCAGCAGCGCCGCCTCGCGCGCGCATGCCTCTGGCTCGCGGGTGTAGAAGCGCACGACGATGGGCGCCTCGCTGCCAGCCAGCGACACACGATAATTGGTGTTGGCCAGCCCGCCAGAGACATGCTCGGCGCTCGTGACGCGGGCGCCGGGCCAGCGCGGCGCCAGCAGGCGCTCGAGCGTCGCGGCGTCCACCGTCAGCAGCGGCGTCCTGCGGTTCCACCCTCCCGCCATATGACCCCCTCTGTGGTTGAACCTCACCCCTAACCCCTCTCCCACAAGGAGAGGGGAGCCGAATCCCAGGCGCGGTTTCAACCGCCAGTCGGTCTGAGACGCAAAGCGCCGGATACCCACAGGATGTGCAGGTATCCGGCGCTCGTTGGGCGCATCGTTGGGCGGCTATTCGGCCCAGGGGCGCGCCACGCCCGTGCGACGGAGCAGCGAGCGCAGGCCATCCACGCGCCCGCGCAGCCAGTCGGGGCTGCGACCGCCGATTGGCTTGCCGCCGCGCGCCGTCGTATAGATGCGCGCCGAGTGCGTCACCGCCAGCACCAACTGCCGCTCGGTGGGCTGATAGCCGCGCGCTTGAGCGTCCGCGATCTCGCGAAGAACGCTGGTAAACCCTGCGTAGTAGTCTGACGACTCCGCCAGGTAATCGACCAGCGGCCCACCGGATGACGTCTCACTCTGATCTGGTAGCACCGTTCGGATTCCTCCGCGCAGGCTGGCCTAGTGGCCGCACCCGCACGAGCGCGCCGCGCCGCTGTCGCCAGCGGTCTTGAAGCTGTGGCCACAGCCACAGGTCGAGACGGCGTTGGGATTGTTGACCGTGAAGCCAGCGCCCATCAGGCTATCGACATAGTCAACTTCGCTGCCGGAGATGTACTCGGCGCTCATCTCGTCGATGAGCACGCGCACGCCCTGTGTCTCGAAAATGCTATCGCTGTCCTGCGTCTCATCGAGCGTCATGCCGTACTGCAGGCCAGAGCAGCCACCGCCGGCCACGAAGATGCGCAGCCCCAGCTCAGGATTGCCCTCAGCTTCCAGCAGCTCGCGAACTTTCTCCGCCGCCGTTGGAGTAACTGTGATGAGCGCGGTCTGCGTCTCAGAATTGTCGATCATGAAGTCTCATCCTCCTGACCACGGGCCATGCCTGGTGTGCCGCGGTAGTAGCGCGCCTGAAAGTGAGCGAGTGATGAACCGTGCCTGGTTCACGCTTTCCCTTCTGATGTATTGTACGCGCGGGCGCAGCCAGCGTCAATGTCGCTGGACTTGTTAGCAGGTTGGTTTCACCTCGGCGTCCGCCGCGCTCTCTGGTGTGATACGCTCGTTGATGACTGTCTCGCGCAGATCGCCACCCAGCAACAGTCGACGCACCGTCTGCGCCTTGCGATTGGCCTCTCGCGCGTGCTCCTCGAAGTAGCGCGCCGCGTTCACACGGCGATTCTGGCGCGCCCGGGTGGCCATCTGCTCGGCGATGGCGGCGCGCTGATTGAGCGTCTCCAGCGCCGTCCAGAGCGCCACATCCACCGCTTCGGCCTGGCCAACCATCAGCGCGTCACTGCTGAAGGCATGCCCGACCTGGCAGCGGTACCGTAACTGCCCGCCGCCGTCAATCTCCCAGAGCGGCCCTTTGCACTCCGTGCAGGTGTAGAGCGATGGCGCGCCCAGATGATGGTGAGCCAGGTCAGTTCCGGGTCGCATGGCATCAATGTCCGCCTCCAGCCGCAGCAGGGGCGACACAGGGTTTTGCTGCTCAGTTGGGGCCGACTCGCGCGCCATCTGCGCCAGATATGTGGGTGTCTTTGCCAGCGGAAGGCAAGCGTCTACGCTGACAACGGCCAGCGCGCTCTCAGGCATGCTGGGATTGTAGGCTTCGCGCGGATCCTGCGTCACCGCGATGCCGCCACATTGCTTGATGGCGCGCAGCCCGGCGGTTCCATCGTCGAGCGCGCCAGTCAGCACCACGCCGATCACCCGTGGGCCATATTCGACTGCGGCGCTGCGAAAGAGCGGATCGATTGCCGGGCGGTACCGATTTTCGCGCGGCCCAGTGGAGAGGCGCACATGCTCGCGCTCCAGCAGCAGATGCGCTCCCGGCGGAGCGACGTAGATGTGCCCGTGCTCGAATACCTGCCCGTCAGTCGGATGCTCGGCGGGCAGGGCGCCTGACCGCGCCAGAATGGCTGGCAGGTTGCTGGGTACATGTGGCGCGAGGTGCTGGACGACGAAGACCGCCGCTGGCAGGTCGGGCGGGAACCCCTGCGCCAGTCGTCTCAGCGCATCCAGCCCACCGGCAGAGGTTCCGATGACGATGATATCGTGTCCGGGCATCTCGTGACTCCAGGTGGCGTCTGTCTACTGGCTGCTGGCTTGTCGCCAGCAGGCGAGCAGGCGGGAACGCTCGCATGGCCTGCGCAGGCGCACATCTGGCGCCAGTCTTCTCTGCGAATGCTGCGTCGGCGCTCTGTAGGCGCTCTGCCGACGCGTGCTGGCCGCCAGTCATCCACCCGCCGCCTGGTCGGTCACATCGCTGAGTGGCAGGCGCACGCTGAAGGTCGCGCCATCACCCGGTATCGAATGCACGTCCACCTCGCCATCGTGGGCCAGCACGATCTGGCGAACAATGAACAGGCCAAGTCCCAGCCCACCATGGGTGGCGTTGTCCGGGCGGTTCGCCTGATAGAAGCGTGTGAAGAGGCGCGCCGTGTCTATCTGCGTGATGCCTGGCCCGTGATCCTGCACGGTGATCTCCGCCGCGTCGCCCCGCCGACGTAGCCGCACGTCGATGGCTTCGGATACTGGCGCATAATTGGCGGAGTTCATCAACAGGTTGTGAAAGACCTGCTCCAGCCGGAGCGCATCACCCTGGACGATCAATGGCTCGCTCTCGATGTCGAGGTCAATGCGCTGCGTGATGGTTGGCTCCAGAGCCTCCACAGCGCTCCGCGCGATCACCGCCAGGTCGACGGCGATGATCTGCAGGTCGAGTTTGCCGCTCTGCAAGAGCGCGACATCCACCAGGTCGCTGATCAGTGCGCCCAGTCGCTTGACCTGCGTATGGGCGATGGTGAGATAGCGCTCGGCCAGTGGTTGCGACTCACCCATGCCACGACTGATGAGCAACTGGAGCGCCGCCTGCGCTGAGGTCAGCGGCGTGCGCAGTTCGTGCGCCGCGCGCGCCAGAAACTCACTCTGGAGGCGGTTGCGCGCCGTGACATCGCGAATGATGATCACGCCGCCCGTGATAGTGTCGCCCGACCGCAGCGGCTGGCCGTTGGCCTCGAACTCGCTCTGGTTGCCATCCGCATCGGTCAGTGCAAACTCCGTGACGCCAGAGAGGCCGCGCAGCGTGCGCCCATGCGGCGTGTTCTCCGGCTCCAGCGGGTGTCCATGCAGATCTTCCGGATCGAAGTCCGCGTCGGCGCCTCCAAACATCTGCGCATAGGCGGCGTTCGTCTGCACCGTGTCGCCCAGCGCATCGATCACCAGCACCGCATCGGCGATATTGGCGAGAATCGCGGCCAGCCACTCACGCTCCGTCTCGGTCGTGCGGCGCTGCTCTTCCAGACTAAGCGCCGCGCGCTGCAACTCGTGGCTACGCGATTCGAGATCATCGTTGGCAGTGTTCAGCTCCTCGACGGTAGCCTGCAACTCCTCGTTCAGCGTCTCCAGCTCTTCGTTGCTCGCCTGCAACTCCTCGTTCAGCGTCTCCACTTCCTCAGAGGCCGCCTGCAACTCCTCCGTCGTGACGAGAAACTCTTCGTTGCTCTGGCGCAGGTTCAGGTTTGCCTGCGCCAGACCTTCATTGGCGTCAAGATACTGGCGGTTACTCAACGTGAGCGACTGCACCTGCTGTTCGAGCGCTGCGGCGTGCATCTGCTCTGGTTGGTTCGCTTGC
>DATBTW010000064.1:0-10510 GCA_036559055.1 Ktedonobacterales bacterium
AGCGCGCCGGTGAAGCCGTGCTCCAGCCGCCGCGCGCTGGCCATCGGCGCCGCGCGCATGAGGGCCGCCAGATCGCGGTGGGCGCGGCCAAGCTCCGCCACCACTTCGCCCATCTCAGCGCCCACGTCATCCACCTCGCGCGCCGCATCGGAGCCAGCCACCGCCTCAGAGGTGGGCGTGGTGGAAGCAGCCGTGGCGGCGGCGGCGACGGGTTGCGCGCGCAGCCGCGCGCGTTGCGCCTCCAGCCGCAGCATCGCCAGGTGCAGGCGAGGCAGCACGTCATCATGCAGCACACGCCGTGGCAGCGCCGCCGTCAGCTCGGCCTCCAGCCCGCGCCGCCGCGCCAGCGAGGCCACCGCCTGCGCCGTGGCGAACTCGCCCACCGCATCCAGAATGCGCCCGCCACAGGCCCGCGCGATCTCCAGATCAGAGGAGGTGTAGCCAACGCCATCCAGGCGCGGCCCCAGGCGCATCGCCGCTACCGCGCCGCGCCCATCGCTCATCTGCAGCGACCAATCCCGCTTCTCCAGCGTATCCAGCGTCGAGCCGCCCGCGCGCTCATCCTCCGGGGCGGCGTAGGAGTAGCTGTGGCGCAGACGTCCGGCGGAGATGTCGAGCCGCCCATGCGCCGCGCCCAGCACATCGCGACAGAGGCTGGTGAAGAGCCGATCAACTCCGCGCTCGACCTCATCTGGATTGATGGTCAGCCAACCCACGTTCCCCAGCGAGAGGCTGGCCATGAACGGGCGCAACTGCGCCAGCAGGCGATCATGTGTCACGTAGGATTGCCACGTCAGCAGGGCGATGGCCACCGCCACCAGCGCCACCAGCAGCAGCAGCTCGGGCAGGGCGTCTGGCTCGACCGCGCCCATCCACGCCACCACCAGGGCCAGCGCGCCCGCCAGCGCCGCCATGCCGCGCCAGTGGCTCAGGTAGCCGCGCTGGGGCAGACGCCGCTCCACCAGCACGCCCTGGCGCACGACCGCCCAGCCCACCAGCAAGCCCAGGCAGGCCAGCGCCACCTGCACCACCAGATCGGCCAGCACCAGCGCCAGCGCCGCGTGACCCGGCGCCGGAGCCACCGTCACCGCTGGCAACGTCTGCGAGACGGCGCTGGCGGCGGTGCGATGCTCCACCAGCGCCGTCAGCAGCCCGACGACCGCGACCACCGCGCCCGCCGCCAGCATGCACAGCGAGGCGGCGAAGAGCGCTGGCCGCGCGCGATCCCAGGCGTCGGTGGGGGTCCAGAGCAGCCCCGCCTCTGCGGAATCTGCCGGGCGCAACGCAGCATCAGGCTCCGATGGCGCATCAGCTGGCGTGGCGGAAGCGGCGGGAGCGGGAGCGAGTTGCTGGCCGCTGGGGCGCTGTATACTGCCGGGCAGGCCGAAGCCCCCAGCCACCAGGCGCGCCTCGATGGAAGGGCCAAAGCGCCGCACCGCCAGCGCTGCCCATGGCAGCGACGCGCACGCGCCGACATAGATGACGAACGCGACGCCCAGCACTGGCACCCACAGCGAGACATGCAGCGCATCGCTCGTCTGGAGCCGCAGCGAATTATCGAGGATGGCGATGAAGTCGCTATAATGGCCAATCGACGGCCAGCTGAGCAGGGCCAGCAGCGCCGTGCAGGCGCCCAGCCCTGCCACCACCACCAGCGCGGGCGTGCGCAGCCGGCCCCACGAGCCAGCCACCGATGTATAGCGCAGGCCAATCGCCGCCCACAGCAGCGGCGCCGCAAACGCGGGCGCCCACGAGAGCCGCCACCACAGATCAGTCGCGGCGGGGGCGGTCTGCGAAACGCCAGCCGCCACCAGCGCGCCATGGCAGAGGAAGAAGAGCGCGCCAAAAAGCAGCCCCAGCCCGCCGACCCACGTGACGAGGCTGCGGCGCTCGCTCATCAGCAGCGTCGTCACCCCCAGCCACAGATAGGTGATGAGGCTAAAGACCGAGAGCGCAATCGCCGCCAGCGCCAGCGCGGATTGCAGCAGGTGCTCGTTCATGCAACCTCCGGCGGCGGAGACCTCTGGCTTCAGCCACAGGGAAGAACGCCGTCTCCTTTCCGCCTTTTGCGTTAACGCTCTATAGAATACAGTATGAGTATGCTACAGAAACGCAGCTTTCGCTACCGCTGCTATCCTACGTCCGCGCAAGCCAGCGTACTTGCGCGGACGTTCGGCAGTGCGCGTTTCGTCTACAACTGGGCGCTGCGTCTGCGCACGGACGCCTACTCCCAGCGCCAAGAGCGCCTCAGTTATGCGGCGACCTCGGCGGCGCTGACGGCCCTCAAACAGCAGCCCGAGATGGCGTGGCTCAACGAAGTGTCGAGCGTCCCCACCCAGCAGGCGCTGCGCCACCTGGATCTCGCGTTTCGGAACTTCTTTGAGGGACGCGCCAAGTATCCTGGCTTCCACAAGAAGCATGGGTCGCAGGCAGCGGAGTATACCACCTCGGCCTTTCGTTGGGATGCTCAGACGTATGCCTTGACACTGGCCAAGATGGAGACACCGCTTGTCATCCGCTGGTCGCGTTCTTTGCCTGCGGGCGCACAGCCCAGCACCGTCACCATCAGTCGGGATACCGCTGGACGCTACTTCGTCAGCCTGCTGGTCGAAGAAGAGATCGCTCCCTTGCCACCCATGGCAACGCAGGTTGGACTGGATCTGGGCTTGTATGACACCGTTGTGCTGGATACCGGCGAGAAAGTCGGCAATCCCAAGTTCTTCACCCAAGAGGAGAACCGTCTGGCCAAGGCACAACGCCGCCTGGCCAAGAAACAGCTCGGCTCTAAGAACCGTGCCAAGGCAAAACAGAACGTTGCGCGCATTCACGCCCGCATCGCGGATCGTCGCCGTGACTTCCTCCACAAGCTCTCGACTCGCATCATGCGTGAGAACCAAACGATTTGCGTCGAGAGTCTGCGGGTGAAGGCGATGGTCAAGCATCCCACATTGGCAAAAGCCATCCACGATGTGGGCTGGGGGGAGTTGCTGCGTCAACTCACCTACAAAGCGCGGTGGTATGGCCGCACGCTGGTGGCGATTGACCAATGGTATCCGAGCAGTAAGCGGTGCTCTGCGTGTGGGCATGTGCTTGGCTCCTTGCCACTCGCGACCAGGCAGTGGATCTGCCCAGCCTGTGGCATTGCCCATGATCGGGATGTCAACGCCGCGAAGAACATCAAGGCCGCTGGGCTAGCGGTCTCTGCCTGTGGAGAGGCCATAAGACCGGGACGGGTTCGCCCGTCTTCGGCAAGCCTCCGTGAAGCAGGAATCCCCCGGCTGTAGCCGTGGGGAGTGGTCAAGTACGCTCACCACCGGACGCTCCCAATGGTCCGAAACCGCTTGCCGTGGCGCTGTCATCGCCCGGCTCATCGAAGAGCGGTACCCAGCCACCCTTGCGGTCGGGGGCCAGCGCGCGTCCCTGGTCATCCCACATGATGGGGCGGTCGTAGAGGTAGATCAGCGCGGCGCGGGCGCGGGCGACCTTCTCATCGGTGGTCGTCTCGCTCAGGCGCCAGGCGTCGTAGATGCGCCCGTTGGTGCGGCTGACGGCGCGGGCGTCGCGCAGGCCCAGCCGCACGGCGATCTGCTCGTTGGTCAGCCCCTGCGCCAGCAACTCGGCCACACGCAGCTCGTTCGGCTCCAGCAGGCCACGCGGCGAGACGGCGTCGCGCCGTCGCACCTCATCCACGCGATCTTCGATCTCCGGATCGATGAAGCTGCGGCCCGCCACGGCGTCGCGCAGCAGCGGCAGCAGCATGGAGGGCAGCAGGTAGTTGCTCTTGCGCACATAGGCGTAGTGGCTGAGGATGCCCGCCGCGCGAAACTCGCGGAAATATGAGTCGTCATCCTGGATGGAGTAGAAAACCACCGGGAAGCGCGGACGCTCGCGGCGAATGGCCACCGCCGCTCCCACGCCAGTCATCGCGCGCGGCCCCAGTTCCGCGTCGCGCAGCTCCACATCCATCAGCGCGACGTCGAGATCGCTGAGTTGCTCGGCGGCGGCGATGGCCTCGCGCGCGGTGGCGGCCTCCGCGACCACCCGCACGGCGCCGGTGGCCTCCAGCCCCTCGCGCAGCGCCTGGCGCACCGATGTGTGATCTTCGACCAGCAACAATTGCAGCGTCATACGGTTCTCCTCGCGTGGCGTCGTCGCCTGTCATGCGCCTGCCATGCTCCCATCTCGTATTGTGGACATGCGACCGCAGAATGTCCAGCGAGCGCACGGTGGCGGCAACGCTGAAGTACCAGCCAGTCGCGCCCTGCGGCGCAGTGTGATACGCTGGCGACGATTGCTGCGTTCTCATATTCAGTGAGAGCAGCAGCGCGCGCGGCGGATGTGTCCCGTCGGCGCGCCATCCATCCCCAGATCGAGGAGCGCTACATCCCATGAGCTTTGCTGACATCCTGCCGATCATCTACGTCATCATCTTCTGGATCATCCTGGGGCTGTTGGCCGTGGCGTTCTCGCGCACGGCCTTGCACGCGCCCACCGAGGCTGAGCTGGAGGCGCAGCACGCCGAGAGCGGCCATTCCAAACCCACTCACTGATCCAGATCATGTCGGTCATCCCGCCGTCGCGATGGCGCGGGTGATGGCGCAGACGCTTCACACTGAGCAAGCTCAAACCATAGCGCATTCACTGCGTACAGTGGTGGATCGGGCCGATCTGTATCCGCGCGCTTGCTGTTTTCCGCGCTGGGAACTAGCCATATCACATCGGGCTATTGTAGACTGATGATGACGCGATGGTGACGCAGGGCGGATGCGCCCCAGTGGAAGGGTAGGGGGCTGTGACCATGCTATCTGGTGACGAAAAGCCACAGGCGCGCGCCGTAAGACGGGCCGCGTCCGAGACGATCAACCCGAACGCACAGCCGCTGAGCAAGATCGAGATCGAGGGGGTCGCCTCGCTGCGCTATGCTCTGCGCCGCTTCTCGCGCAGAACGGAAGTCGAGGCGCGCCGAATCGGCCTGACGCCGCAGCAATACTTTCTGCTGCTCGCCATCAAGGGCTTCCCCAACCGCGAGACGGCCAACATCACCGAACTGGCCGAGCGCTTGCAGGTGCGGCACAACGCCGTCATCGGCCTGGTGAATCGCGCTGAGGAGCGCGGGCTGGTGCGGCGCGAGCCCAATGGTCCCGGCGAAGATCGGCGCATCGTGCAAGTGCGTGTCACCCAGCACGGCGAAGAGACCATCCAGCGGCTGGCGAATGTGCTGCGCGATGAGCGCAGACGGGTCGCCGCCGCCGCGCAGGCCATTGACGAAGCCCAGCAGCGCTAGCCGCCAGCACGCGCCTCAACAATAATGGCGTGGTCAGCTCGCGGAACGATCGATCTGCTGCGCGTCCTCGTGTGCCTCGGCTTCATCCGAGGACGACGCCGTATCGGTCGTTCCGGTGATCGCTCCGACATCCTCACGCTTCGCCCGGCGGCGCGCCTGCGCGAACCGCTGCCATAGCGCCACCACACCCACCAGCACGACCAGCCCCACCGTCAGCGCCGTAGCGCGCACGCCCGTCAGATCGGCCCAGCGCGACACGATGGGATCCTGGATCACCAGTTGCGCCGCCAGATAGCCCAGCACCAGCGCCGCCAGGTCCATCAGCCACCAGAAGCGTTCGATGAGCCGCGCCACCAGCGCGCTCGCCAGCAGCAGCAGCGCGACGCTGATCGCCAGCCCCACGATCAGCAGCGAAATATCGCCATGCGCCAGCGCGCCAATCGCCAGGATATTGTCGATAGACATCGTGACATCGGCGATGAGGATGGAGATGATGGCGGGCATAAGCCGATCTGAGGCGTGACGCGCGCCGTTGGCATCTTCCTTCTCAGGCAAGAGCATGCGAATCGCGATGAACAGGATAACTGCCGCGCCGAGCGTCTTGAGCAGCGGGATCAGCAGCAGCTCGGTAGCGATGCCTGTCAACCCGATGCGCAGGATGGCGGCGCACAGGCCGCCCCAGAGGAGCGCGATGGCGCGCTGGCGCTGTGGCAGGCGGCTGGCGGCGGCTCCGATCACCAGCGCATTGTCACCGCTGAGCGCGATGTCCACCAGGATGATACCGCCCAGCGTGAGCAGCCATTGCACGAAGACGCCATTGGCAAGCCAGTTCGCCATCCATCTCATCTCCTCTGCTGTGGCGACAACCGCGTCGCTACGCACGACACTGTGCGGGTATGTTCTCAATCACTTCTCAGCCCTGTTGGTGTAACTCGATCCCCTCTATACGTTATAACTATTAACTCGCCGATTGTGACGCGCCAATGCCGCACGCCGCTGGCGCGAAGTGGCGCCAGATACGCGGCTGAGCTGAGCAATGTCGAGGGTCGTTCACGGAAAGGACGCGGAGCCAGTGGCGATGAGCGAAGACGAAGAGCAGCGCCCTCAGGCAGACGACGCCAAAGCCATCAGCAGCAGCGCCGCCAGCGAGAGCGATCCCAGCGATCCCAGCGCTATCAGCGCGCCAGCCGAGCCGACGGAGACGCCAGCCGCCGAAGAGGCCGCCGCCAGCGAGGCCACGGCGAGCGAGCCTGCCGCCGATGCTAAGCCCGCTGGACTGCCTGCCGCCGACGCCGACGACGCTGTCGCTTCTCCGCTCACTACTCTGGCAGCGCCGGATAAAGAGCAGGCGCCGCTGCTTCCGGGGGTTCCAGACACCGAGGAGCCAGAGCCACAGGCCGACGCGCTGAGCGCCATCCTCGGCGGCGCTGAGAGCGCGCCCACGCATGAGGCGCCAGCCACGCCGTCGACGCTCACCGTGCTGGACGCTCGCACAGATGCCGAGGCAGGCACATTGCCAGCGCCGCCGCTGTCTGGCGCGGCGTTGGGAGCGTCTGAAGCGCCCGCCAAGCCGTTGATGACCTTCGATTGGCTCGACGATCGCATCCCGCCGCTGCGGCTGACGCCCTTCCAGCGTCCGCGCAAGATCAAGCCGCTGGTGTGGGGCGGGCTGGCAGGCGCGGCGCTGCTATTGGTGCTGCCCGCGCTGCTGGCGAGCGTCTTGTGGCCCGCGCTGGGGTTGGCCTCGCCATTTGGCGGCCCGCCCGATCACCTTCCACGCGGCGCGCGCGCCTGGGTGAGCGCGACCGCCATCACACCGCTCGCAGCCGACGACGCCAACTTTGGCGCGCAGACCTATCCCGTGGACGCCCAGCTCGCGGCGGGCTATGCCGCACATGGCGGCCTGGCCACCCTCGGCGCCGCGATCACCCCCGCCTTCACCTGCAATCTCGGCCTGGCGCAGTTCTTCGCCAACGGCGCGCTGCTACGGGCGAGCCAGGGATCAGCGCCACAGCAGGCCGCGACCTCGGCGGATCACGACCTGGCGCCAGAGCTGGCGCGTGATGGCGACCTCGACGCGACGACCGATGTCGAGTGGCTGCCACTCAGCCATGCCCTGCTGACCGGCGGCAGCGCGGCGCTGATCGGCGGCGCGGGCAGCGGCCTCACCTATGCGAAGCTGCGTCAGGCCACGCTGCCTTTGGAGTTGCGCGCCGAGCCAGCCAGCGTCAAGCAACACATCAAGCCCAACGCGCCGCTGCCACAGAGCGTGGCGCTGGGCGGCGGCGCGTTCGTGGTGGAAGGCTCGCGCGGGGGCGCGTTTGTCGGGCATAGCATCCCAGCGCCCATCTGGTCGTACATCACGCAGGCGCAGGTGGCGCCGCATGGCTGGCAACGCGACATCGGCGAGCCGCTCACCGAGCCGCTGTCCCTGACCGTCACGGGCAGCGACGGCCAGCCGCATCATCTGCTGGCGCAGGCATTCTGGCAGGCGATCATCTTGAGCGACCTCGATGCGCCCCAGGCGACCACCATGCAGCCGATGGGCCTGGACTACCTGCACACATTTGGCGCGCCGACTGCCTTCCCCTCGGCGGGCGGGCGCTTCTGGACAACGCAGGATGGCGCGCTGCGCACAGCGCCGGGAGCGAGCGCGCGGGCCGTCAGCCTGAATACCAATGCCGCCGTCACGCTGACGGGCGCGGCGCAATGGAGCCAGGGCGCGCTCTGGTATGCCGTCACCTGGGCCAGCCCCAGCCGCAAAGGTAGCGCGTGGACCGCAACGACGGCGCTCAGCGCGACGCAGCCCAGTGGGCCAACCACCGCTGGCTTCGATGCGCTCTCGCCCAGCCTCGCCAGCTATCTGAGCGGCCTGGGCGATAACGTGGGTGTCCAGGTCGATGACGTCTCGCGCAACGTGGTCTACACCTATCATCCTGGAAACACGTTCATCATGGCCAGCTCGGCCAAAGTCCCGCTGCTGGTCTCGTATCTGACGATGATCGAATCGCAGGGGCGCGGGCCAAACAGCTTCGAAATGGCGACGATGACGGCGATGATCGAGCACTCCGACAACAATGCCGCGCAGGTCATCTACGATACCATTGGCTATGGCGGAGGCGAGCAGGGCTACATGCAGTCGTGGGGCATCACTGACTATGGCCCCAATGACTCCGGCTGGGGCTGGGGCGAGTGGTCGCCGTCCGATATGGCGCGCCTGCTCTCGCTGCTGCAAGCGGGCAAGATCTTGAATAGCTCTGACCGCGCGTTGGCCTTCAACCTGATGGAAAGCATCGAAAGCGATCAGCGCTTCGGCGTGGGCGATACCGCGCCCAGCCACGCGACCGTGGCGATGAAGGATGGCTGGGTGCCAGGGCCGGATGGCTCCTGGTTCGTCAATACCTCGGGCATCGTCACCGTGGGCAGCGAGACGTACATCATCACGGTCTATACTGGCGAGCAGAATTCCTTTGGCAGCGGGCAAAATATCGTGAATCACGTCTGCGGAGCGGTCGCCCAGGCGCTCGCCTGAGGCGCGAAATCTCTCCCCTGACCGCATTTGCCTGTATCCTGGAGAAGGAACTGGCAGCGTATAGTCGGCGACAGCAAGCTCGTCGCTGCGATCAACGTTGCGTCTACGGGAGGAGGAGCGAGCATGAGCGAGCCAACCTTCAAGCAGCAGGAGCGGGATGGCCGGGCGGATTTTGATTTCTTCATCGGCTCCTGGACGCTCCGAAATCGGTGTCTGCGGGAATGGCTGAAGGGTTCAACGTCCTGGGAAGAGTTTGGCGGCGCGTCGGTTGTCCGCAAGCTGATGAACGGCCTGGGCCACATCGAGGAAGTCACACTTAACCGCACGTCTGGGACTATCGAGGAGTTGGTGGTGCGGCTCTTCGATCCCCAAACGCAGCAGTGGCGCATCTATGAGGCGGACGCCAGCAGCGGCTTCGACTTGCAGCCGGTGATTGCCGCTGGCACGGACGGGCGCATCGTCGGGTATGCGCACACACCCTGGGAGGGCGCGTACATTTTTCGTCGCGTGATCTGGTCGGACATCACCGGCGCCTCGTTCCACTGGGAGCAAGCGTTTTCCGCCGATGGCGGAACAGCGTGGGAAACCAACTGGATTGCGGACTTTGTGCGCAGCAATTAGCCGGTGAAGCGTGGCTCGTGGAGTCCAGGCTGTTGACCGTGCACAACTTCCATTCGGCCAGCGGGAGGAGAGTTTCGCGACGCCGCTAGCCGCCTCCCAGGCGCCAGTTTCAACCAGCCAAGCCTCTCTGCTACTCCTCGCCCTCGCCGCCGCCTTCGTCATCCTCGTCAGCGACGACGCTGGCGGCGGCCGTGTCTGGGCCGACGCGTCGCTCGATGTGGAACATCTCGCTGAGCGTCTCGCGTAGACGCTCCAGCCCGCCGCTGCGCAGGATATAGACCGGCATGCCCGCCGCTTGCGCCGCATCCACGCGGTCGGGCTGCTTGCGATACATGCTCTTGAGGACGAGCAGCGCATCGGCGTCGCGCTCATCGCGGCTCACCACCGCTGGCAGCCCCAGCTCGCGAATGACCTGATCGAGCCGCACGCGGCTCACCCCAAAGGGGTAGATACGACGCTTGCGGAAGCCAGCGAGATCTGTCTCCGCATGGGGGGCGTCACGGTCGGCCACCAGCGCGGCGCTGCGGGCCAGCTCCGAATCGAGCCAGCGCGGCGCATCAGCCCCGTCGCCGCCACGCCCATTCGCGGAGGTCGCGCTGGATGATGCGCCGCTCTCCCACCACTGATCGCCTGCGCGCGCGCCCGCCAGCGCTGCCCCACGCGAGCCACGCGGGCGAGCGCCGCCGCCACCGCTCTCCATGCGGGTCGTTGGCGCCTCGCGCGTGGGCAGGCCGACGCCATCGGGCCGCCCCATGCGCGCGGCGTGCTCCTTCCACTGGCGGATGGCGCCATCGGGCAGACGCTCGCGCATCGTGCGTACAGGCGCCTCGCCGCGCAGCAGTGCGTCCACCGCCGACGCCAGTTCGAGATGGATGCCGACGAGGTGGCGTTCCTCCTGCTCGATGAGCACATCGAAGGTGGGAGGCGCCTTCCGCTCCAGCACCGTCTTCTGCGTCCCCCGCCGCCGCGCCTCCTCATCCCCCAGCGTCACCGCCTGAATGCCCCCCACCAGATCCGCCAGCGTCGGGTTCAGCAGCAGGTTGTCCAGCGTCCGCCCATGCGCCGTCCCCACC
>DATBTW010000065.1:0-3339 GCA_036559055.1 Ktedonobacterales bacterium
GCTCAACCCCTCGTGGAACCCGCGCGCCTTCAGCTTTGCTCCCTCCGATGCGCTGGGCAGCTATCATGTGCTCTCGCGCTTCTGGACGGCAGAATCGGGGGGCAACCTCGCCAACGTCCAGACGCGAGCAGTGACGCAGCAACGTAGCGAGGCATGGTACGGCGAGACGACCCAGACCGATCAGTTGGGGGCGTACTACGGCCCCTTCGTCGCGCCGCTCTCCGCCTCCTCGACGTGGACGATCGCCGATAGCGGGCCAGTCAGCAGTCCCGCGCTGCCTGTCGGCGCGCTGACCGACCTGACGCGCAACTTCCTTACGCCCCGCGCGCAGTGGGTGGATAACACAGGTGGCGGCTCGACCTCCAGAGTGAACTGGCAACTGCTGCTGCCCATCGATGGCTCGCTGGTGATGGGCCTCGTCAACAATCCGAGCAATGCGCCGTTCGTCGTCACCAACCAGTGGCTGTGGGTCTACCAGGATGGGTTGCTCGTCAATCGGGCGGCGGTGGGGGACGCGGCGGCGACGACCTATTCGCTGGAGGGCAGCGCGTTACCGAGTCCGGCGCATGCGGGCGGTGGGCCAGGGACGAGCGGCACGGGGGTGATCAACGTCAATAGCGGGGCGGATCCGCAGTTGACGCTCGATCCGACGCTCTCCATCGCTTCCACCGCGACGGCGGCGGGTGGCGTCGGCGTCAATCAGTTGGCGGGCTATGTAGCGGACGGCGCGGGGGCGGTGCTGCCGCTGGCGGTGGAGATCCAGTACAGTCCGTTGTATCTGTATCCGAGGTGATGTGAGGCTGAGAGGAGGCAGGGGATGGCGCGCATCCGACCGACAGGCGCCGGGAAACCGCGAGCCACACGCCGTGGCGCCGTCAACAGCAAGCGGGCCGGCCACAAACGGGCGCCGCGCCAGGCAGTCCACAAGCCGAAGGTAGCGCGGCAGACGGGGCCGACCACGCAGGCGGCGGAGCATCCGGCGGCGGGGAGCGCGTGGGGCAGTGTGGCGTCGCTGAGCGTCAGCGCGACGCCGCTGCTGGCGCTGCGGCCCGATCAGCCCGCGCCAGATGAGCTGCTGGCGCTGGTGGGCGCCGAGCAGGCGACACTGCGCGAGGCGCTGCAAGCCTGGGGCGCGGCGCAAGATCAGGCTGCCAACCGCGCGTGGCGACGACCGGGCGGGCTGACGCGCATGGCGGGGCTGTGACGCGCGATGAGCGGAGGACGATGGAGGGGGGAGTGGATCGATGCTACGGAGCAACCTGTCGCTCACTGCGTACACGGCGCCGTCGACGGCCTATCCGTTGATCGCACAGGAGTATGGCGAGCGGATCGAGGCGCTGGAGTTCACGACGGTAGCGCCGGGCGGCTTCGGGGATCTGACCTGCGCGCTGAAGCTGGAGGACGCGCGCCTGCCGCGCCCCGAGCTGGCGATGTTCGCGCGTGTCTGCCTGCGCGACGGCCTGTTCACCGCGTTCGCCGGGGAGTGGGCTGATCCGGCGCTGGTCATGGATGAGCGCGCGGGCGATTATCTGGCGCTGACGGCGCTGGGCGCGGGCGCCGCGCTGCGCGATGATCCCGACGACGCGGCCTATACCACGCCCACGACGGCGCAGGGCATCATCGCGGCGGAGTTCACGCGGCGCGCGGCGTGGCTGCCGCTCGACCAGGATCAATCCGCTGTGCTGCCCAGTCAGCCGAGCGCCACGTTCGCGCCCGCCTACGATGGCTACAACCTGGAGGAGATATTGCATGAGCTGATGGGCGCGCTCGGCGACTACACCTGGACGGTCTACGACCACCCGCGCAATCGTGATCCGGCGGGCTTCCCGACCTGGCAGCTTCAGGCGCATCAGCGCGACGTGGCGACCACTTCCTATATCGCCATCGGCGACGATATCGCGGGCTGGCGCGTGGCGCCCTCGACCGAGCGCGCCTATAACGTCGTGCAGGTGGCGTATGTCGATGCGCAGGTGGGGCCAGGGGTCGTCTCGGTCAGCGACGCGCGACTGAACGCCGACGGCTCGCAGGGGAACGCGCCCTTTCGCCGCCGCAAGCTGCGCCGCTCGCTGGGGCGGCTGCCGCTGACGCTGGCGCAGGCCACCACCATCGCCAACGCCTGGCTGGCCGCCTTCAGCCAGCCCAGCGATAAGGTGGAGATGACGCTGCGCGGCGTGCGCGACGCCAATGGCGCCAGCATCCCGCTGAGCCATGTGCGCGCCGATGGTAATCTCTTCGCGCCGGAGCTGGCGACGCGCGGGCTGCGCCTCTCCAGCGCGCCCACGCCGGGCGTCAATCAGTTCTGGATCGCCGAGACACGTTATCGCGAGGCGGCCAGTGGCGAGATCAGCCTGACGCTCCAACTCGACAACTACGCCGATCGCGCCGAGGGCATGCTGGCGCGGCTGCGCATCGCCGAGGAGACACGCCAGCGGCGGCGCGGCGTCTATCGCATCACGCAGTCGCCGGGGGCGCAGCAAGTGGGGTTCATCGCGCTGCGGGCGGCCAGCGCCACGGCGGGGCAGGTCATCGGGGCCAGCGTCAGCTTCTCGCCTACGCTGGCGAAGACGCCCACGGGGCTGACCTTCAGCGCGCTCAGCAGCGCCAATGTCGCCGGCGGCCCCAGCGTCACCGCCGCCACGCTGACGCCCTACGGCTGCGAAGTGACGGTGGCGGCGGCTGGCTCTGGCGCCGTCATCTGGGCGGGAACCTGGACGACGGTGGGCGCGTAGCCGGCGGCAGCTTCAGGCGCCGGGGCCAGCCGCGCCTTGATCGCCAGCGCCACACGCCGCGCTTCATCCGGATCGCCCTGATTCTGGCCGGAGTGGCCCGCCGCGCTCAGCAGCGCGAAGACATCGGGGCCGCGACGCTCCTCGGGCAGATCGGCGGCGCGTGGGATCAGGTGGATGTGCAGATGCGCAACCGCCTCGGCGAAGAGCGCGGCGTAGACCCGCGCCGGGGCGAGCGTCTCGGTCATCGCCTGCGTGATGCGCCGCAGCAGCGGGCCGAGCGCGGCGGTTTCCTCGGCGGTGAGGTCGGCAAGACTCTCGACATGCCGGATGGGCTTGAGCACGAGCCAGCCGACCATCGGGATTGGCTCAAAGGTGTGCTCAAGCCGCCAGAGGCCGTCGTCGTAGAGCGCGCCACCCGGCGCGACGATCTCATCGCGGTTGGCGCGACAGGCTACGCACGTCGCGGTCAAGGAATCCATCGGCTACATCCTGCTTTCTGCAAGGTAATGAGCTGGCAATGAGAGGAGGCGTCAGCGGGAGCGATTATACGACAGCGGTTGAGGTATGCGAGTGTGAGGTGGAGAGGAGCGTCTGAGATGACGGCGAGTGT
>DATBTW010000066.1:0-1700 GCA_036559055.1 Ktedonobacterales bacterium
CACTGCCCCAGGGAATCAGCAGCGGCTCGACATCGCGATCAGTGCGGGTGACGCCGTGCTCATCCAGCCGCAGCGTGAAGGGGGTGGGCGCGACGACGCGCAGGTAGCCGACGAAGCCGCCGATGAAGATGACGCCGATGACCGTGCTGACCAGCGCCGGAGCGCCCTCGTGTACGGCGATGAAGAAGAAGAGGATGGCCACCAGCGCCACGCCAAGCCACGTCAGGATGCGCTTGTGCACGCTGACCCCTGGGCTGACCCACTCGCGCGGCGTGACCGGCGCGCGTGGACCAACCTCCGCGCCCTGTGGCGCCGCGTCAGCAGGCGTGGCCTCGGCTGTGGCGTGGGCATACGATTCGTCGAGGTCTTCCATCATGGCGGCGCAATCCCCTGGGTTGGCGTAGATTGGCGGGCGCTGGCGGCGCGCGGCGATCTGGTCGGCGCCTGCACTATCTGGCATTGTAGCAGCGGCGTGGCGCCACGGCAAATCGGCTGCGGCCAACTCCGACCTGCTCAGGCGCGCTTGCGCAGCGATTCCATAAAGCCGATGGCGCTGCCCCATTCGTAGGCGGCGTGGGCGGCGAGCAGGCGTGCATCTGTGGCCTGCGCGAGTTGCGCCGGATGCGCCAGTTGCGCGCCGCCCAGCGCCGACCGTGCGCCACTGACGGCGGCATACTGCGCGCGCGCCCAGGCGATGTCGCTATCGAGCGAGGTGTCGCCGCTGGCGTTCAGCTCGCGCAGGCGGGCGACGCTGGCCAGCGCGCCGGGGTAGCGCGCATCGCCACTACCGCTGAGGATGTGGCGCGGCACAATGTCGCCATGCAGCGCCGACGAGAGCGCGTAGAGGCCGTGGTAGAGCATCGAGACGGGGACTGCCCCAGCCGGTGGCAGGCTCGCCAGCGCATAGAGGGTCAGCGCCAGTTGCTCCAGGATGGCCTCCATGTGGACGGGCAGCCGCGACTCCGCCACGTAGCGCCAGGCATAGCCGCAGCGCCGCAGTCGCGCTTCCAGCGAATCGCCGCGCAGGGTGTAGCCGCTGAAGGGCGGCCACCAGGCCTCGTCCGGGCTGTCGTTCACGCCGGGATAGCCTGCCTCCAGCGCCGTCAGGTAGCCCTGGGTGGCCATCTCCAGCGTGGCGGAGGCATCAATCAGGCGCGTCAGCGAGGCCGTCAGCCGCTGCAAGAACAGTTCACCGTCGCGCGGCGTCGGGCGGATGGCTCCTGGCGCGGCGTCGACCAGTACCAGCAGAAATTCCGCCTCGACGCCCAGCTCGCCCAGCGCGTGGATCAGCGCATTGCGCGTCTCCGCTGGAATCCGACGAATACGCAGCCCGTCGTAGAGTCGAGCGTCCCATCTGGGCGCTGCGATGGATACGCTACGCTGTCGTGCGAACCCTGTTCCCACTGTCGCCATGTGCTTCGCCTCCCTCACCCGGCCACGGCGCCAGCGGCTGATGCCGTGCCCTGCGCTCCCTGCGCTCAAGAGCGAGTGTAGCTGGGTCGCCAGAGACAAGCAATGCGTGTAGGAAGATGAGGCAGGCTGCCGCAGCCATGATGGGCTAGCGCGCAGGCATGCCGGTCGGCGGATGTCGTGGAGTCATGGGCGGATTTACCCGCCCGTTGCTTCCCCTGCCGCCTGCGCACTTGCGCCGTAGCTGCGCCATGGCCTACACTGCGGGCGTAGGAGCGAATCCAATGATG
>DATBTW010000067.1:0-9682 GCA_036559055.1 Ktedonobacterales bacterium
GACGCCCGCCTCGCGCAGGCGCCTACACCGTGATGCGAATGAGATCGCCTGGTTGGATCGTCCGCAGGGCGACTGCGACTTTTGGCATCAGCGGTCGCAAGGTCTCCAGTCGATTGTTGGCGGCAACGAGCACGACAATCCCCAGCACGACCGAGCGCAAATTCTGCTGGTAGGCGACATTCTGATCAGCCGTCACGAACACGTCGAAGGTTGCCTCAGCCAGTCGGAGCAGTGCGCCATTTTTGGTTCCGGCCCATCCCATTTCAGGAACCGTCGAAACCGCATGCCCGGACAGCTCATGTTTGAGCCGACGCGGCAGGCATTCGTCCAGGAGAACCTTCATGCTGGGGACTGCAAGAGCAGATCTTTGAGGTGTTCGAGGGCTGCTACCGCCTGTTCGCGGCTCACGGACGGAAAATCATCGAGGAACGCCTGAAGCGACTGCCCATCTTCCAGGTAGTCCAGCAGCGTTTGCACAGGAACCCGCGTATTGGTGAAGACGGGCGTCCCACCCAATACGTCTGGGTCACGGCTCACGACATTCTGCTGCATGGTTGCGCACTCCTTCAGCACGGCTCCATGCCGCATGATAGCACAGAACAAGCGGCTCTTCGCCGCGCCAGTCAAATCCTCAGCGCGGGCCTATTCGCCAGGTGGGCGGACGCTCGCATCGAGGACGCCCGCCTCGCGCAGGTGCGAGATGTCGTTGAGCGCCATCAGCAGGCGGCGCTCACCCTGCACGCGCGCCACGGAGACGCTGGTATTGGCGGCGGGGAAGAAGTAGTCGCGATCTAGCCCCAGCAGGTCGGCGAAGAAGGCATTGATGGCGCCACCGTGCGAGAAGATGGCCACCCGCTCGCCGGGGTGACGCTGGTGGATGCGCCCGACTGCACTCGTGATGCGCGCCCGCAGATGCTCCGTCGGCTCGCTGCCGGGGATGGCGCTCCAACGGCCACCACTGACGGCGATGTGGGCGATCTCGCGCAGACGAAGCCGCAGCAGCTTCGAGACTTCGGCGGGGTCGGTGGTGTTGAGGTCGCCGCCGATGGGGCCAAGCTCGACTTCGCACAGGTCGTCGTCGATGGTGACGGTGAGGCCGAGCGCATCGGCAGTGGCGCGCGCGGTCTGCACGGCCCGCCCCGTCGGGCTGCTGTAGACCGCGGTGGGCTTATAGAACGCCATGCGGGTCGCCAGCGCTAGCGCCTGCTGCCGCCCCAGCTCGCTGAGCGCCTGCGCGTCGTAGTCGCCGAGTACCACTTCGTCTTGCCCCGGCAGCGCGTCGCCGTGCCGCACGAAGTAGATCTCCGTGCTGCCCGCCTTCAGGCTGAGGAATGTATCTGGCTCGGCGGCCTCTTCCGCCGTCTCGATGATCGCATCTGACTGATCGGTCATGGAACCTCGCTTGATTCGACATCGTTCCGCATCGTCTCTGTCAGAGGTATATCACCTGACCCTGGAGTGTCGTGGCCTGGCCGAAGAGTGCGCGTAGTGTTTGAGTGATCGCGACGGGCTTCGGCTGACGGCCCGGTCGCGGAGTAATCAGTCCGGAGTGTAGCCCCAATCCCCAGGCTGTCCAGGCTGTAGCGAGCAGCAGGTAGTCGGCGCGATTGAGCGTGCAGATCGCAGCTACTCGCTGTTGCGCGACGTGAAAGATGATTGGGTCAGGCTGGCCTTTGAGGCTGAGATCGAGCACATGCTCGACGGCATAGCCGCTCGATAGCAACTCCCGCGTCACTGCACGCGAGATGCCTTCGTCAAGCAGAATCCGTAGCACGCGCCGCTACGCTTTCTCTGTATCGTCCGCCGCAGACGGTGAGGAGGCGTCATCGGAGGAGAGAAAATCCTCGATGAGGATGGCGCCGGGAAGCGCTACACCCGCCTGATCATTGCGCGCGCGCCGGGCGTCTATCTCGGCCTGATGGGCGAGGTAATAGTTTTTGGCGGCCTGCCACTCGTTCGGATCGAGCGCATATTCGGCGATGACATCGGCGTCCGAGTCGCCACGCGCACGCCAGACGCTTACAAGAATCCAGACAGGGTAGCCACTGCGCACGCGCGTATCGGCTGGCTCGCGCTGCGGCCCATCGACCAGCCAGTCGTTGAGAGGATATGATGCGGCCATCGCTCTTCCCTCCTCTCGCCCACACGTCTGATGCGGCGCATGGAGTCATCTAACTCTGCCCGAGTATAGCACACGTACATTGATCTTCTGCGTCGTCAGCTCGCGCGCCTCCCTGCGCCCTCGGCTACACGCCTGCCTGGCCCTCGCAGACCGCCAGCGCGCGGCGCGCCAGCAGCGGGACGCCCTCGCCCAGGCTGGCGAAGAAGGGGTCGTCGGTCGTGCCGGCCAGGTGGCGCTTGTAGCTGCCCTCCAGCAGAATGGCCAGCTTCCAGATGGCCAGCGCGATGTAGAAGGCGACGTGATCCATCTGGCGACCCGTGCGCGCAGCGTAGCGCTGCACCAGCTCCGCGCGCGTGGGGAAGCCGGGCTGCGCCGAGATATTCCAGGCGGCGTCGCCCAGCGCGCCAAAGTCCGGATCGCCCGGCTCGCGCCAGAAGGAGAGCAGATAGCCGACGTCCGCCAGCGGGTCGCCCAGCGTGGCCATCTCCCAGTCGAGAATGGCGACGGCGCGGGCAGGCGGCTGCGGCTCGAACATCAGATTGTCGAGGCGATAGTCGCCGTGCACCAGCGTGGCGGCGCCCGACTCTGGCAGGTGCGCGTGCAGCCAGGCCGTCACGGCGTCCAGGTCGGGCAGCGGACGATTGCGCGAGGCGTCGAGCTGGCCGGTCCAGCGGCGCAGTTGGCGCTCCAGATAGCCCTGCGGCTTGCCCAGATCAGCCAGCCCGACGGCCTGCCAGTCCACGGCGTGCAGGTCGGCTAATCGGTCGATCACCTCATTGCCCAGCCCATGACGCGCCGCCACATCGGCCTCGTATGCGGGTGGCAAGGCCGCACGGATCACGACGCCCTGCGCCCACTCCATCAGATAGAAGGGCGCGCCGATGATGGCGTCATCTTCGCAGAGCAGCAGCGGGCGCGGCGCGGGCACGTTGGTCTGCTCCAGCCCGCGTAGCACGCGATACTCGCGCCCCACGTCGTGCGCGGTGGGCAGCAGCGGGCCACGCGGCGGGCGACGCAGCGCCCAGTGGTCGCGCCCACGCCGGATGGAGAAGGTTTCATTGGAATGGCCGCCACGGATGCGCTCGACCTGGAGCGGCTCGGCGGCGTCTGGCCCCGGCAGCGCAGCGGCCAGGTAGCGGCCCAGCGCCTCGGCGTCGACCAATGCTGGCGATGCGACTGGCTCATCACTCATGCGGATTCCCCCAACACTGCGGCGAACGCGCTCTCACTGGCCCACAGTATACGCCTCCGACCGCGCGGCAATGGTTGGGCAATGGTCGCAGCCACTGGCAATCGAGCGAACGCCCAACGTATGCTGAAGACGCTGGCTGCGAGCGATCTGGATGGGTCAACGACGCTGGGGAGGGGGCGCATGCTATGCTGGATGTCGAGAGTCTGTCACCGATTCCGTATCGCATCCTCTATCTCGTGCGGCATGGGAAGTATGAAGCCACGCTGGCGGCGCCCGACCCCGGCGATGGCCCGCTGACGGAGGTGGGCCGCGAGCAGGCGCATCTGGTTGGGCAGCGGCTCAGCGGCCTCGCAGTGAGCATCATTCACCACAGTACGCTGATGCGCGCAACCGAGACGGCGCAGATCATCGCGAGCTACTTCCCTGATGTGGAGCTACGCCCGTCACCGCTGCTGAAGGAGTGCCTTCCCAGCGTGCCGGCCTCCACAGTGGCGCTGCTGGGCGAGAGCGCCACACCTGACCACCTGCGCCGCAGCGACCGCCAGGCGCAGCAGGTCTTTCGCCAATGGTTCCAGCTCCCCGCAGCCGATGTGGAGCGAACGACCAGAGAGATTGTAGTTTCCAGCGGCAACCTTATCAGCTATCTCATCGCCCGGATGATGGGCGCGTCGGGCAGGCAGTGGATGCACACGACCATCCAGCACTGCGGCGTCAGCGAGATCGTGCTGGGCGGCGGGCGCGAGCGGCTGGTGCTGCGGCACAACGACACCGGTCACCTGCCCACCCACCTGCAAACGATCTGAAAAGGTAGAGCGCAGGTGGAGACTGCTCTCGGCCATGAATGGCCGGAGCACGCGGACGCGGCTTGAAAGCCGCACGATGCCAGCCTACGGCGGCGATAACGGGGCACTTATGCCTCGTCCGTGCCGTGCGTCGGCCATTGATGGCCGCGACCTTACCCCCGTGCTCCTCACCGCATCAGCGCATAGGTCATCGGCCCGACCAGCGCGACCATGCCCTTCAACTCCATCATCGCCAGCGCGCCGGAGACCCGCGCGACGGGCAGCCCGCTGGCGCGGCAGAGGTTGTCGATGTGCTGGGGGTCGCCAGCGGCGCGCAGGCTGGCGAGCAGCGCCTCCTCGGTCTCGTCGGCGGGCAGCGCCTCGCGCAACTCCATCTGCTGCGGAACCATGCTCAGGTTCAGCTCGGTCAGCGCGTCCTCCGCCGAGAGAATCAGCTTCGCGCCGTCCTGGATGAGCTGGTTCGTGCCGACGCTGCCCCGGCTGGTGATCGCGCCCGGCACGGCGAAGATGTCGCGCCCCTGCTCGGCGGCGAAGCGCGCCGTGATGAGCGCGCCGCTGGCCTCGGGAGCCTCTGTCACCAGCACCGCCAGCGAGAGGCCGCTGATGATGCGGTTGCGCGCGGGGAAGTTGCCCGCCTCGGGCTGGGTTCCGGGCGGAAACTCCGTCACGATGGCGCCCTGCTCCACGATGCGCGCCGCCAGCCGCGCATTCTCTGGCGGGTACACCAGATCGGGGCCGCAGCCCAGCACGGCGATGGTGCGCCCGCCGACATCCAGCGCCGCCGTGTGGGCGTGGGTATCGACGCCGCGCGCCAGCCCGCTGACAATAGTGACGCGCTGCGCCGCCAGATCGCCCGCCAGCCGCTCCGTCACCTGTCGCCCGTAGACGCTGATATTGCGCGTGCCGACGACACCAATCGCCAGGTCGTCTTCGGCGAGCAACTGCCCGCGCACATAGATGACTGGTGGCGGCGCGGGAATTTCGCGCAGCAGGCGTGGATACTCCGCATCGATGACGCGCAGCGCGCCGATGCGCTGGCTCACGAGCCGCTCCAGCTCCGCCGCCGGGGTGATGGCGCGACGCTGCCGCTCGAAGGCGCTGGCGGTGCGCTCATCCAGCCCGGCCTGGCGCAGATCGGCGGGCGTGGCTTCCCAGGCGCCACGCGCCGAGCCGAGGGCGTCGAGCAGGAGCGAGAAGCGCGCCGGGCCGATGCCTTTGACACGATTCAGCGCCAGCCACCAGGGCAGATCGGGGTCATCCATCGCGGCGGGCGAGCGCATGGGGTCGGGCGCCAGCGCGGGCGCGAGGTAGGGCTGCGCGGGCGGCGGCGCCCAGCCTGGCAGTTCGCCCGTCATGGCAGCCGCGTCTGGGGCATCCTCGGTCGGCTCGTCGGGAAAGAGCGGCTCCGCGCTGGGGGCCGCGTCATCGTTGAGCGCAGAGGCTCGCGCGCCTCGCCGTCTGGGCGCCATCCGCTGCCACCCCCATATCCGCTCATAACCGCTGCGCTGCACACGCATTCCTCTGACTGACTGATACAACGTGAAAGCGGCAGGCGGCGTAACGCGCGCCGCGATTGGCCCGGCGATTGGCGTATGCTGTCTACGCATGCGGATGAGCGTCGCGCGTGGATAGCGCGTCTGCGGACGCAAGTGGCGCCACTCATGCGATGCCTGGCGCACGGGATGACGCTCAGCCTGGCGCCGCGCGCAGGAGAAAGAGATGGTGGTTAGATGCGACAGAAGGTTCAGCAACCATCCGCGCAGGAGGATGGCATGGCAAGCAGCGCCAAACACCAGGTCAAGAAGGCGACGAGCTTCTGGACCAAGATCAATGAAGACTGGATGCTCAGCTTCTCTGGCATGCTAGCCTACAACTATCTGACCGCTATCGCGCCGATCTTGCTGGCGGTGCTGGCCATCGCTGGCTTCGTGCTTGGCTCGCTCTCGCCGGAAGCGTATCACTCGTTTGTGAATGGGCTTGCGAGCCGCTTCCCGGCAGGCGCGGGCCAATCCTTTGTCACCGGAGCGTTGGCCGCGCTGCAGCGGAACGCGGGCGCGCTGCTGATCATCGCCATCATCGCGGCGATCTTTTCGGGGTCACGCCTCTTCGTCGCGCTGGATAACATCTTCGCGGTGATTTATCGCGTGGATGTGCGCTCGTTCCTCAAGCAGAACATCATGGCGTTGCTGATGATGCTGCTGTTTCTCTTGCTGGCGCCGCTGGCGTTCTTCGCGTCCAGCGTGCCAGGGGCCGTGCTGAGCAACGTGCTGCCCTCAGGCGCCCAGAGCAATGGCGTCGTGCTGACCTTCGAGGGATTCGTCGGCGGGGTGGTCGTCGCGTTCATCCTGTTCGCAGTGATCTATTACGTCGTTCCCAACACCCGGCAGCGCTGGGAGACCACCTGGCCGGGCGCGCTGGCGACCGCCGTGCTGCTGAATCTGTATGAACTCCTGTTCCCGATCTATCAACGGCTCTTCCTCAAGGACGCCGGATTCGGCTCCGCCGCTGGCCTGGTGATCGTCATCCTGATCTTCCTCTACTACATCGGCGTCATCACGCTGCTGGGCGCCGAGATCAACGCCTGGGCGAGCGGGTTGCGACCGCTGGGCGTGACGCTGCCACAGCTCTTCCGCAATCAGCGGCAGACGGGCGATGGGAGCGCGACCGAAGCGCAGGTGGAGCAGCCAGAGCAGCCAGAGCAGGCGGAGTCGCCCATGAAGAGCCTGACTAACAGGCTCGCCGCGCTGCGTCACACAGCTCCGCGCCCGCCAAGCGACGACCACGCCCTGCCTTCAACCTGAGCGGGCGGCTCCTCTAGAGAGTCCATCTGTGCGCGCCTCCTCTGGCCCACGCTACGCGCTATTGCGGAGTATGCTACACTGCTTGGCAGAACGCGGAGCCTGGTACGAGGAGGCGCGCAATGTCGAACGCATCCCCCATGGTCTTCATCGCCTTCGCGCGGTCCGATACCCCGCGCGTCGAGCCTATCGCCGCGACACTGCGCCAGCGCGGCTACACGGTCATCTTTGATCCAGCCAGCGCCCATGGCGGTGGGAACTATGTGCAGGAGAGCCAGCAAGCCCTGCGCGCGGCTGACGCGCTGATTGTCTGCTGGTCCAAAGCCGCTGCGGCATCCCCCTGGATCGCCTCCGAGACGCGCGCCTTTCAGTCGCAGTTGGCGCGCGGCGGCGACCGCAAGCTGGTTCCGATCTGGCTGGACGCGACGCCGCTGCCCGCCGATCTGACGAGCTATAACGCGGTGGACGGGTGGACGGCGACGCCCGCAACCGTCGCCGACATGCTCACTCCAACACTTGGCGCGGCAACCCCTCGCGCGCAGGCCATCCAGTCCGCCGCCGCGCCGGAGGAAGCCACAACTGACTCCACGGACGCCTCTGACCTGGGTGTACCAATACCGAGACCCAGCGCCTTCATCGCCTTCGCGCGCTCCGACCACGGGCAGGCTCAGGCCATCGCGACACGGCTGCGCGACACTGGCTACCAGGTGACGTTTGACGTCTCCGGCGCGCCAGGACGCGGCAATTATGTGCAGGAGAGCCAGCAGGCGCTGCGTGACGCCAGCCTGCTGGTCGTCTGCTGGTCGCAGGCCGCCGCGCAGTCGCCGTGGGTCGAGTCCGAGGTACGCGCGTTCCAGGCAAAGGCCGCGCGTGGCGAAGGCACGTGGATTCTGCCCGTGCGCCTGGATGATACCCCACTGCCGCCGGAACTGGCGCAGTACGACGCCGTATATGGCGCTGGCCAGGCGCCTGCCGCGCTGGCCGATGCGGTGGACATGGCCGTGAGCAGCGCCTGGGTTGCTGAAATAGCGCCTTCCGTTGGCGGCTCGGCGGCAGATTGGGACATCGACGAAGGTGTGGGTCAGTCTTACGAGTACGGCGATACCACGAGAGGGGCGCCGGATTACGGGGCAGCAGAGGCGGAGGCCATCCCTCCTGACGACACAGGCGCTTTCAGAGTCCCACCTTCCCCGCCAGCGCCGCCTGACTCGACTGCCGCGGCGCCCCCTCCGCCTGTGCCCGCAGCGCCACCGCCATTCGTAGATCCGGGCGCTCTCGGAATGGTGGGAGGGCCGCCGATCTACACGCCGCCCATGCCAGAGCCGCCCGCGCCGGGCTACGCGCCGCCCCCGCAGCCGACGCCACAGCCCATCACCCAGCCGCGCGGCAAAGGCGCCTCGGCGGATGGCGCGCCTGGAGCGACTCCCGCGCTGGAGCGGGTGACGTTCACCGCGTACCACCCGCGCGAGATTCAGGCGCAGCAATGGCAGCCCATGGTCGTCTACCTCTCGCTCAATACGCCCGCCGCGCTGGCACAGGTGGCAGGCTCGGCGGCGGAGCGGCTGGGCGGCAAGCTGAGCGACTATCGCCCTGGACGTGCCGCGCGCTCGGCGGGGATGCAACGCGGCACGAAGCTGCGCATCATCCCATCGGCTCCGGGCTTTCAGTTCAATCCTGACTACCTCGACATCACCTGGCAAGAGGATGTGCAGCAGCACGAGTTTCGCATGCGCGCCGAGACGGCGCAGCCTGGCCAGGCGGTGAATGGCGTCGTGCAGTTCTATCAGGGGATGGTCTTGCGGGGTGAGGTTCCCATCTCGATCTTTGTCGGTCAGGCCGTGGCGCGGCTCGACTCGCCCGACGCCTACCAGCAAGCCATCGCGCGCGCCTATCGCCACATCTTCGCCTCGTACTCGCACCAGGATATGCCCGTGGTGGAGTCGTGCGAGTCGGCGGCCCGCTCGATGGGCGACCAGTATCTGCGCGATGTGACGCTGCTGCAATCGGGCCAGCAGTGGGACCCGCGCCTGATCCAGGCCATCAACGACGCCGACATCTTCCAGCTCTTCTGGTCGCGGCAAGCGGCGTCATCGCAGTTCGTCGAGCGCGAATGGCGGCACGCGCTGATGTTGCTGCCCACGCGCCCCAACTTCATCCGCCCGGTCTACTGGTCGCGGCAACTCTACCAGACGCCGTCCGAGTTGAACCCGCTGCATTTCCAGCCGCTGAGCCTCTCCAGCCTGGGCTGGGGCAAGCTGCGCGCCGCCTGGTACACCATGCGCAATGGTTGAGCGCTGAACGTTCTCCGTTCGGCTGATCGAAACCCTGACATATTCGACCATTTTCAGGTACAATAGCGACACGGAATATCCGCTGGCTCGTCGCGCGTACCGTGCGCCGCTCGCGTCTAAGGAAGACGCGCCGCGCCGCCCGCGACGAGCCAGGGAGACGCTGCGAAGGATGTCATGCGCGGCGCATCGTGGAGTCACCGGACGCCAGCGGCCCCGCGCCTGACGGTTATTCAGGAAGGAGAGCGTCATCATCGTTCAGCACACTCAGACGGTCATCGTCTACGAAGCCCTGCTGACCCAACATGACAGTCTGGAGCGCGTCCGAGCGATGCGCCGCACGATCGAGCAGATGGGCGGCGCGTTGCAGTTCGAGCCAGTGAGGGGCGCCACACTCGTGACACTTTCGCTGCCTGCGCATCTCTCGCCAGCGCAATTCTTTCCCAGCGCGCCGTTCTTCCCCGCGTAATCTCATCCCC
>DATBTW010000068.1:0-2753 GCA_036559055.1 Ktedonobacterales bacterium
TCACACCGACCGGCTGCTGGCCATCGTGCTGGAGCTTCAGGCGCATCGCTGGCGGCGCGCGGAAGATCTGGCGCGCACGATGGAGACGAGCAAGCGCACCATCTATCGCGATCTGGTCGCGCTGGGGCAGGCGGGCGTGCCGATCATCTCGACGCCGGGGCGGGGCTATGCGTTGGTGGAGGGCTATTTCCTGCCGCCAGTCAGCTTCACCGCCGATGAGGCCACCATCCTCTCGCTCGGAGCCGATGTGATGGCCCGCAGCTTCGACACGCAATACCGCGCCGCTGCCCAGAGCGCCGCCAGCAAGATCACCGCTGCCCTGCCAGAGCGCCTGCGCGAGGATGTGGAGGAGCTACGCGAGCGTATTCGCATGGGGCCAGAGCGCATCGCCCTGCAGCCACAGGCGGAGGCGACGCTGCGCACGCTCCGCGGCGCAGTGGTCGGCTGCCAGCGCGTGCGCTTCCACTATTACGCGCGGCAAGGCAGCGAGCCAGGCGCGAGCTGGCGCGAGGCCGACCCCTACGCGCTGACGCGCATCGGCGATGTATGGTATCTGCACGCCTACTGCCATCTGCGCAAGGATCGCCGCAACTTCCGGCTAGATCGCATCGAGGACCTGACCACGCTCGACCAGACCTTCACACGCCCCGCCAGCCTGCCCTCCTATTCGCGCCGCCCAGAGGTGGGGGGTGGCGTCGAGGCGCGCATCCGCTTCGATGCGCAGACCGCGCGCTGGGCGCGTGAAGCGCCTTCCTTCTTCACCGTCGCGCAGGAGGAGAGCGCCGATGGCGCGCTGTTCGTCACCCTGCGGCTGCGCCAGGAGGACGATGTCGTCCAGTGGCTGCTGGGCTGGGGCAGCCATGCGCGCGTGCTGGAGCCGCCCTCGCTGCGCCAGCGCATCGCTGACGAGGCGGCGGCCCTGCTGCGACTGTATCAGGATGGGCCGCGCTGAACCTGAGCGCGCACATGCCAGCCATGCGCCACGAATCTTCCCCGACCCCGTTTCCACCAATTTCGATCAACTGCGCTGAACCGCAAAACTTGTTGCCATACTGTTGTCACGGGGCCATGCCACACTAAGGATGTGAAGAGCGCGCAAGCCCGATGGGATGGGCGGCGCGCAGGGCATCACGGCAAGCACTATGGCAACAGGAGGAGAACACATCATGGCGCAACCACTGGTCAAGGATCTGAACATCGTTATCGTGCGTGTCACCGACATCGTGCAGGCGCGCGCCTTCTATGGCGACACCCTCGGCTTCGCGCTGGTCAGCGAGGGGCCGGGCTTCTTCAGCGTCGAGCCTTTCGCGGGTAAGGGCGCATCACTCGGCGTCGGCGTGGGCGAGTCTGCTAGCAAGGGTGGCGCGGAAGTCTGGTGGTGTGTGGACGACGCGGACGCCTTTCATGCGGCGCTGGTCGCCAGGGGCGTGCGCATCACGCTGGAGCCAACGGACCGTCCGTTTGGGCGCGCGGTGGGCTTCACCGACCCCGAAGGCAACCAACTCTACGCCTATCGGCCAGCGGCCCAGCAGGAGTAGCGCTGTAACGGCGCATCGAGTCCATCCCCGAATCCATCCCCGATGAGAGCAGCTATCGGCGCAGCAGCGCCCGAACGGCAGGAGGTTTCCACCATGGGGCAACCCATCGGCCCACTCAACTTTATTCTGCTCTACTCGTCCGACATCGCGCGGGCGCGAGCGTTCTACGTCGATGTTCTTGGCATGGCGGTCGAGTCGGAGACGCCAGCGTTCCTCCAGATGACAGCCTCGGGCGGGCCAGGTCTGAGCCTGGCGCTCACCGCGCGAGAGCCTGGCGTGGCGACGACTGGCCGCGTGCTCTGGTGGCAGGTGGACGACATCGAGGCACTGCGCGCCCGGCTGGCGGCTGCGGGCGCTCGCATCACCGCCGAGCCACAGGATGAGCCATTTGGGCGCACGCTCTCATTCGCCGACACCGAGGGCAACATCCTCAGCGCCTTCAAGCCGAATAGCTAGCCAGCCCGGGGATGGCAGGCGCCCACGCGACGCCTGCCATCTCCTGCTCGCGCGCCATCTGGCGCCGAGCGACTCCCACGCCAGCAGAGATAAGGAGAGACGCCCCATGCAGAGCAGTAAGACTGTTGGCGACGCGCCGCTCGCCCGGATCAGCGGCGAACTGACCCCGCGCGCGCCGTTCGACTTCAGCCAGACACTCAGCTTCCTGCGCCGCTTCACCCCCACGGCGGGCGAGCAACGGCTGACGGATGAGAGCCTCACCCGGGGCATCGCGCTGAGCGAGCGGGCCGTCGTCTTCAGCGTGCGCAGCGTGGGGGTGGTCGAGCAGCCGCGCCTCGCCTACACCCTGACCAGCGCCGAGCCGCTGAGCGAGGCCGAACACACCGCGCTGCGCGACCGCATCAGCTTCGCGCTCAGCCTGGATGACGATCTGGGCGCGTTCTACCAGTTCGCCCAGGGCGACACGGCCATGCAGCCAGTGGTGGCGCGGCTCTATGGCCTGCATCAGCCGAAGTTCCTGACGCCCTTCGAGCTGGCCTGCTGGGCGATTCTGACGCAGCGCACACCGATCCCCATCGCGCGGCAGATCAAGCAGCGACTGGCGGCGCGCTACGGCGTGGAGCTGGCGGTCGCTGGCATCGTCTATCGCGCCTTTCCAGAGGTCGCGACGCTGGCCAGTGCGGATCCCGCCGAGCTGGCGGAGATCGTGCGCAATGCCCGCAAGGCCAACTATCTGCTGGCCGTCATCCAGTTCTTCGA
>DATBTW010000069.1:0-5255 GCA_036559055.1 Ktedonobacterales bacterium
GCCAGCGACGCCGACGCGCGCAAAGCCGCCCGCGCCATCACCGCCTCACCGCTGTGGCAGTGCGCCGTGGCGGGCGGTGATCCGAACTGGGGCCGGGTGATGGCCGCGCTGGGCGCCAGCGGCGCCGAGATGAACCCCGACCGCATCTCCATCAGCCTGGGCGAGACGCAGATCGTGCGCGGCGGCGTCGCCACGGATTACCAGCAGGCCGACGCCAAGCGCGCCGTGATGGGCGTCGAGGTGTTGGTGAGCGCCGATCTGGGCGCTGGCTCACATGAGGCGACCGCCTGGGGCTGCGACCTGACGCACGGCTATATCGACGAGAATACGACCTATACGCGCTAATCGCGCACGTGGCTCCTCTAGCCCCTCTCCTAGCAGGAGAGGGGTTGGGGTGAGGTTCTCCAGTGTAAGGGAGCGAACGATGACTTCGGCTGAGACGATGAAGCAGGCTGAGACGCACGGATCCTCACGCGAGTGGATCGAGAAAGAGCACAAGTATTACCAGGGCACGTTCAAGCGCAGCCTGGTGATGGAGCGCGGCGAGGGCGTGCGCGTCTGGGACGCCGACGGCAAGGTCTATCTGGACCTCGTGGCGGGCATCGCCACCAACGTGCTGGGGCATGCGCACCCCGCTGTGGTGCAGGCCATCATCGAGCAGGCGCAGAAGCTCATCCACGTCTCGAACCTCTATATCAATGAGCAGCAGGTCAATCTGGCCGAGCAGCTCTACAATGTCAGCGGCGGCATGCGCTCGTTCTTCTCGAACTCTGGCGCGGAGGCCAACGAGGGCGCCATCAAGCTGGCGCGCAAGTATGGCCGCGTCAACCGCAACGGCGCCTATGGCATTATCAGCATGGATCGCTCGTTCCACGGGCGCACGCTGGCCACCACCGCCGCCACCGGCCAGAAGAAGTATCAGGACACCTGGCTGCCCCTGCCCGATGGCTTCAAGCAGGTTCCCTATAACGATCTCGACGCGCTGAAGGCCGCCACCGACGACAAGACCGCTGGCGTGCTGATCGAGACGATGCAGGGCGAGGGCGGCATCTACGCCGCGACCCCCGCATACATGCACGGGCTGCGCCAGTGGTGCGACGAGCAGAACCTGATCCTGATCTGCGATGAGGTGCAGGCGGGCATGGGGCGCACCGGCAAATTCTTTAGCTGGGAGCACACCGGCATCCGCCCCGACATCGTGACGATGGCGAAGGGGCTGGCCGGCGGCGTGCCGATCGCCGCCATGCTCGCCGCCCCACGTGCCGACATCTTCGAGCCGGGCGACCACGGCACCACCTTCGGCGGCAATCCCATCGCCTGCGCCGCCGGTACGGCCACCATGAAGACTATCGTCGGGCAGGACCTTGTTGGGCATGCCGCGCAGATGGGCGACTACCTCGACAAGCGCCTGCACGAGCTGGAGGTGAAGCACAGCGGCAAGATGAGCGGCATTCGCGGGCTGGGCCTGATGCGCGCCTTCGATCTCGCCGAGCCACGCGCGCAGGACATCATGGATCGCGCGCTGGAGCAGGGCATGCTCATCACCAACGCTGGCCCATCCACCATACGCTTCGTGCCGCCGCTCATCATCCAACAGGCCGATCTGGATGAGGCGATTGAGAAGCTCGACGCCGCGCTGGCCGCGCTCTAACGCGGCCCGAGCGCAGGCGCGCGCGGGCGCCACACCAGGAGGAGGGCGCGATGGCAGACGATAGACAGGGGAATACACCAAGCATGGATGGTAACACCACAGCCCAACCAGCAGGCGCGGGCGCGCCGCATGCGGAGTCCAGGGAGACCAACGCAGAGGCGCGCCAGCACATGCAGGCCGGACTGGAGTCCGCCTCCGCTGGTCAGTATGAGGCGGCCGCCGAGGCATTCGAGCAGGCGCTCAACGCCGACCCCGAGAACGCGCGGGCACGCTACAATCTGGGGCTGGCGCTGCAACGCCTGGGCGACGCCGAAGAAGCTATCGTCTGCTATCTGCGCGCCATCTACAGCGATCCGTCGCTGATCGAGGCGTACATCAACCTCGGCCATCTCTTCCGCGAGCAGGGCGAGGATGAGCGCGCTCTGGAAGCCTACCAGGGCGCGCTCGAACTGGACAACGGCAACGACGAACTCTTCACCAATATCGGCGACATCTACCTGGAGCTGGGCTTCTATGATGACGCCGTGCTGGCCTTCCGGCAGGCGCAGATTCTGAATCCTGAGAATGCGCTGGCGGCTGACCGCCTGCGTGAGGCGCGCGACGAGATCGAGCATCAGGCGGAGCACATCGCCGACCTGGAGCGCGCCGTGGATGAAGAGCCGCGCGATCTGGAGCGCTACGAGCGCCTCTGCGACGCCTACCTGATGGCCCACCGCGAGCAGGACGCGCTCAATCTGGTCAATCAGATGGTGGCGCTGGCCCCCAACGAGCTGACGACCTATGAGACGCAGGCGCTGGTCTACGAGACGATGAACCGCGCCGAGGACGCCGCCAACGCCTGGATCAAGGTGACGCAACTTGCCCCAGACGAGCCGGACGCCTGGGAGCGCCTGGCCAACTGGCGGCAGGAGCTGGACGACTTCGACGGCGCCATCACCGCCTACGAGCAGGCGCTGAAACTCACGCCCGACTCGCCCAGCGTGCGCTTCAATCTGGCCGAGGCGCTGCGCGACGCCCAGCGCTACGATGAGGCCATCGCCGGCTACCGCGAGCTGATCCATCAGTACGCCGACTTGCATGATGATGAGGCCGAGGAGCTGCTGGCCGAGGCCTACGCCGGGCTGGCCGCCACCCTCAACCTCAGCGAGCGCTACGCCGAGGCCGAGCAGACCGCCGATGAGTTCTTGCAGCGCTTCGAGGACAACGCCGAGGGGCTGTATGAGAAGGCGTCCGCGCTGGATGGCGTGGGTCGGCGCGACGAAGCCATCACCACGTATGAGCAGGCCATCGAGGCCGATCCGCTCAACCCTGGTATCCGCAACGACCTCGCCGATACCTATCTGGCGGCGGGCCACACCGAAGACGCGATTGATCTGGCTGAGTCAGCCGTCGCGCTCGATCCTGAATTCGTGATCGGCTACGAGACACTGGCGCAGGCATTGCTGGCGGCTGGCCGCACTGATGAAGCCGAGCGCGCCGCCGAGCGCGCCGCCGAGTTGCACGCCGCCTTCGAAGCGGAAGAGGACGAGACCGAGCAGTAGAGCGGCGCTGTGCGAGTATGGGTATTCGCGGCCATGAATGGTCGGCGCACGGCGCGCCTGGGGGCATGAATGCCCCTTCAGCGCGTCGCCGCAGGTGGCCGCGAAGGTTGACCTTTCAAGGTCGCGTCGGCGTGCTCCGGCCTTTGAAGGCCGAGAGCGCACCTCACCCGTCCCGGCTTTCGCCATTGATCCGAGCTGCTGCGACTTAGAGGAATCCGTTCGCATGTTTTGTAGCGCGTGTGGCTCGCAGATTTCGCTCGCCGCTGAAGCGTGCCCGCAGTGCGGCAAACCCAGCGCCGCAGCCGCCCCAGCGCGCACACTCACGCGCTCTGGGGAAATTGCGCTGGACGGCGCCAGTCCATCCAGCGTGGCGGACAGCCACGATCACTGGATGCGCCCGCCCATCCCGGCGGACGCGCTGGAGATGGCGGCGGCTCCCGTCCTGTCGAGCGCCACGCCCGCGACTAGCGCGCATGGCGCCAGCATCTTCGCGGGCGACCTGGATGTCCCCAGCTTCCCGCGCGATCTGCCGGGCCGCGTGGCGCTGCTGACGAGCCTCGTCATGGCGGCTGACCTGCTGCTTCCGTGGGTCACGCTGAATGGCGAAGGCATTGCTCCGACACGCTTCGGGCTGCCCGCGCTGGTGGTGGTACTGGCGCTGCTCGCCGTCATCGCGCCACCGCTGATCCCCCGCTGGCGGCGCCATCCTCTCACGCGCATGGCGCCGTTTGGGGTGGGCGCGCTCTTGCTGGGGTTCGGCGGCGCGCTGTGGGGACTGGCTGGCCCGCTGTCTTCCACCGTGATCGCGGCGCTCGTCTCGCGCATCTTTGCGAGTAGTGGATTCAGCGGGCCATTTCCAGTCAATTCGCAGTCGGGCGCCGTCCTGGCGACCACCCCATTGCAGGTCGCACCCGCCATCGGGCTGTACCTCTTCCTGCTCGGCGCGTGCGCGCTGGTCGGCGCTGGCTACCGCATGCTGGCCGACGACAGCGCGCTTTACGGCTGATCTACGGATGAGCTACGGATGCGCCGCGAACTCGCCAGCGCGCTCACCCGGCGCCGCGTCTGGCTCCAGGCTGAGCGCCTCCACCAGTGAGAGCGCCGTCGAGAGCGCGAACGGCTTGAGCAGCGCCGCCCGCACGAACTCCGGGAAACGCGCGCCCGGCTCGATGGCCGCCGACATGATGACGATGGCGTGGCGCGCAGCCAACTCCGGCTCGGCGCTCAGCCGCTCGCAAACCTCCCAGCCGTTCACACGCGGCATCATGAGATCGAGCAGCGTGACGACACGCCCCTCGGCCTCGCGCAGTGTGGCGATGACCTGCGTGCCATCCCCCAGCGCGCTCACCTCGTAGCCTTCCAGTTCCAGCGCGATCGACAGCATCTGCCGGATCGCTTGATCATCTTCGACGATGAGTACCCTTGCCATGACCCTGACCTCTCTGGATGATGCAGACCTGACAATCGTGACGCCTTCACTGTTCGCACTAAGAAATAGAACATTTGTTCCCATTGTAACGCCAGTTCTGGAACCATGCAAGAGGCGCCGGGACTATTTCCGACAAGTCGGGGAAAGTCGTTAGGCAAGAAATGGACTGGGTGAAGCGAGGCTTCACTCGCCAGCGGGTGGCCGGTCGGGGCGCGGGGTGGGCGCCAGGCGAGGCGGCGCCAGGCGAGGGCGGCTGGCGCGGGATGCGCGCCATTCGGGCGCGATCAGCAGGTGAAAGGTGGGCGCCTCAGCGGGCTGGCTGATCGACGCGGGTGCGGCGTCGCCGTTGGGGGTGGTCGGCGCCGGGCCGGCCGTGGGTCGCTTCGATGTCGGTGACTCGTTCACTGGGAGCGACTCCGGAACCTGCTCGCAGCGCAGCAGCGCATCGCCCAGCCCGATGACATCGCCCGCGAAGATCTGCGTTGGCGCTGTTAGCCGGGCGCCATTGACCATGACGCCGTTGCTGCTCTGCAGGTCGGAGACGAAGTACCCCGCAGGCTGCCGTGCGATCTGCGCATGCATGCGCGAGATCGAGGAATCGGCCAGCGCGACGCTGCACGTCGGATCACGGCCA
>DATBTW010000070.1:0-8298 GCA_036559055.1 Ktedonobacterales bacterium
TCATCCTCTCGTGGGCTGTCATCTTTCAGCAGTTGAGCTGGTTCGGCTTCATCGAGATCGTCTTCTTCATCGCCGTGCTGGCGCTCGGCCTCGTCTATGCCTGGAGGAAAGGAGTCATCCGGTGGATCTAAGCGTTCAGCGTGGCGACCAGCGTGGCGTTCAGCGCAGCGGCCAGCCAGCCGCGCCATCGCTGCGGGCCTATGACCGCGATCACATCAACGCGCTCTTCACCCAGCTTGCGCGGATAGATGAGCAGGTCGGCGTGACGCTGCCCAAGTCGCGGATGAGCGCGGGCGTCGTCAACATCGACATCCCCGCCGACAAGCTGCTGGCGGTGGCGCAGTTGCTGCGCGACGAGTGCGGGTTCGACATGCTCAGTTGCGTCACCGGTGTGGATATGATTGACCACATCGAGTCGATCTATCACCTGCGCTCCGTCGGCCAGGAGTGGCTCGTACAGGCGCGGGTGAAGCTGACGGCGGAGCATCCCGAGGTGGATTCGCTGGTCAGCCTCTACCCCTCGGCCAACTGGCTGGAGCGCGAGCAGTACGACATGTTCGGCATCATCTATCGCGGCCACCCCGATCTGCGGCGCATCCTGCTGGAGGATGAATTCATCGGACATCCGCTGCTCAAGAGCTTCAACAGCACGCCCATCGTGCTGCACGACCGCGCTACGACCCAGGCGCCCGCTGTGCAGGCCGTCGCGGGCGAGAACCTGCGCCATCAGGAGCGCATCCAGACGAAGCGGCTGGGGCAGGGCAGCATCGAGCGCATCCATCCGGGCATGACGACCTTCGGCGGCGCAGCGGTCTACCTGGAGACAGGCCAGGGGGTCGAGCCACAGACCCAGCAGCCCACCGGCCGCTACCTCGAAGAAGGCGCAGCGGCCTCATCAGACGAGCAGAAGCCGCAGGAGAGAGGGTAGCGCGATGTCTATCGATGCGATTCGTTTGCCCAATGCCAACTATCAGGACGCCTCCGGCATGCGCAGCGAGGAGATGATCCTCAATATGGGGCCGCAGCACCCCTCCACGCATGGTGTGCTGCGCCTCGTGCTGACGCTGGATGGCGAGACGGTGACGCAGTGCACGCCGGTCATCGGCTATCTGCATCGCGGCATGGAGAAGATCTTCGAGAATCGCCCCTACCTGGGTGGCATCCGCTACATCGACAACGCCGACTACCTCAGCCCGATGCTGAACGAGACGGCCTACGCGATGGCGGCCGAGCAGCTCACCGGCATCGAACCGCCACGCCGCGCGCAGTACATCCGCCTGATCGTGAACGAGCTGGAGCGCATCGCCAGCCACCTCGTCGCCATCGGCACGTATGGCCTGGACCTGGGCGCCACCACGCCAATCCTGTGGGCCTTCCGCGACCGCGAACAGATTCTGGACATGTTCGAGTCGCTCAGCGGCCACCGCTTCACCCACAACTACATGCGCGTGGGCGGCGTGATGCACGAATTCCCCAAAGGCTGGCTGAAAACCTGTGAGGACTGGTGCGAGCAGTTCGTGCGGGTCGGCATCCCGGAGCTTGATCGCCTGTTGACGGGCAACGAAATCTTCGAGGCGCGCACCGAGGGCGTTGGCTTCATCGACCGCGAGCAGGCCATCGCCTACGCGCTGACTGGCCCGACGGGCCGCGCATCGGGGGTGGAGTTCGACGTGCGCGTCAACCAGCCCTACGGCGCCTACCGCGAGATCGCGGTGAACATGCAGACCCGCAGCGAGGGCGACTGCTTCGCGCGCTACATGGTGAAGATGCAAGAGATGGCCGAGAGCGTGCGGCTGGTTCGCACGGCGATGGATCAACTGCCCGGCGGCTCCATCTGCCAGCGCACGCCCATCGCCCTGCGCCCGCCTCGCGGTGAGACCTACGCCTCAGTGGAGAGCGCGCGCGGCGAGGAAAGCGTCTATATGATTAGCGATGGCTCGGAGTATCCGTATCGCGCCAAGCTGCGCGCGCCGTCGTTCAACAACCTGCAAATCCTGCCCGAGTTGCTGCGCGGTCACAAAATTGGCGATGTCATCGCCATCCTGGGCAGCATCGACATCGTGCTCGGCGACGTTGATCGCTAGAGCGAGGGCCAGAGCGAACCCTGGCGCGAACACGGGCCGACCACAGTTGAGAGTGGCTCTCTGGCGAGAGGCGAGATAGAGGCGAGACTCGTAGATATGAATGATGTGCTGCTGACGATCATCCACTTTGTGGTGACGTTCGTGTTCGCGCTGGGCTTCCTGATGACGGCGGCCACCATCCTGACCTATCTGGAGCGCAAGGTGCAGGCCTACATGCAGGACCGCTACGGCCCGCTGCACTATGGCCCGGCCGGGCTGTTCCAGTCGCCATTCGATGTGGTCAAGCTGCTGCTGAAGGAAGACATCAAGTCCATCAAGCAGGTGGATAGCACCGTCTTCAAGATGGCGCCAGTGGTCTTTTTCGCTCCGGTCATCACGGCGTTCGTCGTGCTGCCGTTCTCGCCCTATCTGACGGCGGGCGCGCTCGCCACAGGCATCATCTTCTACGTCGCGCTCAGCTCCATCGATGTGATCGGCGTCTTCATGGCGGGCTGGGGCTCGAACAACAAATACGCGCTGATCGGCGGCCTGCGCTCCGCCGCGCAGATGATCTCCTACGAGCTGCCGCTGGTGCTCGCCATCGTCGGCGTGGTGATGCTGACCAGCGTGCTGGCGCCAGGCTGCGGCGCGAACGCCAATCTGTCGACCTGCGGCATCGGCTCGATCTCGTTCAGCCAGATCACCTCGGCGCAGATGCAGCCGAACGCGCCGTGGTTCTGGTTCGTGCTGGCGCAACCGCTGGGCCTGCTGATCTATTACATCTGCGGCCTGGCCGAGACGAACCGCTCGCCGTTCGACCTGCCTGAGGCGGAGTCGGAGCTGGTGGCGGGCTATCTGACGGAGTACAGCGGCCTGCGCTGGGCGATGTTCTTCCTGGGCGAATATGGCAACATGACCATCGTGTCGGCGGTCGCGACGGCGCTCTTCCTGGGCGGCTGGTCTGGCCCCGGCGCGGCGATTGGCTTCTGGAACGGCATCTTCGGCGCGACGGGCGGCGGCGGCTTCGTCGCGGCGCTGATCTTCAACGCCATCGCCGTCTTCTGGTTCGTCTTCAAGCTCAGCATCCTGTTGTTGATCTTCATGTGGATTCGCTCGACGCTACCACGTCTGCGCGCCGACCAACTGATGCGCTTCGCGTGGCTCTTCCTGATCCCGATGACGCTGGTGAACATCATCGTCACGGGTGTGGCGCTGCTGCTGCCGATTGGCACGGTCTGGCAGATCGTCGTCTCGGCGGCGGCCAACTGGGCGCTGCTCTTCCTGATGATCTTCGCTTTCCGGCGTATCACGGGCGTCTCGCCGCTGGGCAAGACCCCGCGCTGGATTCAGCGGCGCAGCGCGGCGACGGGCGTGAGCGGCGCGGCAGCCACACCGCCCGCCAAACCCGCACTGGCCAGCCCCGTGGTCGAGGCGAAGCGGTAGCGCACAGGAGCCTCCCACAATAAAACGCCCCCTCTCCTCGCAAGGAAAGGGGGCGTTTTATTGTGAGGCATGGTGGCGCGGAATCTCTGCAAATAGACCCCCCACTCCCAGGCAAGGAGAGGGGGAATACGGAACGCCGCCGAAGCAGCTTAGACGGCGGTGACCGGGCCGCCAGCCAGCCTCTCGGCGATGTCACCGACGATGGGGAGCTTGGTGGGTTTGCCGGTGAAGGCCGAGATCATCCCCCAGATCCAGAGGCCGAAGAGCGCCAGACTCACCAGGCCCAGAACGCAGTTCACCAGCAGGGAGACAGCGCCGACACCCAGCGACCCATTGGTAGCGCTAGCGCCGATGCCGAAAACCACGTTCACCATGATATAGACGAGGCCGAGGACGAATTCGACAATGCTGAGCAGCATGGCTTGCGCGGCATGGAACTTGGCGAAGCGATTCTTCTCCATCGCGAAGATAACAATCTGCCCAACAAGTCCGACGACCCAGAGAAGGCTGATCAGATAGGCGATGCCGGCCACGAGCTCAGCGCCCAGATTGCCGAGCGCCGATACTCCCCACCGGCCTGCCTGCGCGACGAATGGGGCCTGCTGCTGCTGGCCATAGGGCTGCTGCCCATACGGCTGATTGGGGTCCATAGACATGGCTGTGTGTACCTTTCCGCGCCTCGTCGCCCGCGCGACCGGGTGCGCTTGCAGATGGGGGATGGCTTCCCCCGAGGACACTTGCGCGCCAGCGCGCCCATCGCACAATCCAGACGAGCGACCATGTGAGCCGCCGCCCTTGCCCTGTCTGCGCCGCGCGCTGGCATCAGTCACGCTGTGTAAGACCGCGAGGAGTGAGATAGGTGAATACCCCCTCTGGCTCAGGGTACCCGCGCACAGTAGTCTTGTCTACTGGTATTCCTACACAAAATTGCGTAGCGAGCGAACAGATAGGCGGCGATGCCACGCAACGCTTCGCCGTGCGCAGGCCTGCCCCATCGCCCTCACATGCCGTATAATGCCAAGGATGCCATTCGATACGCTGGCGCGCAATGGAGCGCGGCCCAGACGAACTGAGATTTCGAGACAAAGGAGCCGATAAATGGCTAATCCTGCTGATGCAGAGGTGGTGATTGTAGCGGCGACCCGCACCCCCACGGGCCGCTTTCTGGGCGGGCTGTCGTCGCTGGCGGCTACCGACCTGGGCGGCATCGTCATTCGCGAGGCCATCCGCCGCGCGGGCGTTCCAGGCGAGCGCATCGACGAAGTCATCATGGGCAACGTCGTGCAGGCCGGCGCGGGGCAGGCGCCCGCGCGGCAGGCGGCGCTGAATGGCGGCGTGCCCGCCGACGTGCCAGCCGTCACCATCAACAAGGTCTGCGGCTCCGGCATGAAGGCCGTCATGCTGGCGGCACAGGCCATCAAGGCGGGCGATGGCGACCTCTTCGTGGCGGGCGGCATGGAGAGCATGAGCAACGCGCCCTATCTGCTGACCAAGGCGCGCACCGGCTATCGCATGGGCGACGCCGCGATGATCGACGCCGTGGTGCATGACGGCCTGTGGTGCGCCATGGAGCATGTCCACATGGGCGAGGAGGCCGAGATCGTCGCCGAGGCGTACCAGGTGACGCGCGAGGAGCAGGACGAGCTGGCCTACCACAGCCACATGAAGGCCCAGGCCGCCACCGAGGCGGGCCGCTTCCGCGACGAGATCACGCCGGTCGAGATTCCCGGCAAGAAGGGTTCGACCGTCATCGAGCGCGACGAGCCGATCCGCCCCGATACCACGCTGGAGGGGCTGGCGGCCCTCAAGCCCGCCTTCCGCAAGACCAATGGCACCGTCACGGCGGGCAACGCCCCCGGCCTGAGCGATGGCGCCTCATGCACCGTGGTCGCCAGCGGACGACTGGCGCGCGAGCTGCATCTGCCGATTCTGGCGCGCGTCACAGGCTACGCTGCCGCCGCCATCGAGCCGCGCATGATCTTCGCCTGCCCGCCGCGCGCCGTGCGCAAGCTGCTGGAACGCAGCGGTCAGAAGATGAGCGACTTCGACCTGATCGAGGTCAACGAAGCGTTCGCGGCGCAGACCGTCGCCAATGGCAAAGAGTTGGGCTGGGACTGGGACAAGGTCAACCCCAACGGCGGCGCGGTCGCCCTGGGGCATCCCATCGGCTCCAGTGGCTCGCGCGTGCTGACGACGCTGATCTACGAGCTGCGGCGACGCGGCGGCGGCAAGGGGCTGGCGACGCTTTGCCTGGGTGGCGGCGGCGCGGTGGCGATGTCGGTGGATGTGCTGGCGTAGTCGGAGCGACGACGCTCCGACGTTCAGGAGGATGCATCATGCTGGACCAGAAGCCGCACGCATCGGGCAAGCGCTCGCACGGCCCCCATCACGCTGACCAGGCGGGCGACAAGCCGCTCTACGCGCCAGAGGCAGTGGAGGCTGTGCGCGAGGAGCGCGAGCGCTGGGAGCAGACGACGGTGGCCAGGGCGGTCAAGCGCATGCCAGAGCGCCCCGCCGAGACCACCACGCAGTCGGGCATGCCAATCAAGCGCATCTACACCCCCGAAGACACCCGCCAACTCGACTACGCGCGCGATCTGGCCTTCCCGGGCGAGTATCCGTACACGCGCGGGGCGCAGGCGACGATGTATCGCGCCAAGCCGTGGACGATGCGCATGTTCGCGGGCTTCGGCACGGCAGAGGAGACCAACGAGCGCTTCCACTATCTGCTGGAGCACGGGCAGACGGGGCTATCGGTAGCCTTCGACATGGCGACGCTCTACGGCTACGACCACGATCACCCGATGGCGCTGGGCGAGTTCGGCAAATGCGGCGTGGCCATCTCGTCGCTGGCGGATATGGAGGTGCTGCTGGACGGCATCCCGCTGGACAAGATCACCACCTCCATGACGATCAACAGTCCGGCGCCCGCCATCTGGGCGATGTACATCGCGGCGGCGGAGAAGCAGGGCGTGCCGATGGCGCAGCTTGGTGGCACCCTGCAGAACGACATCCTGAAAGAGTACATCGCGCAGAAAGAATTCCTCTTCCCGCCGGAGCCATCGATGCGGCTGGTGGTGGATACCATCGAGTTCGGCGCACAGCACATGCCGCGCTGGAACACCATCAGCATCAGCGGCTACCACATCCGCGAGGCGGGCGCGACCGCCGTGCAGGAGCTGGCCTTCACGCTGGCCGATGGCTTCGCGTATGTTGAGGCGGCCATCGAGCGCGGGATGTCGGTGGATGAGTTCGCGCCGCGCCTGTCGTTCTTCTTCGATGTGCATAACGACCTCTTCGAGGAGATCGCCAAGTTCCGCGCGGCGCGGCGCATCTGGGCGCACGAGATGCGCGAGCGCTACGGGGCCAAAGACCCGCGCTCGTGGACCCTGCGCACGCACGCGCAGACAGCGGGCGTCTCGCTGACGGCGCAGCAGCCGGAGAACAACGTGGTGCGCGTGGCGCTCCAGGCGTTGGCGGCGGTGCTGGGCGGCACAAACTCGCTGCACACCAATTCGCTGGATGAGGCGCTGGCCCTGCCGACCGAGAAGGCGGCGCTGGTGGCGCTGCGCACGCAGCAGATCATCGCCCACGAAAGCGGTGTCACCAATACGATTGATCCACTGGCCGGCTCGTTCTTCGTGGAGGCGCTGACCGATGAGAGCGAGCGCCAGGCGATGGACTACATCACACAGATTCGCGAGCTGGGCGGCGTGCTGGAGTGCATCCGCAATGGCTTCTTCCAGAAGGAGATCGCCGAGGCGTCGTACACCTTCCAGCAGGAGGTAGACCGCAACGAGCGCGTGATCGTCGGCGTGAACGACTACGTGATGGACGACGAGGGCGTGAAAGTGCCGACGCTCTATGTGGATCCCGCCAAGGAGCGCATCCATCTGGAGCGGCTGGAGCGCACCCGCCGCGAGCGCGACAACGAGCGCGCCAGCGCCACGCTGGCCGCGTTGGCGACGGCGGCGCGCGGGACCGAGAACACGATGCCCCGCATCCTGGACTGCGCGCGGGCCTACTGCACGCTGGGCGAGATCATGGGCGTCTTCCGCAAGGTCTTCGGCGAGTATACGGAGTCGGTGGTGTATTAGACGCAGCCCCCACCCCAACCCCTCCCCCGCCGCAGCGGGGGAGGGGCTTTTCGTTGCGCGTGGGGTGGGGGATTGCGCGCGTGGCGAGCACCTCATCCTCTGTCTCCCTCCCCTACGAGGGGAGGGAGAACCTGCGGCGGGGATTACGCGTGAAGCAAGCGATTGTGGCGCATGGCAATGGGAGGCTATGTTACTCGCCGTCGTCTCGTGGGGGCAGACGGGGGGCGCACGCAGAGGCGATCTGGGCGAGGACGGAGTCACGGGCAGCCACGACCTGCTGGTTGGTGAAGCGCAGGATCAGCAGCCCTTGCGCAGCGAGGATGGCGTCGCGGGCGGCGTCATAGTCCTCGGCGCCGCGATGGACGGCGCCATCCAGTTCGATCACGACACGGGCAGCATGGCAGTAGAAGTCGACGATGAAGCCGGAGATGACCTGCTGGCGGCGGATGTGTAGCCTCGCCAACCGCCGATCACGCACGGCTTGCCACAGGATGCGCTCCGCGCTGGTCATGTTGCGCCGAAGCTGCCGTGCGCGCTCGACTTTCTCGCGGCGCACGCTCCGCCCGCCGACCACAGGCACCCGCCCATCCTCCTGATCGCCCATCGCCAGTCCTCCCATCACAAGGTGAAACCTCGCCCCGTGCGACCCGCCTGCTCAGGGTCCTCCCTCCCCTCGTAGGGGAGGGAGACAGAGG
>DATBTW010000071.1:0-14969 GCA_036559055.1 Ktedonobacterales bacterium
CCCTCGCGGCGAGCGAATGCATGCTCATCTTGCGCGGTGAAGATCTCGGCGCTGGAGGGCCTCTCCAGGATGACCGACCCATGCACCGCGCTCTGTCCGGCTATCCACGCATGACGAAAGTTCGCGCGCAGGGTCTCGGCGAACTCCTGATTGCTCATCTCATGCACGTGGTAAGGATTCCCCTCATGCCACGCTCCGTCATCGCTGTTGGCGTCCGGTGTTGACAGGATGATGGCGCCATCTGGGCGCAGAACGCGCTTCATCTCAGCGATCGCTCTGGATTGGTCAGCGACGTGTTCGATCGTTTCGAAGCACACCACCACATCGACCGAGTGATCTGGGAGCGGAATGTTTTGGCAGTCTCCAACGGCGAAGCTGATCTGAGCATCACCGTAACATGACGAGGCGTGCTTCACCACGTCCTCAGCGATATCAACGCCGACGACCGTGCGAGCGGTTTGCGCAAGCAGAGCGCTGCCATACCCCTCACCGCAGGCAATATCGAGGACAGCTTTGTCAGCGCAATATTGCAGGGCAAACAGGTAGCGGTGCAGATGTTCTGCCCGGATGTCACCACCAACCTCCGGAAGGTATCGCTCGCCTGTCCACTCAAGGTCATCCGCCCCTTGTGACACGGTAAACGATCGGATCCCTGTGGCCATCGGTAGACGCCTCCTGACATACATTCTGACATCAGGCTCGGCCTTGGGGGTGGCGGATCCTGCGATATGGCTGCCTGGTTGGGATGGCGAGCGCCGCATGACGGCGCACTATTCCGAAGCCATGCCATGATATGACACTGCTGCTGGGAGCACTACAACGCGGGTACTCCTGGGCTACGTCTGTCTACAGGCGCGCCAGAGGGGCGAACGCTGTTCCTTCGATTAGGGTCAGGGCAATATCAAGCGCGCGAGCTAGTGGGGATCCCCACTAGCTCGCGCGACACTAAGTCAACTTCAGTCTTCAGTTCACCTGACTCAGATTGCCTGCGTTCCGCAACTGCCGCACAGCGATTCGCTAGCGCTTGCGAAGCCAGAGGCTGGCGCCGGGATTATGCAGCGTAAGGGGCATCAATCGCCGCATCTCGTCGGCGTGGAAGGTGTAGAGGTAGCTGCCGAAAAGCTCCATGGTAAAGGCGTCGTTGTACATCAGGAATGCCCGCAGCAGGTAATCCTCGTTGTAGTGCCGCCCGTCCTCCAGCCAGTCTCGTGGATATTCGAGTGGGTAAAATACGTCGTGAATGTGGACGTAGACCCCTGAGGCTAGGCGTGGCAACACCTCGAAGAACAGGTAATTGACGTCACTGTCCGCCTTGGAGATGTGGGAGGAATCAATAAACAGGATGTCGTTGGCGCCCAGAGGCTCGAAGGTAGAAAGTGGAACATCCTGAACCTGCTTTGGGATGATCGTAGCCCGCTTGTGATCCTCCTCGGTCAGGAGGGAATACAACCGCTGTGGATCGGGATCCACGAACGTGCACTGTATCTGCCCTCCGAGGAAGCGATCACTCGTGTCGAGGGTGACGGACGATGTATAGCCAGACCCCACCTCAATCAGTCGCTGAGGTCGCACCTTTCGCAGCATGCCGTAGAGATACAGCGCGTCGGCGTACGAGTACATCGGGTTCAGGAAGTAGTAGCGCAGCCCCTCCTGCTTCTCGTCCGACCAAGGCTGCTCGGCATAGAACGTAGCGAGTTCGGCCAGGATCTCCAGTTGATGCTGCTCGTTGAGGTCAATCGCGGCTAACGTGCGAGGTGGAGGCGAAGGCCAGACGCGGTCAGCGTGGGCGAGTAGGTCAGACAGCGCGGGAATGGGGGAGTAGAAGTGACCAGGCGGCGTCGCCAGGCGCTCACCCGCCGCTTCCGGGCCACGCAGCGCATTGTGCACGCGCGCTACGAGGTCCTGGTAGCGCTGTTCCCACGCGGATATGGGCTCCGGAACCTGCTGCGTCTCTTGCTCGGGGCGTGCGGTTTCATCTGCGGGCATGGGTGTTATCCTCTCATGAAGTTCAGGATAGCGACAGGTCACAGTGACGATTGCCCTGGTCAGCGCGCGATGTGCTCATAGACGACGCGTTGCAGTGAAACTATATCATCTGGTCGAGCATCTGGCATGTTGTGGCAGCTCAGACCCCACATAGGGCGCATCGTGGAGCGCCGTAGACGCTGCGACGGTGATCATGCCGCTACTGTAATAGCAGCACGGTCAACTCTGCACACGCACAGCGGGCGAGGTTCAGCGGATATACTCACCGTTACCATGTGTGAGGGGGCGATTATGGCCGTGCGCCTGCTCTGAAGGGCGCCCGCCATGCGCCTGTCGGCGGGGGAGGAGCGCGCCATGACGCAGATCATCACATCAGCGACCATCCAGTGTCCTGTCGAAAGGGTCTTTGACTATGTGACCACGCCGGGCCACTGGCCCGACTGGCATCCGTCGTCGCTGGGGGTCAGCGGCGCGACCGATCATTCGCTGCTGGTGGGCGAGCAGGTGACGGAGCGCTTTCTGGTGGCGGGCCGCCGTGGCGAGGTCGTCTGGACGGTACGCGAGCGCGAAGCCCCGCGCCGCTGGATCATCGATGGCGTCATCACCACGGGCGGCGGCGGAAGTGGCGTGGTCAGCTACAATTTGACGCCGCGCGATGGCGCCACGGAGTTCATCCGCAATTTCACCTATCCGCTGCCGAATCTGGCGCTGGCGCTGCTCGACGCACTGCTCGTGCGCCGTCGCATCCAGGCGGAGTCGGAGCAGGCCACGCGCCAACTCAAGCGTTGGCTGGAGTCGTCACAGGCGTGACATCTCGCCCGCATGAGGAAAAGGCGGCGAAAATCCTGATGCCAATGAGACGCCATCGGGGGCGCCGTTGGCGTATGATGTCGGCTGGGGTTCGCATGGAGAGGCGACGCCGCATGCGCCAGGGAGCGGTCAGCGCTGGCCCAGGACTTGCGTCACCCGCATGTGACCCCGGCTGACCTGTGGATTGCCGTAGATAGGCGTGGCATCCACCGGATAACTCACTTGAAGAGAGGTGTAGAGACATGTCGTATCTTGACCCGAACAGCGACACGATGACGACCCAGGGCGCAGGAGCGCCGCCGCTCGTTGGCTATGGCGCGGATTCGACGCTCAATTTCACGCCCGGAGCCGACGCTATCCCGACCAACATGGCGGGGCCAGGCATGGGCGCGCCTGAGCCGACGGCAGCGCCGCAGGCATTCGGCGCCAGCGCCAACACGGAAACGCCAGAGGCGGTCAACATCGAAGTGACCGAGACACAGGTGGAAGCCTTCGACGACGAGAGTTGGACTACGTGGCGCACCGGCCTGATCGCCGGCGTCGTGGTGGCGGGGTTGGCGGCAGGCGCTGCTGGCGCGTGGTTCTTCATGAACTCGCGGCGCGCGCAGCGGGTGCGACTGACCACTACCCGCGACGCGCAGATCGCCCAGGCGCGTAGTCTGCTAAAGCTGATTCCCGCGCAGACGCAGGCCAAAAAACAGGCCAGCGTCGCGCGCATCGCTCCGGCCCGCCAGCGGCTCTCCGACGCCGCCGATACGGGAGCCGCGCTGACCCGTCAGGCCAGCCAGTCGGCGCGCGACCTGAGCGCATCGGCGCTGGCGCTGGCGGAGTCCGCAGTGGCCGCCGCGCAGGAGGCGCTGGAGCGCGCGCTGGCGACCAGCCAGATCGTGCGCGACCAGACCCTGAGCGCGTCGCAACTGGCCCAGGATCGCATCTCTGACACCTGGGGTCGTACGCGCAACACAGCGACAACCTCGTGGGATGCCGCCACACACACGGCCAAAGTGGCCCGCGACGCTACCATGCATACCGCCAGCGTGGCCCGCGACGCCGCGCTCCAGACGGCGGATACAGCGCGCTCTGAGAGTCGGCGCACGGCCAAAGCCGCTCGCGCTGGCTGGCGCCGCACACAACGCGTCGCCACCCGCTAGCGCCCATTCCGCGTATCATGCAGGCGATGACCTGTGAACGCACCGCTGCTCCCAGCGACTCAGCCGGGAGCGGCGGTGCGCTGTCCGCTTCCACGATAAAACGCCCGTGGGTCTGTGCATGATCGGCGATGATAGGAGGCACGAGCGGGTAAACCCGCAGCTAGGGGCTTGCAGCCGCAGATCCCGCCTGCGCGGGCGGGGACGCGGTGGCCCGCAAGCCGCCCTTAGCCTGCGGCTTCAGCCGCCAGAGACTCGGCGTTGCGCTGCCCTCCACCCAGATAACATCCCCAATTCGCTGTAGCGTACAACCTGCGAGCGCCAGTTTTCGTACCTTCTGTAGTCAGTACTTTAGAACAGTTGGCAGAGGTAATCGTACCAGGGGGTCGTGTGCGATCTTTCAAGCGCGATACGCTGCCAGACAGACAACTCTGCCTCTCATCCAAGTGCGCGTTTCCATCTGACTATCGCGATGATTGTGATGACCGCGTTGGCGCCTGGCGGCGCGTCTGCCGTCGCATAAAGATGAGGAGGGAGCCGCGATGCGCAGGCTGATCGCGCCGCGCGCCGCTACGGGCGCGCCTATGCGGCGCCTCCTCGGCTGGCTGATCCTCAGCGCGCTGCTGCTGACGCTGGCGCCGTTCGTCGGCGCTGCCCCCGCCCAGGCGCGAGCTGCTCGGGCGAGCAGCGCCGGGCATGTGACGATTCTGGTGCTGGATATGTCTGGCTCGATGGCGCAGAATGACCCCAACGGGCTACGCTGCTCGGCTGCCAACGCCTATGTGGATTTGAGCGGGCCGGGCGATTACATCGGGGTCGTAGGCCTCAGCGGCGATGGCTCCGGCGGGCCAAACGGCTTCGGCGCGGCGCAGACCTGGGCGGCGCCCGCCAATATGCAGACCATCCAGGATCAGGCGTCGCTCAAGCAGACCATCGCGCAGCGCTCGCAGCAGTGCCGCCCCAACGGCGCCACCCCCACCTACGATGCCCTCAGCAAGGCGCTCGGACTGCTCAAGGCGGCCACAGCGACAGGCAGCCTCACTGGCTCCGTCATCCTGCTGACCGATGGGCAGCCTGACCCCCAACAGGGCGCCCAGATCGCCGCCATCCAGCATGACCTGCTGCCACAGTTCAAGCAGGCTGGCTTCCCCATCGACGCGGTGGCGCTCGGCGCTGACCAGGGACTGCACTCCTTCCTCAGCGGGCTGGCCGACGCGACGGGCGGAAGCTATTATGACGATGCCCACGGGGTCGTGCCGGGCGTCTCCGCGCTGAATATCGCGCCCTTCTTCGTGGACATCTTCGCCCAGCGCAACGGGCGCATCGTCACCCACGACATCCCGCCGACCGCGCTGGGTGGCGCGACGGTTTCTCGGAACTTCTCGGTGGGCGATTTCGTCAGCCAGCTCTCGGTCGTCGCGGTGAAAGATTCGCCCTCCGCCACGGTGACCCTGACGGCGCCCAATGGCCAGACGCTCTCATCTTCCACGGCGGGCGTGCTCTTCGCTGGCGACCCGCATTACGCCATCTTTAGCATCCCTAATCCGCAGCAGGGCGCGTGGCAGCTCAATGTCAGCGGCGCTGGCCAGTTCCTGATGGACAGCCTGAAAGTCTCGACGCTGGGGCTGAGTATCGTCGCGCCCAGCGGGCAGCAGGTGGCGCCGCTGGGCCAGCCGCTGGCCATTGCCGCACAACTCCAGAGCAACGGCGTGGCGATCACCGGCACGCGCTACAGCCTGACCGGAGAATTGACCTACAGTGGCGGCGCGGGGCAGTATACCCAGGACTTCACGCTGGATGACAGCGCCTCGCCGGGCGTCTATAAGGCGCAGGTCTTGCCGCCGGAGGGCGCGCCCGCTGGCGCATACACTATCACCGTCGTGGCGCGCGAGATTAGCGATACCATCGCCAGCGCCTCGCGCTCGGTGCGTATCGAGCGCTTCCCCACGCCAGAGCTGCTCGCTCCGACGACGCATCAGCCCGCGCAGGGCGCCGTAGCGGCGCAGGTCACGCAGTGGGATCCCATCTTGCGGCTGATCTACGGCGCGCCAGTGGGGCTGCTCCAATGGCTCGGCCAGTGGCCGCTGCAGGGGCGCCCCGCCCAGCCCAGCGCCGTCGTGCAGGGCCAGGTCTATCTGGATGGCAAGCCCTACGGCGACGCGAGCGTGCAGGGCGCGGTGAGCCACGCTGGCGCGCGTGGCAGCGTCCCGCTGGCGGTCGCGCCCGGCTCCGGCGGCGCGTTCACCGCCAGCTTCCCAGCCACCACGGCAGGCGCCTATACCCTCACCCTCGACACGCAGGGCGCTTTTCAGGATAGCCACGGCGACCTCGGCGTCACCACGCGCGCCGCGCAGGTGACGCTGGTCGGCGCGACGTTCGCTCAGGAGCTACAGGCCTGGCTCATCACGCTGTTCTATCTGGCGCTGATCGTTCTCGCCTACCTGATCGTGCGCTTCTTCGTCTTGCCGCATCCCTTCGGGCGGCTGGTTTCGGGCGATGGCGGCGGCGGCGAGGAGTTCGCGCGGTCGCGGCGCGGCATGTGGGCGCTGCTCTCGCCCAGTGTGGTGCGCTCCGAGCAGATGGGGCTGGGACCGGGGCTACGCTTCACGTTCGGGCGTGGCAAGCGCATCCTGGTGAAGGCGACAGGCGCGGGGGCGAGGAGCTTCCGGCTGGGCGGCGAGCGACTGACCAGTCAGCCAGTTCCGGCCACCGAATCGACGCTGACCGCGCACGATGGCGAATCCTCCTATATCGTCAGCGCCAGTGGCGCTGAGGAGGAGGATGAAGACGGCCTCGGGCGGCGCGCGGGTCTGTTGAGCCGCCGCAGCCGCACCGACGATGACTTCGACGATGGCGACCTCAAGCCGCGTCGCGGCGGCGGGCTGGCGTCCCTGCGCAACCGCCGCCGCTCCGCTTATGATGATGAGGATGACGACTATCGCCCGGCGCGCCGTTCGCGCTCGCGGGCCGATGATCTCGATGATGAGCGACCCAGCCGCAGCGCGCGCAGCCGCACCCGCGACAATGACGACAGCGCGCCGTCGCGCGGGCGACGTGGCGCTCGTTCGCGCTACGATGACGACGACTGGTAGCCGCTGGCCAGACGACCAGATGACGACGACATGATGCTTTTCAGGTGGACACACTCAGGCGAGGGAAAGGGAGGGCGCAGATGAGCGCGCCAGAGAGTTGGCGGATGAGTAGTGAGGAAGCGCCACGCGCGGCGACCGATCCGCAGATCGACACGCCCTCACTCAATATCTTTCTGGGCAGCACGCCCTCCTATGCCGCGCTCGAAGCGATGCGTCGGCTGGTCTATCTGCCAGAGTCCGACCGGCGCAAAGTCGCGCTGGTCTACCTCGACATCGACTCGCCGCCCTCCGAGGTTCTGCAATTTCGCCAGGAGCATCTGGGGCAACTCCACGAGTTCGATCTGCGCATCTCGGTGGCGCATGGCGTGCGCTACGCCGACCAATTACCCGCCGACATCGCGCAGCATACCTATATCGCCACGAAAATCCCTGAGTCATTCGACAACGGAGCAGGCGGTATTCGCAACAATGGCCACGTCGCCGCGTGTGTCGATCACGACCGTATCGTGCAGACCATCGATCAGGCGCTGGCGGGCATCGGCGCGCTGCCGACCGATCGCGGCGCGCGCCCGGTGAGCGAGGTTGCCGTCAATATCGTCGCGTTTTTAGGTGGCGGCACGGGCAGTGGCATCCTGGCCGACCTGGCGGTGATGGCGAGACACCGCATCCTGCAGTTAAACCTTAAGCACCGACTCAATATCTTCTGCCTGCTGCCTGAGCATGTCAGAGAAGCGACCACCAATGATGTGAGCTGGCGCAAGAGCAACGCGACGGCGACTGTGATGGAGTTGCTGGCGCTGAGCATGTCGCCCGCACGCGCGGATGGCCACGCGCTGCCCTACACGCACTACATGCTGAGCACGCCGTATGAACTGCGCGGCGAGACCATCGCCAACGAGGTCTTCCTGTTTGGCCGCACCTCGATGACCTCCGCCGTGGACGCCGCGCGCATCGTCGGCCTCGACCTGTATATGCGTATCACCAACGCTTCGGGCGTCGGCTTCCTCGAACGCTCGAAGGCCGTAGATCGCCGCACGCTTGGCAACTACGACAGCAACGGACTCCCCACCATGTTTGGCACCAGTTGCCCGCTGGAGGTCGCCTTCCCCGCTGTCGAGACGGCCACCGCCTTCGCCCGCCTGACCGCCGCGAAGGCGCTGCCCCTGCTGGCGCACGACCTCGGCGAAGGCTCCCTCCAGCTCAACGCCAGCGATCTGGATGAGGTGAAGGAGTGGGATCAGCGCATCAAGCCCGAGGAGCCGCCGCTCTTCACCGAGCGCAGCTTCATGACGGCGGGGCGCGACCGCCTCGACCAGCTCAAGGCGCGCCTGGACAAGCATGTCAGCGAGGCGACGGAGCAGATCGGCGAGCTGGTGGACGAGAGCGAGACTGCCGAGAAGCGCAAAATCTACGGCGCTGGGCTGGAGCCGCTGGGCGCGCAGATCGTGCGCTTGCAGCGGCGTCTGCGCATCTATCAGGAGGCGCTGGCCCGCGCGCAAGACCAGTCCACGCCCTCGAAGACGCAGCCTGATCCGCTGTTGCAGCGCGACATGCTGCGCCCCCTGCCGTTGCCCGGTAGCAAGGAGCGCCGTGTCAATGCTGTGGTGGACGACTTCAACCGCGTCCAGCGTCGCAACATTCGCTCGGTGTATCTGAAGCAGAAGAAGGCGCTGCTCAATCGCCTGCTGGACGCCGTGGACGGCGAGTTGAAGAACGTCAAGCGCTTCCAGGGAGACATCGATCTGGAGCAGACGGCGCGCGACCTCGAACGCGCCGCTACCTCATCCGCCGCGTGGCGCGGGCAACTCGACCACGGGCATGTCCACACCCGCCATCTCTTCGACCTGCCCGGCATGGCTGGCATGAACGAACACGATGGCCTCTCCTCGCCGCCCGTGCAACGCCTCTATGACTACCTGACCACGCGCGACACGGAGGGATACGTGCAGCGCTTCATCGAGTGGCTGGAGCGCACGCACGGCTCCGATGCGACGCTGGCGGGCGGTGGCGGCGGCGCGGAGATGCGCGACAAGCTGGTGCAGTTTCTGCGCGACGAGGTCTACCTCAAGCCCATGCTCCAGATGAACCTGTTTGACCTGCTCGACCGCTGCTGCGTCTTACAAGGAGAACGACCAGACAGAAAAGTCGAGGACATCTTGCTGGGCCACCTGCAACACATCGGCGGGCTGGCGCGCGAGATGGTGGCCTTCGAGGCGCAGTTGTGGAATGAGGGTAGCGGCATGCTCAACACCAGCCTCTACCTCGGCATGAGCTGGCGCACGGGAGCCGAGCGCGACGCGCTGGAGCGCGCCCGCAGCCGCCTGGGCGCCATCGCCAAAGAGGGGGCCAGCCCGATGGTGGCAAGCGCCATCGACCCGCATCGCATGCAGTTGGTCTATGGCCAGCACGCCATCAGCGTTGGCACCATCCCCGACTTCTATCTGGAGAACAATAGCGGCTCCGGCGAGTTCATGCGACACGAGCAGGCCTGGTACGACCCGACCGGCGCGCATCCCTATGGCCAGAGCCGCGCGCCAGTCTTCAGCTCCGGCGAGATGGAGCGGCTGGTGATGCAGCCCACCGCGCTGGGCGACCGCGCTACAGCCGACCACTCGCAGCGCGCGCTGCCATGGCGCATCATCCGCCGCCCGCAGCACGGCGCCGGATACGCGCCAGCCTGGCCCGCCGCGAGCAGCCAGAACGGCCAGAACGGCCAGCCGGTCAATGGCCCGGCGCCGCAGGATGTCGCCGCGATGAATGGTAATGGGCTGCGTCCGTGGGTGGATGGCGCGAGCGGCGGCTATCCGCAGCAGGCGCCCTATGGCCCCAACTCACCCCAGACGCGTCGGGGGTGAGGTTCCGGTCACGGCCAGCGACAAGCGAGGATGGGAGTCGTATGCGAGGGGGCGAAGGAATACAATTCAGGCCGACCATCGTCCTGTGCCTGGGAGCGGAGGGCCGCGCCGTCGGCGGCTGGCTCACCTCGCTGCTACCCAGCCTCGATCCGCCACTGCGCGATGCGGTGGCGCTGCTCGGCGCCGACGCGCCGAGCAGCGATGGCGAGCCGCTGGCGGGGGTGTGGCTCGGCGATGACGCATCCGCCAGCGCCGCCACCGGTTCCGCGACTGATGGCGCGACGGATAGCTCCATCTCCCTCGACGACTCGCAGCCCAGCCGGCCGCTGGCGGTTCCGCTGGCCACGCGCATCATCGAAGCGCTGCGCGGGCGTCGCGCGGATGGTCGGGGCACGCTGGCGCGGCGCGGCGTGCTGGACGACGCCGTTATCTCACCAATCAAAGACGCGGGCTATGGCGTCCCGCGCGGCATGGTGGCGCTGTGGATCGCCGCGGCCGCTGACTCGCCGCTGCTGGCGGAGGCCATCGCAGCGGCGCAGATCGCGTTGCGCAGCGATGGCGTGGAAGGCTGGACGCTGCTCGCGCTCACCAACGCCTACCCGCTCGACCCCACCGAGCATCTGGCGCAAGAGCAGCGCTGCGGCGCGCAGCCGTGGGAGGCGCTGCTGGTGGGCGGCCCGACCACTCCGCCGCCCGTCACCTTTGCCTATCTCTTCGAGACGCATGACGAGCGCGGGCTGTTCTGGGAGGGGCCAGACGAGACGAGCTTCGCCGCCGCCGAGGCCATCTTCACGCTCACCGGCAGCGGGCTGACCGTCACCCGCGAATACGAGGAGATGCTGCGGCGCAACATGCCGCGCATGGTCTCGACCCCACAGGAGCGCATCAGCAGCGTCGCGACCAGCCGTCTGACCTTCCCACGCGCGCAGGCCGAGCGCTATTGCGCCTATCAACTCGGCGCCAACATCCTGCGCGAGTGGACGCCTGAGCAGGCGGCGGAGTTGCCGCGCGACGACGACCGCGAGCAGGGCGACATCGCCCACGCTGCCTTCCAGCGCATCATGGATGACACCGCCAACAGCAACGAACTGGTGGCGGCGCTCCGTCGCAGCGCCCAGCGCCGCTCGCGCCGACGCGCACGCGAGGATGAGCTACCCCAGGATCGCAGCGACTCGAAGCTGATTTTGCGGCTGCTCTCGCCCGCGACCGTGCGCCAGCTCGTCACGCCGCAGGTCGACTTGCCCGCCGCGCTGGAAGGCCAGCGCCAGCTCGCCGAGGAGGGCTTCAGCCAGTGGGAAGAGGCGCTCGTGCCGGCGTGGTCGCGCTATGCGGATGAGGCGGCGAAGGGCGTGGCAGCGCACGCCGACGACCTGACCCTGGAGGGCGGCGCGCTGGGCGTGGAACGCGCCTACGCCTACATGTTCGCCTTCCACGAGGCGCTGCGCGACGAGCAGGATCGGCTGGAGGCGCAGCGCGGGCGGCGGATCGCCGCCCGCGCACGCACGCTCAGCGAGCTGGAGATGCGCAGCGAAGGGCCATGGCTGCCAGCGGAGCAGCAAGCGACTCCAGAAACCGCGACCGCCGCCAGCGAGCTGAGCGAGGAGGAGCGCGAGATGCGCATCGCCGAGCGGCTGGGAGCGCGCTGGCGCTGGCTGCGTGCGCGCAGGCCTACCGCGCCCACCCTGATCGCCGCCGCCACGCTCGCCGCCGCCACGCTCGCCCTGCTGGCGCTGATGATCGCGCCCGCCGCCTGGCGCAACGCCTCGGTGGGCTGGCTGGCGCTGGTGGCGATCCCCGCGCTGGTCGCGGGACTGGCGGCGTGGGGCTTCGCGCGCTACCGCCAGAAGGTCGAGGATGACGCCGCTGACGACCTGCACGACCACTATCGCGCCATCTACCGCTACCGCATCCAGAAGCGCGAGGCTGAGTGGCGCGAGACGGTGCTGGCGATGCTACGCGCCCGCGTCGAGTTCATTCTGGCGCGGCTGAGCGACTGGGAGGGTTTCATCTCGGAGATGGCTCGCGCGCTGGACGCCGACGCCACCGCCGAGGAGTCACAACTCTTCGATGGCGCCTTTGGGCGGCGCGATGTGCTTGTGGCCAACCGCCGTCGCCTGCGCCGCGATGGCTACGGGCTGCGCGACTTCGAGCTGGATGTTAGCAAGCGACGGCAGACCCAACCGCTGCCGGAGACGCCGTGGCACGCCAGCTACCGCGAGATGCTGGCGCGGCTGCGCGACGCCCTGCACGGGCGCGTCAGCCTGGTGGAGGCGCCCGCCGAGGCCATCGCCGAGCCGGTGCGCGACTATTGCCTCGGCATCGTGCGGCCATACCTGACCGGCGATCTCGTCAATCTGACCGAGGCGCTGGAGACGCTGGCGGCCAGCGATGGCTCCTCGCTGCTCGATTCGCTGATCGAGCGCGCCACGCTGCTCTACCATCCCGCCGATCAGGCGCGCCCGGCCACCACCTTCGTCGCCGCGCGCGAGCCTGATCTGGAGCCGCTGATACGCGGCAAGCCGCTCACCGGGCTGATCCCGCTGAGCATGTTCGAGCGCGAGTGGCTGGCGGTCGCGCGGCTGCTCCCTGGCGGCGCGCGCCCCGACTTCCTGCGCAATCGCGCCGAGGCCACCCAGGCGCCTATCGAGGTCGCGCCGAAGTGGACGCAGCGGCTCGATCCCTACCCGGATGGGGCCAGCAGCCAGAGCAGCCAGAATGGCGGTGTGCTGAATTGAACACTCCCTATCCACCCGACGCTTCCACCATCCGGCAATCCAGCGGGCCGGTCAGGGCGGCTGGCCCCACGCCGCCGCCACCGCCGACGGGCAGCCCACGCCCCGCGCCAGGCGCCACGCCGACCGCCACACGACCAGCCAAAGCGCCGCGCCTGCCGGGAGTGCGGCGCAGGCTGGCGCTGCTGGCCGCCGCGCTCTACATGCCCGTCATCCTGCTGGGCTATGCGCTCTACCTGCACGGCCCCACGGATTGCGTCGTCGGCGCGCTCTGCTCGCTGGATACGTGGCCCGCGCTCATCCAGGTTCTGCTGCTGGCGCTGGGCTTCATCGCGCTCTATCTCGTCGGCGTGCGCCCCCTCGCCGCGCTGCTGGATGACCGCGAGCCTGCCCGCAGTGAGCTGGCGCGCGCACTGCGCCGGGCCTCGCGCTTCGAGACGATTCGCCCGCTGCTGGCCATCTTCGGCGGCCTCATCGCCCTGCTGCTGATCGCAGGCATAGTGGCGCGCAGCCTCACCTTCCCCGCCTTCGTCATCGGCGGCGGCGTCATGGCGCTGCTCTTCATCCTGGCGGCGCTCGGTGAGCCAGAACGGCCAACATAGCCGCCACTGGAGTGACAGCCCATGCCCACCGTCAGCGTCAACGGCCTTCAGATGTACTACGAGCTGCGCGGCGAGGGTCAGCCGCTCGCGCTGATCGAGGGGCTGGGAACCGATCTCTCGGAGTGGGAGGCCATCATCGAGCCACTGGCGCGGCACTATGAGGTCATCGCCTTCGACAATCGCGGCTCCGGGCGCACCGACAAGCCGAATGAGCCGTACACCATCGAGCAGATGGCGGAGGACACGGACGGGCTGCTGCGCGCCATCGGCGCCGAACGGGCCGATATCCTCGGTATCTCGCTGGGCGGGCGCATTGCCCTGGCGCTGGCTCTGGCGCATCCGGAGCGCGTGCGGCGGCTGATGTTGGTTTCCACCTCGGCGCGCGTACAGCGGCCATGGTGGTTTGGGCTGCTGAGCCTGCTGCATAGCGCGCCCATCGCTCAGAGCAAGTATCCCCAGCCACGCTACGCCTTCGAGCGGCAGCGCGTGGCGTCCACCCACTACGACTGCACGGATCGCCTGCCCCAGATACACGCGCCGACGCTCATCCTGCATGGCAGGGGCGACAAGGTCGCGCCTGTCGCGCTGGCCGAGGAACTGCACGCAGGCATCCCCGGCGCCCGGCTGGAGACCTTCAAGGGTGGCCACCTCTTCCTGCTCTTCCACGAGCGCCAGCGCTTCCTCGATGCCGTCACCGCCTTTCTAGATGCGTAACGTCGGCGCCGCCCGCTCCGCCGCCGATCACCCTTTCCCTGGCCCCGTGCGATACTGCAACGATGGCGCTGGGCTGCGCCTGGCGAACGCTCAGGGAGGCTGCTGTTGATGATCTCTTCGCGCTCATTCGCGCGTCTCAACGCGCTGGCGGGCCAGGCCGGGGTGGTCATGCTCACCATCTCGTACAACATCAACCTGACCCCCTTGCAGCCACAACCCACGCAGGCGCATCTGGCCGCGTTCGTCGCCTCGCGCGCGCTGATCCTGGCGGCGGCGTGGCTCCAGGCGGTGGGAACCGTCCTCTGCGTCGTCTTCGCCCTCGCGCTCGTCCACCTGGCAGAGATGGCCAGCCGTTTCTCTGGCTGGCTGACGTTCTTCGGCGGGATGCTGCTGACGGTGACGAGTTTGGTCGAGGTCGCGTTCTTCTTCAGCGCCACAACCGGATCACAGCCGACGATTGCGCTGATCAGCCTGGATCTGATTCTCGCGGCCCATCGCCTGCACTTCATCATCGCTGTGCCCGCGCTCTTCTTTCCGCTCGGATACGTCATCACCACCAGCCGCATCCTGCCGCGCGCCCTGGGCGGCGCCGCTATTGGGCTGGCGCTGGTCTTTGCGTCGCTGGGCATCGCCGACCTTTTCATCGCACTGCCTGTGGTGGATGACATCGCGCGGAGCCTGGAACTGTTGTGGTGGTTCATCGCTGCCGTCGCGCTGCTCATGCGCGCTGGCAAACTCCCAGATAGCGCCACGCAGGCCGCATCGGAATGAAACTCACCCTGGCCCACCCCGCTAGCGGGAGGGCGCGTCAGGCCGTATAATGACCGCGTTAGATTCCCGACGCATGCGCCGGGCGACGAGCCAGACGACGCAGGGGCGGCGCGAGTCACCCCGCACGAGCGAGAAGACGCAAGGGGCTTGAGCATGGAGCAACTCACCAATCTCGTGGTGTCGGAGGGCGAGCTGGCCAACATCGCGCGTGTCCTGGGGCGACTGGCGCTCGATACTGGCGCGAGCTACACCATCCTGC
>DATBTW010000072.1:0-3742 GCA_036559055.1 Ktedonobacterales bacterium
GGCACGCCCGCCTGCCCCAGCGCGACCAGATCGCGATAGATGGTGCGCTTGCTCGTCTCCATCGTGCGCGCCAGATCTTCCGCGCGCCGCCAGCGATGCGCCTGAAGCTCCAGCACGATGGCCAGCAGCCGGTCGGTGTGACTCATGCTTTGCCCCCTCCCCAGCCTCTCCCCCGCTGTGCGGGAGCGGAGAGCAATTGGATTCTCCTGTATCAGACGCAGAGGGTGCGGGGGAGGGGAGCTATGGGGTTTGCGCGCATCATAGCATCAGACGCGGAATCCCCTCGCTCCCGTATCAGGAGCGAGGGGATTCCATTGGGGGCAGGCGGCGCCTGCCGCGATTAGTGGGCGCGCACGCCGGTCTGCTGCTCGACGGCGTTGAGCAGGGTCGCGTTGGATGGCGTGCGCTCCATCGCGTCGAGCAGCCATTGTGTGGCGGCCTGGGTGGGCTTGTCGGCCAGCAGGCGGCGCAGCGTGGTGGCGCCGCGCAACTCTTCCGGCGTCAGCAGTAGCTCCTCGCGGCGGGTGCCAGACTTCACGGCATCCACCGAGGGGAAGAGGCGACGCTGTGACAGCTCGCGCGAGAGGTGCAGCTCCATATTGCCAGTGCCCTTGAACTCCTCGTAGACCACGTCGTCCTGTCGGCTACCCGTATCAACCAGACACGTCGCCAGGATGGTGATGCTGCCACCTTCCTCCAGGTTGCGTGCGGCGCCGAAGGCTCGGCGGCCGGTATCGAGCGCCTGCGCGTCGATGCCGCCAGAGAGCGTGCGACCACCGCCACGCGAGGCCAGATTCTCGGCGCGAGCCAGGCGCGTGAGCGAATCGAGCACCATGAATGCGTCGCGCCCCGATTCCGCGACGCGCTTGGCGCGCTCCACGGCTACCTGTGTCAGCCAGGCATGCCGCTCAGTGCTCTCGTCGAAGCTGGCGGCGTAGACATGGCCGCCGCGCGGCTCCAGGCGGCTGCGCAGATCGGTCACTTCCTCTGGGCGCTCGCCCACCAGCACGGCCATCACGACCGCGTCGGGATACCCCAGCAGCACGGACTCCGCCGCCTCGCGGATCAGCGTTGTCTTGCCGGTCTTGGGCGGCGCGACGATCAGCGCGCGCGAGCCGAAGCCCAGCGGCGCAAAGAGATCGATGATGCGGGCGGAGATCGGTCGTGCGCTCTGCTCCAACCGGGCGCGCCGGTCGGGGAAGGTCGCCGTGAGCTGGTCGAAGTGCGGGCGCTCGTGCGCCGACTCCGCTGTGTCGTCATTCACCGAGTCGAGGGCGACCAGCGCGCGACGGTTGCCGCGCTCCTCCACCTGCCCGCGAATGACATCGCCAGAGCGCAATCCCCAGCGCCGCATGTCGTCGAGCGTGATGCGTCCCGTGCTCTGGAGTGTGCGCTCGTCGAGAATGTCGGCGGTCGCGGCCCCGTGGCCCGAGGGATACACCATACCCGCGATCTCTACGGTGCGAACGTGCTGCTGCGGCGCAGGCGGCTGGGCACGCTGATTCATCGGCTGGTAGGGCGCATAACGCGAGTCGATAGGCGCATTATTGGCGTTAGGGTTCGTGTAGATTGGCGGCAGAGTCATCTGCTCGCGCCCACCACGACCACTGCGGCCTGGCTGCCCGCCGCGCACGTTCCCGCCGCGTCGATCCTGGCGCTCCTGCGGATAGCCGCCCTGGTTGGGCTGGTTCTGGTAGCCCTGATCGTTGTGGCGACCACCCTGGCGACGCTGGTCGCGCTGGTCGCGCTGGTCGCGCTGATCCTGGCGCTCCTGCGGATAGCCACGGCCTTGCGTGCCATGCGCGGACGTATCAGCATAGCTGCCCTGCTGCGGGTAGCCCTGCTGGCCGCCGCGAGTGCGCTGGCCGCGCTGGCCCTGATCCTGCTGGCCACGCTGGCCGCGCTGCCCCTGCTGGCTGTAGGGGTCAACGGGCGCGTAAGGCCCCGCGGGCGGATAGACCGGATATGGCTGCTGACCGCCGCGCTGGTCGTCGCGGCCCTGGCGCTGCCCACTGTACTGCCCAGCGGGATACTGCTGGCCCTGCTGTGGATATTCTGGCTGTCGTGGCTGCTGGCGGCTCTGCTCGCCGCGCCCATGTCGCTCGCCGCCCTGCCCACCACGTCCACCGGGCGAATAGGGCATGGAGCCGCGACCGCCGCCCTGCGGGTTTCTGCCCGTGGGCTGCTGTCCGCCAGAGGCATCGTAGACGCCATTGGCAGTGTTGGCGCTGGGCGCGGCTGGCTGGCCATAGAAGCGCTCGGCCTGCGGCTGCGCTTCCTGCGGCTGCGCTGCCTGGCTGGCTGGCTGCGCGGTGGCGCGGCCATATGGCCCGCGCGGGCGCACATCGAAGCGGCGGCGCAGGGGCGGGCCAGACTCGGCGGGCGTGGTCGGCTCCTGCGGCTGCCCAGACGCGCCGAAGCCCGCTGGGTCGCTATAGTCGCTATAGTTGCCGTTGCTGCCCGATGCCGCCTCGCTGGCGAGCGGCGCGGCCTGAGCGGCGCGCGTCGTGCGGCGGCGCGTGGGCCGTGCGGCGGCTGATGTCGTCGCGGGATTGTCGGCGTCGTTCGGTTCCGTCAGCTCGGCTGGCGCGGCGCTGGGCGCGGCGGCGCGTGTGGCGCGGCGGCGTGTGGGCGCGGCGGGCGTCTCGCTCGGCTGTGTCACGGCTGGCGCGCTGGTCGTGTCATCCGTGGCGGCGGGAGCGGCGCTGCGGCGAGCGCGGCTGACGCGCGGCGCGACGCTCTGGCTGGCCATCTGGTCAGCGGCCGGATTGATCGAATTGGTGGAGAGGGCCGACGTTTGCATGGTGGTCTCGGCCACAGTCTCGACGCCGGTGGGCGCGGCCACCTTCCGCGTGCGACTCGTCCGGCGGGGGGGTAGAAGAGTATCCTGATTCTCTGGCACAGAGGCCTCCTGCAAGCACATACCTATCGCGATACAGCGGACCGAGACGGCATATTCAGGCGCGTCAGTCCGGCGGGCCAAATGGCGCGGCGCCAGGATAGACGCAGATGGACGCAAACGTGAGTAGCGACTGAGCGGTCGGGCGCGATCATCCGATGGCCGTCTGGGCCGTTCGGACGATATATGGCGCGCGCCGCAGATCAAGCGCATGACTGGTACAACTGGAACGATATGGTTCGCGTGCGTTCAGCGTGCGCGCCTGGCCCCTTCGCTGCGGGGCGCATCGGGCGCATTGACAAAGACGCTGAGCGTTGAGCGCTTCTGAGAAGCGCGCATACCGTAGATGAGACATCCCGCTTGGGCGCATGCGAGCGGCCTGGGCAGATGATCGAGCGATGACGAGCCACGTCACGCGCCATCCCTGGCGAGCGCGCGAGCGCTGATCCCTGTCATGCTGCCTCGAACCGACGAAGTTCAATCCACACGTAATCCCAATCGAGTCGCATCAATCGCATCGAACCCGCATCGAACCTGCAACGAGCCATTTCGCTCTGGAACGCTGCCACTGCTGAGTTTCGGGTCAGTCGCCCGCAGGTCGCCCGTAGGTCGCTTGTTGATCGCGCTGCGTGCGTGGCTGCGCGTGGCGAGACATGATGGCAGGCAGGCGCGCTGGTGAGCGTTCGATGAGCGCTGGGGCGCATACGCCGCGCTGTCGGGCGGCTGGCCCCGGAAAAAGCTCTTCGCTATTGCGTGATGGCGTTCGTCGCACAGGCGCATGGCGCTGTTGGCTGTCGTGGCGGATAGGGCCAGAATCGCAAGCCCGGATCGAAACGCCGAAAG
>DATBTW010000073.1:0-20961 GCA_036559055.1 Ktedonobacterales bacterium
GCGCGAGGAACTCAACCGTTTTGCCCAAACCCATGTCGTCGGCGAGGCAGGCGCCCAGGCCATAGCGCGCCAGAAAGGCCAGCCAGTCTAGCCCGCGCTTCTGATACGGACGCAGCTCGGCGCGCAGGCCCGCTGGCAGCGTGACCTCCGTCATCGACTCGCCGCTGCGCATGCGCCCCAGCAGGTCGCCGATCCACTCGTCAGCGCGCACCTGCTCGATGTCCAACGCGCCATCCTCGGTCTGGCCAGTCATCGCCAGCCGCACGGCCTCCCCCAGCGACATCTGCCGCGCCTTGCGAGCGGCCACCGCACGCAGCGCCGCCGCCACATCCTCGCCGCGCAGCTCGACCCACTGGCCACGCACGCGCACCAGCGGCTCTTTCAGGGCGGCCAGTTGCTCCAGTTCCTCGGCGGTCAGCTCCGCGCCGCCCAGCGCGACCTTCCAGTCGAAGGAGACGACGGCGTCGAGTCCCAGCAGCCCGGAGCTCTCGTGTCGCGGGGCGCGCACTTCCAGGCGCAGGGTTGGTTTGACGGGCGCGCGCTTCCACCAGGCGGGCGCCAGCACGGCGATGCCCAGCTCTTCCAGTGCGGGAATCGCCCGCGTCAGGAAGGCATAGGCGTCCGCGCCCGTCAGGTCGCAGCCAACCGGGCGAGCGTCGGCCAAGCTGGCGGCGATGGGCGGGAACACCTGAGCGGCCTGCCCCAGCCACGCCAGCGCATGCTCCCAGGGACGCTCGAAGCGCCGGTTGAGGAAGCGCGCCACCTCACCGCGCTCATCCCACACCTCGCACAGCGGCAGCAGCAGACTGGGATCGTCACGCGCCTGGAGCAGATAGTCCAGCCGCCACGCCGCGCTCTCGACTCCCATCACTGGCGCGTCAACCGCAGGCGTAGCGCCGCCATCCTGGCCGCCATCCTGAGCGCCATCTTCCGCGAGCAGCGGGCGCAGCGGCGGCGGCTCGGCGGGCGCAGCGCGCGCGTCCCCAGCCGCAACCTCCGCATCTTCGCGCATGTCTTCGCCTATATCTTCACGCGTGTCGGCGCCGTCCCAGGCGTCGCTCTCGCGCTCATCCGCGGTGGAGAGGCGCAGGCACAGGCGGAATGGCGGCGCCTGCGCCTGATCGAGGCGCCCCAGCCAGCGTTCGACGCCCTCCGCCAGCGTGCGGGTGTCCATCGATTTGAGGTAGATCGGCTGGGAGCGCGTGTTCAGCGCATCGAACCAGCGGCTGGTCATGGTCGCGCCAGCGTAGGGATTGCCATAATAGTAGTAAGCGTCGGGGCGCACATGCGTTCCCCCGCGCATGCTGAGATAGGTCTGCGAGGCGCGCGCCCACGCCGGAATCAGCGAATTGAGCGACGCGCTGGCGAAGGCGTCGGCTACCTCGGCTGGTCGCGCGGGCGGCTGAAAGCTCGCGGCGATGCGCTGAGCCTCTTCATAGTCCCGATGCGAACGCCACGTCTGATGCGACACGCGCGGATGCTCGGCGGCGGCGCGGGCGGCGTCGGGCATGGCGGCGAGCAGCGCATCATAGCGCAGCTGATCGCCTTCATCCAGCGGCGCCAGCCGCCACTCGCCAAACAGCATGGAATTCGGATAGCCAGATTCGTCCACATGCGGCGCGCTGGCGGCTGGAACATAGCGCTGGCGTAGCATCAGCCGCATGATGAACCGCGCGGCGACCGCCCAGAATCGCAGGTCATCGCCCAGCGGCATCGGTCGGGAGTCGAGCAGACGCTGCCGCGCGAAGTGGTGGGGGAGCAGCATGGCGGGCGATGCCTGCGCGCCAGGTTCGATGGGCAGCCCGGCCAACAGCGTGCAGGCGCTCTCCGCATGCAACAGGATCGCGTTGACACGCCAGACACTCATGGCGGCGCTGTCCATGCCCTCTGGCTCCGGCGCCCACCCGCGCGCCACATAGGTGGAGGAGGGCATGGGACGGACGCCGATGCGGGGCAGCCACAGTTCGATGCGCTCCACAGGCGCAGCGGTGCGTGGCGCGACTCCGGGGCGCGCGGTGCGCCAGAGCCGCTCCAGCGCGGCATCGAGTTCTTCACGGCGGGCGCAGAATGGGTGGCTGCGATAGCCAGATGCTGGCTCGGCGGAATCCGTCTGCATGGTGCGCCGCTTGACTGGCTTGACTTCGGCCTCAGCCCAGATCGCCAGTTGTCCGCCGCCAGTGGTGAGCCAGGCGCCGTGCAGCGCGAGACCGCGCGTCTCAGCAGGCGCGGCGGCGTTCAGGACTGGACGGTAGGGTACATAAGGAAGTCTGCTCACGAATCAGCGCCGCCTCCCCTGCGCGGAGTCTCAGCGGGCGCCTCGGTCGTCAGCGCGCGATAGACGAGCTGCTGGAAGTGGCGCAGGGCGCTCTCCTGGCGCAGCATCAGCCGCCCCTGCTCGAAATAGCCCGTGCTGAGGCCACGCTGCACCGATGCGCAGAGAACTTCATCCTCTGCCTGCACCTGGTCGATGAAGCGGATGAAGTCCGCCTCCTCGTCTGCGGGGACGGTGTCGAGGAAGCAGTAATCCTTCACCACCAGCGTGCGATCAACAGCCAACGGGATGAAGTGGTTGATGGAGACGTTGCCGTGGCCAGGGTAGACATTGAGCGTGAAGTTCGGCCAGAGATAGGCGTAGAAGCCGGCCTGCACCTCGCCCTCGACCGCATAGTGCGCGGCCTGCTGTGGGCGGCGCTCCGACGCGCCGCCCACATGGGCGCCGTCTCTGGCGGTATCTTTGAGCGCGCCCGCCTGCACCGAACACCACTCATACTCGGTGATGGCATACGTATTGGTATCGATCAGGCTGCTGAAGCCTTTGTGCGCGACCGGGCAGTGATAGCACTCCAGATAGTTATCCACCACGACTTTCCAGTTGGCGGCCACGTCGCAGGTGTGGCGGGCGCGGTGATGCAGCGCGTCGAGCCGCGCGCCAGAGGCCGCCGTGAGCTGTGGCAGCTTGCCCAGCACGCTCGCCAGCGGCGGAGCGTCGTGGGGCGCGAGATGCACGAAGATCAGCGGCCCCCACGTCTCGACCGGAATCGCGATCAGCCCGTATTGCTCCGGCGCGAAGTCTGGCTCATCTTTAGCTCCGGGGGCCGCGCGCAGCGAGCCATCCAGGTTATACGTCCAGGCGTGGTAGTGGCATTGCAGCGTCTGGCCGCGCCCGCACTCCGTCAACACCAGCTCGGAGCCTCGATGGCGGCAGACATTAACGAAGGCGTGGATCGCCCCCGCCTGGTCGCGCGTGAGCACGAGCGGCGTATCGCCAACGCGCGTGGTGAAGTACGCGCCGCGCTCGGCCAGTTGCTCGGTATAGCCCGCGAACTGCCACGAGCGCCGGAAGATGCGCGCCCGCTCCACCTCGAAGAGCGCCACGTCGGTGTACCACTCGGCGGGGAGGGTGAACCCCTGCCGCAGCGACTCCAGCAGCGCGGCGTCAGCGTGCGGCATTCCGTGATTCATGGCTCACTCCTCCTCTTGGGGACATGCCCCCACCCCCGGCTCCTCCCTCGCCAAGGCGGGAGAGCGGAGCTACGGGCGCCTGTTCGCGATCAGCGGATCATCACTTCGACGGCGCACTCGCAGGGGCCAGCGCAGGCGGGGCATCGGTAGCCTCTGGTCATGCTATCCTGATACCAGAAGCGCTCGATGCGCCGCGCGCTGCGAAAACCCAGCGCCGTCAGCACGCCGCACAACTCGCAGCCCGCGCGCCGGTTGACCCACGCCAGCGTGTAGCAGCCCTGCGCGCCGTTCTCGGCCAGCGCCCGCATGCCAGTGGCGAGCAGGCGACGCGCAACCCCACGTCCACGAGCGGCGGGCGCGACCACGATGGACTTGATGAAGCCCACTGGCGCGCCCTCCAGTCGCTGGATGGTCGGATCAGCGCGTAGCAGTTCATAGCTCCCCAGGAAGGACGCGCGAAACTCGTCCACCGCGACGATCTCGATCAGCAGTGCGCCGATGACCTCATCAGTGGCCTCGTCGGTGGCCACCAGCGCGCCCTGGAACGGCTCGCGCGCAGCGGGCGCCACAAAGCGCAGCACTCCCTCGCGCGTGATGTAGCCCGCGCCCAGGCCATCTTGCAGCAGCGTCAGCGCCTGCGCGATCTGCCGCTCTGCGCGCGCGGAGTCGCCCTCCAGCGCGCTGATGGTTGTGGATGTGGACGACATGGCCAGCCTCTCTAGTGGCGACGGAGCGGGCGTCGCTGCTCCAGTATCTTCAGTATATCAAGCATCGCCAATCGCTTGCGCGAGAGCGCGGGCCAGACATGGCGCCCGTTTGACAGCGCGGCGTCGGTGTGTGATTCTTCCCTTGCGCGCCATGATGCTGCGGCGCGCGCTGGCGTCAGGTGGGCGTCAGTCGGGAAGGAGCGACGCGGTGGCCGACGATGTCACAACCAACACCCCGACGGATGACGCGGCCCGCGCGGCGCCACAGCCTGCCGCGCCACAACCTGCCGCGCCGCGCCTGCCTACCGCGCTGCTCTATGACGTAGCATTCCTCGATCATCTGACGCCGCACGGCTTCCCCGAAACGCCGGAGCGGCTGCGCTTCGCGATGGAGATGATCGATGTGCTTATCCACGAGGGGACCATCCCGCGCGAACTGGTGTTGAGTCTGCCGCCACGCGCCGCCACCGAGCTGGAGCTGGCCGCCGTGCATGACGCCACCTACATCCGCCGCGTACAGCGCGCGGTGGAGAAGCAGGCCGAAGCAGACGCCATGAGCGGCGAGGCGGGCGTGCGCGAACTGGATCACGAGGTCTTCATCTCCGCTGGAAGCTGGCGCGCCGCCACGCTGGCCGCCGGGGCGCCACTGGTCGGGCTGGACGCCATCGCCGAGGGACGCGCGCGCAATGCCTACGCGCTGGTGCGCCCGCCGGGGCATCACGCGCGACCCGGCAAAGGCATGGGCTTCTGCATCTTCAACAATATCGCCGTCGCGGCGCGCTATGCGCAGCAGCGCCACGGCTGGCGCAAGGTTCTGATCGTCGACTTCGACGTGCATCATGGCAACGGCACCGAAGAGATGTTCTACGACGACCCCGACGTGGTCTACTTCTCTACGCACCAGTACCCGTGGTACCCCGGGACGGGCGCGTCGAGCGAGCGCGGCGCGGGTGCGGGCCTGGGCGCGAACGTCAATGTGCCGCTGCCGGCAGGCTCCGGCTGGAGCGTTTATGACCCGATCTTCCGCCAGGTGCTCTGGCCCGTCGCCGACCGCCTCAAGCCCGATGTCATCCTGCTCTCGGCGGGCTTCGACGCGCACTGGCGCGACCCCCTCGGCGAGATGCGGCTCTCCACTCCCGACTTCTCAGACCTGACGCTGGAGGTCATCGAGATGGCGGAGCGCTACTGCGATGGCCGCCTGCTGGTCGTGCAGGAGGGTGGCTATAACTTCAACGCGATGGCCCAGTGCGCCGCGACCGTGCTGGTGGCGCTGACTGGCAGCGATGGCATCGTGGACAACCTGGGCCAGCCGCCGCCCATGGAGTTCCGCTGGAACGAAGAGGCCATCATCCAGGCGCTCTACGACCTGCATGGGCTGGCGGGCTATCGCCGCAAAGCGCGCCGCCCGGTGGTGCGCGCCGACTATGCGCCCCCGCCAGCGCCCGCCGACGAGTAGGCGCGCCGCCGATTCCGGCTCCCCTCTCCTTGTGGGAGAGGGGATGGGGGTGAGGTTCTGGCCTACGGCTCGCTGGCGATCAACTGGAGGACTGGCGTTCCATCTTTGGCGTGCAGCCAGGGCGCCCACGACGCGCTGAAGTCGGGCGGGGCGACCTGCACGTCGCCATTGACCAGCGCGAAGACCTTTGCCGATGGGCTGGTCGAGGTGTTCGCCAGAATGGCCCCGACAGCAGCCCCCTCGGAGTCACTGGCCAGCACGCCCATGCCCTCGGTATCGAGCAGCCAGCGGGTGTGCGCGGAGACGACGTTATCGGTCGAGGTGGCGTCCTCCGCCACATAGAGCCGCCGGCCATCGGGTGTCGGGCTGATGGAGAGTGCATCGGTCAGTCCAGCGCCGTTGGTGGTGGTGGGGCCGCCCAGCGCGATGTCGCCTAGCAGCGTGAGCTGTACCTGCGAGATGTCCATGACGTAGGCGGTGGCATTCGGGCTGCCGGAGACGAGGTACAATTGCACTGAATTGACCGTGGGGCTGACCGCCAGCGCCTCGCTGTGGAATGGCCCTGGCAGGCCGAATGCCGAGACGGTCTGCCCCGCTGTCGCGTCGGATGTCGCGTCGATGCGGCGGATGACGAGGTATTCTATTCCCTTCGCATCGCTGGCATAGAGCGCATCGAAGAGCCAGGCGCCATCGGGCGAGATGACCAATTGCCCCTGCGCCGCCTCGCTGAAGCGCATCTGCGAGAGATCGGCGGTGGGCGTCTGCGAGGGAAAGGCCGAGGCGGGCAGGCTGCTGGTGGGCGGCGGCAGTGGCGCCGATGTCACCAGCGCCGGATCAAACGCCGCCCTCACGGCGCCAGACGTCACTGAGACGACCAGCGCGCGCACACTGAGCAGTTTGCCCTGCGCGCCGCCGATGCTCACATAGACCGTCTGATGATCGGGCGAGAGAACCAGCGACTGCGCCTGCGCGCCCACTGGCAGCGCCGCTCCTTTGGGCAGCGTCAGCGGCAGAATGAAGCGTGTCGCGCCGTTCGAGGTATTGATGGCCACCAGCGCCTGTCTGCCGCCATTCTGCATCGAGGTCAGCTCGTAGATCGTCTGGCCATCAGTCGCGATGGCGACGGGCAGCGATGACGATGAGCCAGCCGTCAGGCCACCAGAGCCAGTGGGGAGCGAGCGCACGACCTGGCCGCTGTGCTGGTCAACGACCAGCGCCTCGGCCACCTGCCAGGTCTGGCCGAAGCCGCCCCCCACAGTCACGACCTTATTCGTCTCCAGCAGCGCCACGCCAGCGGGCGCCGCCGCCGGCGGATGCGCCAGGCCGTTGGCAGTGCGGGCCGTGGTGAAGGCGCCGATGGAGCCGAGCGCGCCCCGCAGCAGGAAGATCAACAGGCCGACCAGCACGACGCCCAGCGCCACGGAGAGTACGCTGAAGCGGCTGATCGAACCCAGCGTGCGCAGCGGCCCCAGCCAGCGCTCCTGGGCGCTTGACTTGCGCCGCACCTGCTCGCGCAGATCAGGAACGAAGGGAACCGGCTCATTGCCGAGCGACGTGAGCAGGTTGTAGGGCGTGCGCAGCGCCACTGCCCGCGCGCCGCAGGTCTCGCAGATCGCGATATGCTCGCGCACCGCCTGCGCCACATCGGGCGGTAGCTCGCCTGAGAATTCGGCGACCATTAACTCAGGTTCGAGCGGGCAGTTGAGCGGGCGCAACGAGCCGCGGCGTGTCGTGACACGGCTATAGCGCGCGTAAGGCGTTCCGGTTTCAGGCATCCTTACCACTCTCTCCCTCTCCTGGCGCAACGGCCCGGTTCGCTCGGCTCATAGCAATGGCTCCGCGTTCTCTCTCAGCCTCAGGTTCCCTCAAGAGGTTCCCTCAAGGTCAATGCATAGCAGCTCAAGATGGCGCTAGAAATCGGCGCCGTCGGGCGCTTCCTCCCAGAGGTCTTCGAGACTCCGCGTGATAGCGCCGCCCAGCGAACGTGGCGCGAAAGCGACGGTCGTATCCGTCCTCTCGGCGGTGTCGCGCTCGGCGCGCTCGGTGGGCGCGATGCGCGTGTCGGCCCCGGCCGCTGCGGCCTGCGCTTCCGCCTCAGCGAGCAAGCGCGGCGTCAGCCGTGGCGCCTGGCCCGGCGTCGTGACGGGAACCATCACCGGTGGGGGCGGCGGGGGATCGGCCACTAGCGCCAGCGGCGCGGCGCCCGCATCCAGCGCGAGGCCAGCGCCCGATGTCGCGCCAGACGCCGCTGGCTGATCGGGGCTGATCGCGTCGGCGGCGATTGGCGTCAGCTCAAAGGTCAGCCGCGCCTCGTCAGCCGGAGCAGACGCATCCGCTGCGGACTCCACACCCATGCTCGCGGCGGTCGCTTCATAGGAGAGCGGTACATCGTCGTCGGTGGATTGGGTCGCCGCGACCGCGCTGGGCGCCACCACGGCCTCGAACGACAGCGGCGTCATCATGCCGGTGTCATCCAGCCAGTGCATGCGAATCTCGGAGGTATCGGGCGAGCCGGGAGTGTGATGCGAGCTTAGTTCGTAGGCGAGCGGCATAGAGCGCGGGCCGGGCAACCCAAAGACCCCCGACGACTCCGGGCTAGCCGCTTCGATGGGCAGCGCATCCACAATCGGGCCGACGATGGCGTCGGATGCGACGCGGGTGATCAGCCCACCGCTGATGGGAGCCGCGTCAGCCGCGAGCGCCGCTGGCTGCGCGACCTCCTCGATCTCCTCATCGTCCAGGTCGTCGTCGGCTTCCTCAGTCAGATATGAGACACCGCTGAGGATGTCGCGGCTGCGCTCATCTTGCGCAGCGCTCGCCGCGACCAGTTCGTCGTCGGACTCCGCGACACTGGCGGGCGCCAGATCGCTCTCGTCGCGCGCTGCGGCCGTGGGCGCCTCAGCGGAGATGACCACCGGCTCAGGCGTCGGCGCGGCGACTGGTTCTGGCTCCATCGGCGCGCGTGGCAGCGCGTCGCCATAGCCCAGCTCCACCGGCAGCCCGAGCGACTGCACCGCCTGGTTGTAGCGATCTGAGAAGAGCGCCAGCCCATGCACGATGCGCCTGCGCGCAGCGCTGCTGTTGATGCCGAGCGCGCGGGCGACCTCGGCCTGGTTGAGGCCCGCCACCAGGTGCAGCGCGAGACATTGCGCATCGCCAAAGGGCAATTCGGCCAGCGTCACGCGCACCAGCCGATGACGCAGCGCATCGCGCGGGTCGAGGCGGTCGAGCGCCTCATCGAGGTGCTGCTCTGATGTGAAGCGCTCAGGGTCGCGGGGATCAGTGGCTCCGTTGGCGCCAGAGGAAACGGGGGGCTGGGTATCAGCCCATACCAGCGGCCGCGCCTGCCGCTCCACCCCGCCGCCGCCCTTGCGCAGGCGATGCAGCCCACCCCGCAACATGCTCTGCGGGCTGGCGCCGCTCTGCGGGGTCAGCAGCCCGGCGACGGATGAGCCGCCAATGCGCGGAGCAGAGCGCGCATTGGGGCGGCGCAGCGCGTCCAGTCCGGCCTCGGTGCAGGCGCGCAGCAGCCACAGCCGCAGATTCTCGGCGCCCTGTGGCCCATGCAGGCGTCGCTCCATCCGCTGAAAGATGCGCTCGGCCATGCGCTGCGCCTGCGCCTGATTGCCAGAGAGGCGGGTGAGGTAGCGCACCACCGTCGGCTGGTAGCGCGCGATCAGCGCGGTGAGCGCCCAGGCAGCGCCCGCGCGCGCCTGCGCCGCTAGCCGCCGCTCGCGCTCAGTCTCAGCATCGAACGCTGGTCCGCCGGTGGGAGGAAACGCTTCTTGCCAGACCATCTCCGCCTGCCTTCCTGTGGGAGGCCCCCATGCTCGCTCTCCCCTGCGGCGCGAGCGCGTAGAGCGTCATCCTCGTTGGCGCGGCGGATGAGGCGCTGGCGCGATCAGGCCAAGTCCATGCTCCCAGTGTACCCAAGCTACTCCATTCGCGAACCGCGATGCTGATCCTGCGCCGGGGGCAAGGCCGCCCGCTCGACGCGGCGCCCGGCATGACGGCGCCTCGACGATCCACACGGGTCTGTGCGCGCCAATCGCTGACCTGGTCATTCTCTGGTGAGCTTCTTCTACGTAAGACGGCTCATTGCGCAGATTAGGCACATGCGGGCGCCACTATCGGCTACCTCTCGCCGCTCCTCCTCGCCGCTGGCGCTACGCCGCTCCGGACGCCGGCAAACCTCATCCGCATGCGTGGCGCCACAACCAGGTATCGTGCAGAGCGCGCTCAGACGCCTTGCGGTTCAGACGCCGCCAGTCGGTGAGTGGTTCCGCGCGCCGCGACGGGTGCCCACAAAGCGTGACTGCGGCGTCAGCCCGCTTCTCTCTGCCATCATTATACGCTGGCGCGCCAGAAAATAAACCACCTGAACGTCTGATCTTTCCCGCATCGCGACAGGGTACGCTATCTCTCGTCGCCGCCAGACCGATCTGAGGTGGATGGCGGCAGAGCAGAGAGAGGAGCGCAAGGTGTCATTTGTCCAGATCGACGCCATCGATGAGCTTGTGCGGGAGCGCATCGCGCCGGACGGGCCGGGAGTCGCCGTGGCCGTCATGCGCGACGGGCGGCTGATCCATAGCCGAGGCTACGGCATGGCGCAATTGGAGTGGCGCCAGTCCGTCAGCCCCGACACCGCCTTCGGCATCGGCTCGCTCAGCAAGCCGTTCACCGCGACGGCCATCCTGCTGTTGCGGGCCGAGGGCAAGCTGCGCCTGGATGATCCTATCACCGCACACCTGCCTGATTACGACACACACGGGCAGGCCATCACCATCGCGCATCTGCTCAGGCATACCTCTGGCATCCCGAATTTCGTCACGCTGCCCGGCTTCTGGGAGAGCGATGTCGCGCGCGACCACTCACACGCCGAGATACGCGCGCGTTTCGAGGGGCTGCCGTTGCATTTCGCGCCCGGCGAGCGCTATTCCTATAACAATTCCGCCTACTGCCTGTTGGGCATGGTCATCGAGCGGCTATCTGGGGTGAGCTACGGCGCGTTCATCCGCGAGCGCATCTTCGCGCCACTGGGCATGGCCAGCTCCTGCTATCTGGAGCCACACGCCATCGTCGCGCGCCGCGCCGAGGGCTACGCCACCCGCGAAGACGCGAGCGCTGGTGGCAACGGCAGCGCGGGCGGCGCGGGCTACGAGGGCTTCGAGCGCGCTCGCTACATGAGCACGACGCTGCAATACGCCGCCGGAGCGCTGGCCTCCACCGCCGCTGACCTGGCGCGCTGGGACCTGGCTCTGCGCGAGGGGCGCCTGCTCGGCCACGCCACCCTGGCCGAGATGCTGGCGCCCACCCGCCTGAGCGCTGGCCCACGCGCTGGCCAGTCCGTCGGCTATGGCATGGGCTGGGGGCTGTGGGGCTATCGCGGGCGCGCCGCGCATGGCCACGCGGGCGGCGTGCCAGGCTACACGTCGTCTTACGTGCGTTTCGACGCGGAAGACCTCGCCATCATCGTGCTGGCGAACCGCAATCTCTTCGATTGCGCTGGCCTGGCCGAGCCAATCGCCGCGCTGCTGCTCGATCTGCCCACCCCGCGCCATGTCGCCGCCGCGCTGCCGGAGCGGGCGCGGGCGCGCATGGCGGGCGCCTATCGCAGCGTCATCGGCGACACGCTCGACATCACCCTGCGCGATGGCGCGCTACGGGCGAGCGGTGAACTGACCGCCGAGCTGATCCCGACCTCCGAGACGACCTGCGTCTGCGCTGCTGATCCCGACCGCGAACTCCACTTCGCCGATGAGGGGCCAGAGGGCTTCGAGCGTGTCACCGCGCATGTTCCCTTCTACTGGTTCGAGGTCATGCGCACTCACGAGGACGAGCGCGCCGCCGCTGTGACGGGCGCGTGAAGCGCGCCCGCTGATGGGTGACGCGACTGTGACCCTTGCAGTCTAAGATCATCAGAGGAGCGTATGGCGAGCGTTGTGCGCCGGGCGTGCGCACTGCGCCGTGGCGCTGAGATGAAAGCGAGGGAGCGAGCATGGGATGGCTCATCAGTGGACTTGCGCGGCTGGCGTTCCTGGGCGTCTGGATCTGGTCACCGCTCGTGACCCGCGCCTTCCACGGGACCCTGCTCGCGGGCTGGCTGCTACCTTTGATTGGCTTTTTCTTCCTGCCGATCACGGCGCTGGTCTACGTGCTGGTCTGGGTTCCGGGGGTCGGCGTGACGGGCTGGAGCTGGCTCTGGGTAGCGCTGGCCGTCCTGATCGATCTGGGAACCCACAGTTCCGGAGCATATTCCAGTCGCCGCCGCGCCGCCAACGCGCGGGCCGCCAAAGGTGGTCTGCCCGCCTAGCGCTCCACAGGCGCGCCGGGTCGGAGGCTGGAAACCGACAGGAACGAAATGGGAAGGAGATGTGACGATATGACAAAAGCGCAGATTACCCGACTCTGGATTCTGGGCGTGATCGTCTGCGCCGCTGGGGTGATCGTCAGTGGTATCAGCGTCGGGCTGATGCTGGCGAATGGCGGCACATGGATACAGGCGGCCGACCCGAACAATGCGACGTTCGTTCCGCGCCTGGATGGCTTCTTCTGGACGACCGTGGGCTTCACCGTCATCGGCGGGGTCATTGTGCTGGCAGGAGGGCTGGCGCAGCTGGTCGCCTGGATCGCTGCGCTGATCAGCACCTATACGCTGCCAGACAAGACGTGGTTCGTCGTCTTGCTGTTGGGCGGGCTGATCGGCGTGGCGTTTGGCCTGGCGCACCTCGCGGTGATGATCGCCTACGTGATCGCTGGCCCCGACGGAGCGATCAGCCAGCATGAGATGGCGCCTGCGCCACCACCCATGACAGCGCCCACCACACTCGTTCCGATGCGGTGAGTGCGCTAATGGTGGAAGGCGGCGAATCGACGGCGCCCATGTGACCAGGCGGGACATCGCGCGCAGGCGCGACGCGATTGGGACGCGATTGACAGGCAAGGACGCTCGCCAATCGCGTCGCTCTCTTCTCGCAGGACGCTCGCAGGTCGTTGGCGTCACGCGCATCGTGTGAGCGAGCGCGTTATCTCTGCGCCGCCAGCCACTTGCGCACAGCCTCCGCATGCTGGCGATAGTGCGCATAGGAGTTGTTCGCCACCCGCAGCCACGGTGGTACATCATCGGGCAGGCCGAGGCGGCTTGCATCGTTGAGCAGGTCGTCGGGAATCGATTCGATCAGACTGAGCAGGTGGCCAAAGACCGCATCAGCCTCGGCGAGCACGTCGGCCAGGGGACGCGCGCGGCTCTCGGCGGCGATGCGCGCGTTGCGCTCGTCCATCGTATCACCGTCGCGCTGGGGACGGGTGAAGGTTCCCGTGCTGAAGACCTGCCGGGCGCCATCCAGCACGGCGCGCTCGTACCAGGTCAGATGCGCCACCAGCTCCTTCATCGACCACTCACCTTCGACCCCCGACTGCTCCATGCGGTCGGGGCCGACCCGCGCCAGCAGCGCCTGCCACTGCGCCCGCTCGGTGCGCAAGATGCTGGCAAGGCGGGCGCCGGTCATCGGGTCGGGGCCAGCGAGCTGCGCCAGTTCTGAGAGAAGCGCAGGGCTGGTATGGCCCAGCGTCATCAGCCACGCCATGCCGACGGCGCCTGCGGCCAGCGCATCGCGCCGTGAGAGGCGCCCCGGCGGCGCGGGTGGCGACGCGGAGGCGCGGTGATTCGACACATCTGACCTCATTGACCTGGCTGACCTGGCTGACCTGGCTGACATAGCGCTGCCTCCCGGTCATAAGACGGTCTCAGGCGGTCTTTGCGAACGCCGGATCTTCCATGCGGCGCTGCATGGCCAGCGCTTCATGGGGCGCCGCCAGGGACTACGCCTTGCGCCGCCGCACGCCGACGCCGAAGAGCAGCACCAGCCCGACGATGGCGACAAGGGGGCCGATCACCGTCCAGAGCATGCTGCCGCTCATCACACTGCCGTGCAGGATGTTGAGACCTTGCAGGGTCCAGACGACGCCAACCAGCAAGATAATCACGCCGAGTACGATGCCAACTGAGCGCATTGGGCGCCTCCTCTTCCGACGCTTCCCGCATGCGGCGCGCGGCAACCGCCGACGCCGCGTCGCAGGATAGTACGCTCTGAGGATACACCGTCTGGCGCGCTTCACGCCACGTAGGAGAGGAACGCCAGATAGATCGGGATGTCGGCGCCCGCGTGGAAGAGCGACGAGGCGACGATGCCATGCGAACTGCGCATCAGATAGCCGCAGAGCAGCCCCAGCGGGAAGACGATCAGCGCGATGAAGAGCAGCGCGAACGGCGTGTAGGAAACGCCGACGTGCGCCAGCGCGAAGATCGCCGCCTGCAAGACGTTGGCCAGATAGGGGCCGAAGACGGCGTTGTATTTCCGCAGGAACAGCCCACGGAATACCAGCTCTTCGAGGAAGCCGTTGCACACCACGACGGCCAGCAGCGCAGGCGTGAGCGCCAGAACGCGCCCGGTTGTCATGACGCCGTGCGCCGGGAAGAGCTGGCTCGACGGATGGAGCGCCGTCAGCGCGTAGAAGAGGACGAAGCCAGCGATCCCGATCCCCATCGCCCAGCCGAAGCGCCCCACACGCAGATAGATCGCGTCGCGCCCGCCGCCAGCGGCCCTGGTCAGCCCAACGACGACCGCGAGGGTGATGACGACCTCGACCACCTGCACGATCACCGAACCGCTGACTGTCGCGGCCAGCGGATTGCCATTGACTGGCCCCTGGCGCAGGATAGTGGTGGCGACAAATGTGGGAACCGTATTGTCCAGCAGAACGAAGAGCGACAGGACAAAGAACGCGAACGCCAGTTCCCAGTACTGGCGCAACGCTGGCCGCTGGCGCGCGACGAGCGCCAGCGCCAGGAAGAGCGCGGCCACCACCAGGCCCCAGACCACGCGCGCAACCTCGCCGGGCACGTAGCGCATGGAGAGCGCGCAGACACCGGCGATGAGACAGAGTACAGCGAGCAACGATTTCTGGCTGGCGCCCAGCGAGGCGTAGCGCCCACTGGTGTGCGCTGGAGCCGCAGGCAAGGCGTCCATTCGCCATCCCCTCCCGATTACTCCTGATCACACCTGACCCGATCACTTGCGCCGATAGCGTAAAGCTTACGGTATGGTGTACAGTATAATCAGGTCGTGGGCGTTGTCAAGGGGCGCAAACAGCGCAGCGGCTGGTCTCACGATGAGCTAGCGCGGAGACCCCGCGACGAGCGGAGATGGAGCAGAGATGAGAGACGAGACGGGCGTGCGTCGTCCTGGACAGCGGCGGCCACGAGGGTCGCTAACACGCGAGCAGATCGTGAACGCGGCGCTGCGGCTGGCGGATGAAGAAGGTCTGGAGGCATTGAGTATGCCGGTTCTGGCCCGACGGCTAGAATGCGGTGTCATGACGCTCTATGGCTATATCGCGAACAAAGATGATCTGCTCGACGCCATCGCCCTGCGCGGGCTGGCTGATCTGCGCCTGCCGCAGCCGCTGCCCAGCGATCCGGCTGCCCTCCTGGTGGCCTGGGGACGCGCGCTACGCCAGACCTTGCTCGCTCATCCCAGCCTGCCAGTGATCTTCCTCTCGCGCCCGGTGCTGGGGCCGGGCATCTTTCGCGGCGTCGAGACGCTGCTGGCTGCGCTCGGTCGCGGCGGCCAGGCGCCCGCCGCCGGAGCGCACGCGATCTACGCCGTCCTCATCTACACCACCGGGTTTGCGGCATGGGAGGCGCCACGCACGCGCCAGCAGCCGGAATCCGCCTATGCTGCCGCCTGGCGCCGCGAATTCGCCAGCCTCGATCCCTCAGTCTTTCCTCTGACAGGGAGCGTCCTGGAAGAGTTGACCCGCGTCGCTGGCGAAGAGCAGTTCGAGCTTGGCCTGGCCGCTCTGGCCGCCGGGCTGGTCGCTGCGCCCACCCCATAGGCGCCGTGCCGCCCACTGCTCTGCGCTCCGATAGCTTGATAGCCAACACAGTTGCTCTCCCCTCGCAGGTGAGGGGACAAGAGGAGACGTTTCGCGCCCGGTCATCGCGCTCCCTGTGGATCTGAGGGTGATTCCCCTATACCCAGCGGGCGAAGATCAGCGTGTCGCGCAGGCTGCCATCGGGGGCGCGCAGGTGGCGATGCAGCAGCGCCTCCTGGGTGAAGCCGAGCCGCTGAGCGACGGCAGCGCTGCGGGTGTTGCGCGCATTGCAGCGAATCTCGACCCGCTGTGCGCCGAGCGCGCTCAGCGTGTAATCCACAAGCGCCGAGGCCGCCTCGGTCATGTAGCCGTGCCCCTCGGCCTCGCGCGTCAGCCAGTAGCCCATCTCGAAGCTGGGAACGTCTGGCTCGCTGGAATGCAGCCCCAGCCCGCCCAGCAGCGCGCCCGCACGGTCGTCCGATTCGCGGGCGAAGACGCCATAGGTGCAATAGTCGCTTGCGCGCCAGCGCTCCTGAAATTGTTCGATGAAGGCGCGCGTGTCGGCGACGCTGGCGTGCGCGTCGGGCCAGGGCAGCCAGCGCGCGATATGCTCACGCGAGGCCACCACCGTCGCATAGAGCGTCTCGGCGTCGGCGGGCTGGAATCCGCGAATCACGGTGCGCGCCGTGAGCAGGGTATGATCGAGCGGCGGGAATGCGCCCGCTGGCTGCGCTGCTGATGCCATGCGCGCCCGCTACTTGTCCTTCTGCGCGACGAGTTGCAGCCAGATGCGCGGTACCGCCGTCAGCCCCAGCTCGGCGAAGGCTTCGCCAGCGGCATGATAGAGCGCGTCGGCGCCCATCGGGATCGGCACGCCGGGTAGCGCGCCCTCGATGAAGAGCCAGTAGCGCCCGATGTCTTGCCAGGAGCTAAGCGGCATCTGCACCGTCTCCTCGCCGCGCTCGACCACATGCAGCCCGCAGCGCGCCATCAAGTCGCTGTAGCCATCGGCGCTGAGCCACTGCATCGCCATCGCCTTCTCCTGGCGCGAGGTGCGCACGCCGGGATGATGCGCGCGCAGCCAGCCCAGCGCGCGGCGCGTCCAGAGGTGATAGAAGCGCTCGCTGCCGGGGGCATACGCGCCCGTGTAGAACGAGCTATTAATGGCGAGCAGCCCGCCCGAATGAAGCGCGGCGGCGAGCTTTCGGATGACGTCGTCTTTGTCGGGGATCAGATGGATGGCATTGCAGAAGAAGGTGGCGTCGGCCTTCGCGCCCAGATGTGCGACCTCGTCGGCCTCGCCCTGGATGAACTCGACCTGGCGGCCCGCCAGTCGCTCGCGGGCGATCTCGATGGCCTCGGTGGATGGCTCGACCCCTGTGACCGAACCGGGCCGCCCCAGCCGCTCCATCTCATCCAGAATCAGCTCGGTGACGGCGCCCGTGCCAGAGGCCAACTCCACCACATGGGCGGCGCGGCCTTCGGGCAGTGAGGCGTCGAGCCGGTCGATGGCGCGGCGTACCAGCGACTCATTCACATCATGGTAGAACTGATGCCGTGCGAACGGATCGAACGTGTAGCTGCTGGCGATGGTGGGTGTCTCCGCCATAGCGCGCTCTCCTCTGTACTCCCGCTGTCTCGACGATTTCCCACCAGGTAGGCGGTCGCAGGTCATCGTCCTCTGCCAATCGCTCGAACGGCGCCCAACCTTCGCGTGCAAGCGCCACTCATACGAGTGATTAGAGCCACGCCCGCAGAAGAATGTTTCAGCGGATTCCGCAGGAGTGCGGTAGGGCATGCCGCGCTGGCCAGCGAGAGCGCCTCGCCGTATAATTCTTGCGGTGTGACCGCGCCACTATCGGTTCAGAGTCCCCCTCCCCTCGCAGGGGAGGGGGACAGGGGAGAAGTTGCGCGCCACGTGAATCGTTTGGGACGACCAGGGAGCGAGACATGCGGGCGGAAGCGCACACAGTGGCGGCCAGCGGCGGACGCAAGCTGCGAACGTTTCTGGATTCCATCAAGTTCGAGCATACGATCTTCGCGCTGCCGTTCGCCTATCTGGGGGTCGTGCTGGCGGCCCGCGCACAGCACGGCTGGCCCGGCCTCGGCCCGCTGATCTGGGTGACACTGGCGATGGCCGGCGCGCGCACAGTGGCGATGGCCATCAATCGCCTGGCCGACGCCAGCATGGACGCGCTCAATCCGCGCACCGCAAATCGCGCGCTGCCGCAGCGGCTGCTCAAGCCCGCCGAGATGGCCGGCTTCGCGCTGGTGGCGGGCGCCGTGATGGTCTTCTCCGCTGCGCAACTCAACCCGCTCTGCCTGGCGCTCTCGCCCGTGGCGGCGCTCTTTCTGCTGGGCTACTCCTACACCAAACGCTTCACCTGGCTGTGCCATATCGTGCTGGGGCTGACCGATGGTATCGCGCCGATTGGCGGATGGCTTGCTATCAATCCCACCATCAGCGTCGCCAATCTCGTTCCGCCGCTGCTGCTGGGGCTGGCGGTGGCGGCGTGGGTCGGCGGCTTCGACCTGATCTACGCTTGCCAGGACATCGCCTTCGACCGCGCGCACGGCCTCTACTCCATCCCCTCGCGCTTCGGCGCGCAGCGGGCCTTAGAGATTTCTGAGATGATGCATGGCGCCTCGATTGGGCTGCTGGCGGCGGTGGGCGGCCTGCTGGGGCTGGTATGGCCATTCTGGATCGCCGTGGGCGTGGCGGCCTGGCTGCTGATCTGGGAGCATCGCCTGGTGCATCCGGAGGACTTCTCGCAACTCGATGTCGCCTTCTTCAACATGAATGGCTACATCGCCGTCTCGGTCTTCGCCTTCTCGCTGCTGGCGGTTATCATCGGCTGAGGCTGCGGGTGATGGTTGGCGGAACGGGCGCTCTCGGCCTTGAAAGGCGGGCGCGCTGGCGCGGGGAGGACGCTCTCGGCCTTGAAAGGCGGGCGAGCGACGGCGGCTTGAAAGCCGCGAGACGCGCGCCTGCCTGCGGCGGCGCAAACGGGGCATGTATGCCCATCCGTTCCGTGCGTCGGCCATTCATGGCCGCGACTCCGGCCGCGACCCATCGACGCCAGGTATGGAGACTGAACGCATAGCGCGGTTGGCGCGTATTCTATATAGTGGAGCGATGCGCTGGTGTGCGTCGCTGCGCCACAGTCAATCGCCAGAGACCGCTATTGACTCAGCGCGCCACGCGGGGCGCTACGATAGACTGATGAGCCGAAGATGATGGAGAACGCTGGCCATATGGAACAGACGACCGATGCGCGCCCGTTGATCGAGAAGGGTGACGAGCTGCTCAAAGAGCTGCGGGTGAACGAGGCCGCAGCCGAATACGCGCGCGCCGCGCAACTCGATCCCTCCGCTGTCGGCGCGCATCTGGGGCTGGCCGAGGCCAACCTGGCGCTCGGACAATACAACGTGGCGCAGATGGCCTGCCAGGCCACCGAGCGCCTCGCGCCGAACACAGCGGACGCCTACATCGCGCAGGCCATCCAGGCGATCATGGCGTCGCGCTTCGACGCCGTGATGACGGCCATCGACCGCGCCATCGAGCTGGATCCGCCGCGCGCCTACGCGCATGCGCTGCGTGGCTTCGCGCTACGGCAGTTGCGCCAGAGCTACGACGCCTCGCTGGCGGAGTCGAAGGCGGCGCGCATGTCTGGCACGCACGACCTGCCGAAGCTCTTCCCGCCGGTCAATCCGGTCGTGCCGGAGGTCTTTGGCTCGGCGCCCATTCCTGGACAACCTGGCCAACCCGCCGCCATGCAGCAGGCCGCGCCACAGGCTGGCCCGCGCCCCTGGCAGGAACGCAGCAGTGTGGAGCGCGCCGCCGTGCGCGCCCGCTTTGCCACGCGCAACATCCCGGTCGTCACCTTCACGCTGATCGCCATCAATACCATCGTCTTTGTGGTCTGTCTGGCGTTCTCCAACTTCGACCTGATGAACACAGCCGATCCACGGCTCTATCCCAACAATCCGCTGTACAACTACGGCGTCGAGATTGGGCTGAAGTTCATCCAGCAGGATCCAACGCAGGTGTATCGCATCTTTACAGCGATGTTCCTGCATGAGAGCATCATCCACCTTGGCTTCAATATGCTCTCGCTCTACTTCGTGGGCATCATCACGGAGCAGATTTTCGGGCGCTGGCGCTTCCTGACGATCTACCTGCTCTCTGGCGTCATCGCGGGCATCGCGCAGGCGGTGCTCGCTCCCACAGGCGCGGCGCTGGGCGCATCGGGCGCGATCTTCGGCATCTTCGGAGCGTTCGGAGTGTTCTTCCTGCTGTACCGCCGCGTGCTTGGCTCGGCGGCTAATGCGGTGCTGGGCCAGTGGTTCTTCTGGCTGGTGCTCAACCTCGTCTTCTCGTTCAGCGGTGGCATCGCGCTATATGACCACCTCGGCGGGCTGATCGCCGGGCTGGCGCTAGGCGCGCTGCTGATTCCGCCTGCGGCGCCGCGGCGACGGTGAGGGTTTGCGCCTACGCTTCATCCAGCGCGGCAAAAAGTGCCTCCGTGCTGTCGTAGCACACGTTTTCGCCGCGCTCGGCTCGCGCCAGCGCCTCATCCAGACCTGCGGCCCATTCCTCGTTCTGTCGGCTGATGGCCCGCCGTTCGGCCAGGCGCTCGCGTAGCAACTTCTCGGTCAGCGCTTCGGGCGTCATTCCTTGTTCGCGGGCGAGCGCCGCGATGGTCTGATACGTCTCATCCGAGACGGGTATCGCGTGGCTCATGAAACGTCTCCTTCATGCTGGCGCCTACAGCATATCTTACATCTCACTCCTCCGGCGTGAGGCGCGTCTCGCCGCAGCGACGGCAGCGCTGCATCGTCCCCTTCGGATACTCCTCGATGCCGCCGTCCTCGCGCAGCACGCGCAGCGCCACGTCGCGCCAGGTGTGGCCTTTGGTCGCGCACTTCTTCGCGCCCTGGTGATCCATGCCCGCGTCGAGCAGCTCGCCAGCGATACGTCCCCAGATCGGTAGGTCGGTGATGCCCATGTGTCTCGCCTCCTGCTGATGGTACTTCGAGCGATTGCTATTCGATGGCCGGTATGCGCGTGTATGGCTATGAACTGATCTCAGCGAGCTGTGGATGTGCGCCAGATGCGCTACTCGTGCACGGTTTCGCGCGTCCAGGGGCGGTCGAGTGGCAGCGCCGCCGAGAAGGCTTCGACGAAGGCGTCGAACTGTGGGATGTCGTCGCGGTAGACGACCCACGCGCGATGCAGCCCCTTCGCGCCCACCCGCTTGTAGACGGTGACGCTGACCGCGACGCCGCTCTTGAAGACTTCCTCTTTGACACGCGCCACACTGCCCCAGGGAATCAGCAGCGGCTCGACATCGCGATCAGTGCGGGTGACGCCGTGCTCATCCAGCCGCAGCGTGAAGGGGGTGGGCGCGACGACGCGCAGGTAGCCGACGAAGCCGCCGATGAAGATGACGCCGATGA
>DATBTW010000074.1:0-1622 GCA_036559055.1 Ktedonobacterales bacterium
CAGAGAACATCGGCGGGAGGTATTTGCCCAGCGAGAAGGAGATGGGCAGCGTGACACAGTAGGTGGCGACATAGCGCTCGCCTGCGCCAGAGAGGCGGGCATAGAGGATGGCGTGGCCGCGTGGCGCGTCCGCGTCGCCTAACTCAAATCGCAGACTCATCGCCGCTGCTCCTCGCGTTCGCTCGTCCGCTGCCTTCCGGCTGACGTCAGGCTACTTCGGGGCACGCGCCGCTGGCGTCTGCGCAGCGCCTCACGCGCCCCCACCTGACTATTCTACCCGCGTACAGACAGAGACGCAACGCTACAGCCGTCGCCCGATTGATAGGAGGATGAGAAATAGCTGGGAGCGACGTGCTCCGTCATATGGGTTGACCCTGGCTACGCCGCAACGCTACCGTTTTTGGAGTAGACTGAAGCCGGGCGATCCAGACGCCACAGCGCCGTCGCGTCCGATGCGCGCCCACCCATCCCAGGCAGTCCCAGGCCATCCCAGGCGAGCAGCGAAAAGGCGGCGTGACATGGCGCGGTCGTCCGACCATCCGGCGCATCCAGAGGGAGCGCAGAACGAGCAGGAGCGCGAGGAGCAGCAGCAGGCGCGCAAGCGTGGCCTCTACGCTGTGCCGCCGCATACCCCGCAGCCCGCGACGACCGATCTGGCCGGCCTGGCCGCCGCCAGCGAGGCGCCTCAGCCTCCCACGAGTGACACGCCGCGCCACCGCACGCGCTGGCCCGACGACATTGATGTCATCTTCGAGAAAGATCCCGCCGCGCGCAACATCGTCGAAGTGTTAACCTATCAGGGGCTACATGCCGTCCTGCTGCATCGCCTCGCGCATCGCCTGTATCGCGCGGGTGTGCCCGTCGCGCCGCGCCTCATCTCACAAATTGGGCGCATCATCACCGGCGGCATCGAGATTCACCCCGGCGCGCGGATTGGCCGGCGCTTCTTCATCGATCACGGCGCGGGCGTGGTGATCGGCGAGACCACCGAGATTGGCGACAACGTGATGCTCTACCATCAGGTCACGCTGGGCGCGACGGGCTGGTGGAAGCATCGCGATGGACGGGTCAAGCGGCATCCGACTATCGGCGACAACGTGACGATTGGCGTGGGCGCCTCGATCCTCGGCCCCGTCACCGTCGGCCACGACAGCAAAATCGGCGCGATGGCGCTCGTGCTGGAGAACATCCCGCCACACTCGCTGGTCGTCTCGCAGCCCGCGCGCCTGCTGACCCCAGAGGGCGGCCAGGCCGACCTCGAAACCCAGCTCGACGATGAGCGCGCCTACCTGCTCGACTACACCATCTGAACCTGAGTGTCTGAGGCTGATGGTGGAGTTGGCGCCGGATACATCGCGAGTCTTCTGATGCACGCGACCTTCGCCCCGCGCGATTCGCCCAGCCCGTGGTCCCCCCTCGCCCCGCAGGGGGAGGGGGACAGGGGAAGCGGTTTCCGCGTGATACACTGGCGGTCAACAGAACAGCAATCGGGCCAGATCACGGAGGTTGGGTGTGAGCGCCGACAAGCACGATGAGACGCCTTCCGCGCTGTTCCGCATCGCCTGCTCGGCCATCATCGAGCGCGGCGGACGCTATCTACTGGCGCGCAGGCGCGACATCGG
>DATBTW010000075.1:0-4207 GCA_036559055.1 Ktedonobacterales bacterium
TGGCGCGTGTTGGGGGCGTGCGAGTCGGAGCCTGCGCTGATGAACAGGCTGTGACGCGCGGCCAGCGCCTCATAGGCGGCGACCTGCGCCGAGGAGTGGGTGGGATAGTAAACCTCGATGCCATCGAGCGGAACCTCGGTCAGCAGCGTCTCAATCTCGGCTGGTTCGTAGCGATGAATTTCGCCCTCGCCACGCCCCGGATGCGCAAGCACGCAGAGCGCGCCACTGGCATGCGCCGCCGCGACGGCTCGGTCGAGCGGCGCGAGCGCCTGCTGATAGCCCGCCTCCGTCACCATGCGCATCGCCTCGCCTGGCGCGGCGGCATAGTCGTGCGCCAGCAGCAAATCGCCGACATCCAACGCGCGGCTGAGTCGGCCATCGCGGCTGGCCAGAATCTCCTGCTGGCGTGGGAAGCGGTAGCCGCGCGCCAGCATCGTTTCATAAATCATGCGCGTGTTGGCGAGCATGCGGACGCGCGTATCATCCACCACGGCGCGCAGCGCGTCCGAGGTGAAGCCCGTCGCCAGTGGCGCGTAGCAGAGCAGATGGGCCGCCAGCCCGCGCCACTCGGTCGTCACCTCGGTTCCGGGGATGACGACTATGCCACGCGTCGCGCCGAGCGCCGCCACCTCGGGCAGATGATCCATCTGGTCGTGATCGACGACGCTGACGACGCGGAAACCGCCCTTCGCCAGCGCATCGAAGAGGTCAGCGGGGCGCCACGCGCCATCGCTGTAGCGCGTGTGCAGGTGCAGATCGACTGCCGCATCGGGCGGAAGCGGCTCAGAAGGTGTCATGGCGGCGCCCATCATCAATTCGAGCCAACAGGAGCTGGACTCGCTGCGCTCAGCGCCTGCTGGTAGACGTTGACGATGTTGGCCGCCGCCGCGTCGTTGGTGAAGAGGCGCAGCGCGCGTTCACGCCCCATCGCGCTGAACCGCGCGCACAGCGCCGGATCGGCGCCCAGCCGCAGCAGCGCGGCGCGCAGGGCCGCCACGTCGCCTTCTGGCGTCACCAGCCCCGCGTCGCCGATGACATGTGGTATCTCGCCTGAGTTGGAGCCGACGACCGGTGTGCCGCAGGCCATCGCCTCGATCAGCACGCGGCCAAACTGCTCCATCCAGTTGGGCTGGGTCAGGGATGGAACCGCCAGCGCGTCCACCTCGGCCAGCGTGGCGGGGACGGCGTCGGTCGGCACGGCAGCGCGGAACTCCACGCGATCAGCGACGCCCTGCTGCGTGACGAGACGGCGCAACTCTGGCTCATCTGGCCCGCTGCCGATGAAGCGCAGCCGGAAGCGCGCTGGCATGCTGGCCAGCGCCTCGATCAGTAGCCCCGTCCCTTTGTAGAGCGTCAGGCGGCCCAGATAGCCGATGATGAACGTATCGGGCGTGGCGCGTGGCTCGCGGCGCGGCGCAGGCTGGAACAGCGCTGGATCGATGCCATAGACGGTGAAGATCGAGAGCGGCCCCCCGTAGCCCTTGCGCCGCGCGACCTCGCCAGCGGCGGCGTTGACGGCGATCATATGCGCCATGTGGCGATAGGCGTATCGTTCTATCGCCGAGTAGGGGAATGGGTAGTCTTTGTAGACATTTTGCAGCGCAACGAAGATGGACTTCGCGCCGACCAGTAGCGCGGCGCGTTGCGCCTGCGCGCCCGCCGGATTATACGGCTCCTCGTCGATATGCACGATGTCGGGCTGAATCTGGCGTATGACGCGCGAGAGGCCGCGATAGACGTAGAAATGGTAGCGCCCGTTGAAGACGACCGGCGTGGGCTGCGCCGCATAGCCCGCCGTGTAGCGTGGGACGAATGGCAGGGTGCGCCCGTCATCAGAGCGCCACTCCGGCGGCGTGATGAGCGTCAGCTCGATGCCGCGATGCGCCGCGATGCGCTCCAGCACCTGCTGTGCGGCCTCCGCGACGAAGGTCTTCGAGACTATCGCGACGCGCACTGCACGCTCCTCTCCTGCTGAACTGGCTGGTACGTGCTCGGCCATCAATGGCCGGAGCACGCGGACGCGGCATGAATGCCGCAACGGCGTGCCCGCCTGCAAGCCGCGCAAGGGCATTTATGCCCTAACCGTACCGTGCGTCGGCCATTGATGGCCGCGACTCCCTAACCATCCGCCTCGTGCGTCGACCTTTTAAGACTGCGACTCTTCTGCCTGCTCAGTCGCGGTCGGCGACTTCCTCATAGAAGGCGCTGGTCTCCGCCGCGACCTTGTTCCAGCTAAACTGCTTGCTCTGCGCCAGCCCCCGCGCGCGCAGGTCGGCGTTCAGCTCAGGCGCCGCCAGCGTGTGGAAGATGGCCGCGCCGATCTCATCGGTATCCTCCGGGTTGACGAGTTTGCCCGCCGAGCCGACCACCTCTGGCAGCGACGTGGCATTCGAGCAGACCACCGCCGCGCCGCACGCCATCGCCTCCAGCGGTGTCAGGCCGAAGCCCTCGTAGCGCGAGGTGAAGGCGAAGCACGACGAGGCGGAGTAGAGCGCCGCCAGGTCTTGCTCGGCGACCGGCGCACAGATCACCTGCCGCTCGATGCCAAACGCCGAGGCCAGCGGCCGCCAATCGGGAAATGTGGGGCTGGTTCCCAGCTTGCGATGGTCACCTGCGATAAAGAGCTGCAAATCTGGCTCGCGCAGTTCATGGTAGACGGCGGCGAAGGCCCCCACCAGCTTCTCGATATTCTTGCGCGCATCCATCCCACCGACGTTCAGCACGAAGCGCTCGTGCAGGCCGTACTTGACGCGCACCGCGCGCAGCCGCTCCGGGTTCAGCTCGCGGTGAAACTCTGGCGCGGCGGCCTCGCGGATCACGCGGATGCGCTCCGGCGGGATGCGCAGATATTCGATGATGTCCTGCTTCGACCACTCCGAGATGGTCAGAATGGCATCGGCGCGGCGGGCCGCCTGCGAGACGAGCTGGGTATAGAGCATGGCGCTGGCCTTGGTGCGATACTCCGGCAGCGCCAGCATGATGACATCGTGGATGGTGACGAGCTGCGGGATGCCCATGTGGCGATAGACGGGCGCGAAGTGAGGGATGTGCGCTAAATGCGCGCGCGCCGCCTTGGCCGCCGCCGGAAAGCCGGCCTGCTCCCAGACCAGCTTCTCCAGATTCTCGCCGCGCGCGGGGCCGCCGATCGGGGCGACCTGCCAGATGAAGCTCGATGGCGTCTCAGGCTGTGCTTTGGGCGGTTTCGGCCCCAGCACGTAGTAGTCGTTGACGCCGTCCACCTGCCCCAGCGCGGACAGCAGATTATACAGGTAGCGCCCTGAGCCGACCTGTGGCTCCTGCAAAAAGAGCGCGTTGATCGCGACACGCATGACTCTGACTACCACCCTATCCACGGCTTGCATGGTCCGCTCGGCGCCCAGACCAGCATAACACAGGATGCTACCGGATGTTGGCGTGGTGGCCCTTTGGCGCGGCGAGCCGTAATAGCAGCCCCAGCATAAGCGCGAATTGCAGTTCCATGGCGTGCACGAAGAGGTCATCGGTCAGGTTGTGGACGCAGAGCGCGGCGATGACGGCGGCGGCGCCGATGGCCAGCGCGCGTCCATCTACTCCCGCCAGCGCCGACATACCCGCGCGGCGCAGATCGGTCGCGCGGGTAGCGCGCCAGGCGAGCCACAGCGCCACCGCGACGATGGCCAGCAACGCCAGCAAGCCGAGGATACCCGTTTCAGCCACCGCGTTGATGTAGTAGTTGTGCGCCTGGGTGAGCGATTCATCCCAGCCGGGGACCTTGTAGCGCGCATAGGCGGCGTCGTAGTTGCCCGCGCCGACGCCCAGCAGCGGGTGCGCGCGAAACATGCGCAGCCCCGCGACCCAGTGCGCCAGCCGCTCGATGGTGGAGAAGTTGGCGTCATTGACGTGCGCCGTCAGCGAGACATCATTGACGCGGAACTGCGCCAGCAGCTTGTTCTCGATGCTGGTGGGGATCAGATGCGTGAACCAGGCGATGGCCAGCAGCGGCGCGCCGATGGCGATGGCGATGAGCGCCTGCCGCTCGTAGCGCCAGCCGATGGCGACCAGCACGATCAGCGCGGCGACCAGCCCCAGCAGCGCCCCGCGCGAGTCGGAGAGATAGAGCGCGAAGAGCAGCAGACCGCTGGCCCCCGCCGCCACCCAGCGCATGCGCGGATCGCGCCCGAAGAGCGCCAGAGCCAGCGCCATTGGTAGCGCCAGATTGAGATAGCCG
>DATBTW010000076.1:0-5129 GCA_036559055.1 Ktedonobacterales bacterium
GGCCGCGTGGCTGCTGGTGTTGTGCCTCTACTTCGCCATCGTCGCGCTGATGGCCGCTGGCATCCTGGCCGTCTTCGCCGGGCGCCTGCCTGCGGTCACGCCGCTGGGAACCTTCGGCGGCGCCAGCTACTCCGACCTGACAGTCTACGTGATCGGCACGGATCTGCTGGAAACGAGCGTCATCGCGGCGCTGGGGCTTACCTGGTATTTCTGGCGCTCTCAGGGCAAGCCAGGCGCGAAAAATGGGGCGCAAGCAAAGTCGCAGCCTTAACAGCATGTTTGGCGTTGCGTCAGAGTATGCACAGGTTCGAGATTCTCAGTCCGCGCAGGCGGAGCCGCGCTTCGCGGCGGCGCGAGCTGCCTCCCAGGCGCGGTTTCAATCACCAGCCAGCAGCCACCGCTCCCCCGCCAAGGCGGGGGAGCGATTTAGGCCGGGGCTTATGGCTCCAGCCGCGTGAGGTCACGCGGGAAGAGCGCTACCAGCTTGACGCTGGGCGCGCTGATCAACTGGCTCACCAGGCGCTCCAGCCCGATGGCCCAGCCACCCTCCGGCGGCATGCCATAGCGAAAGGCGTCCAGGTACCAGGCGAATGGCTCAGGCGCCAGGTTCGCCCGCGTCAGCGCCGCCAGATAGTCCTCGTAGCGGTGCAGGCGCTGGCCGCCCGTCACCAGCTCCACCCCGCGAAAGATCAGGTCGAACGAGTTCGAGTATGCGGGTCGCGCCGGGTCGGGATGCGTATAGAATGGACGCTTGGCCATCGGGTAGCCGGTGACATAGAGGAACTCGCTGCCATGCTCGGCCAGCGCCCACTCGCCCAGCCAGCGCTCCTCCTGCGGGGCCAGGTCTGGCTCGCCTCGCGAATCCACACCGTGCAGTCGCAAGATCAGCTCCTGCGCCTCGGCGAAGTGGATGTGCGGGATGACAGCGGGAACCTCCGGCGCCCGCGCGCCCAGCAGCGCCAGCTCCGCGCCGCACTCCCCCGCCACGCGCGCGAAGATGCCCGCCATCGCCTCACGCAGCATCGCCATCACCGTGAAGTGATCGTCGATGAAGCCAAACTCGGCGTCCAGGCTGACGTACTCGCTCAGATGGCGCGTCGTGTCGTGCGGCTCGGCGCGGAAGACCGGCCCCACCTCGAAGACCCGCTCGAAGACGCCCACCATCACCTGCTTGTAGAATTGCGGACTCTGCGCCAGATAGGCCGCCCGGTCGAAGTATTTGACCTCGAAGACATTAGCGCCGCCCTCGGTCGCCGCAGAGACTAGCTTGGGCGTCTGTACCTCGGTGAAGCCACGCTCGCGCAGCGTCGCGCGGAAGCCTGCCATCGCGCTGGAAGCCAGCCGAAAGGCCGCCCGCCGTCGCGGATGTCGGTTCGTCACCACGGCGTGGTCGAGCAGCACGCCCATGCTGGCCTTCAGCTCGCGCTTGCTCAGCGTGACGGGCGGCGCCTCGCGCACGGGCGTGACCACCTCCACACGCAGCTCGCGCAGCTCCACCCCACCGGGCGCTTGCGGCGCGGCGGTGATCGTCCCACTGACGGCGACGACGCTCTCGACAGCGGCGCCCGCCTCGCTCAGCGCGATCAGTTCCTCGGCGCGCGCGGCCACCGCCTGCGCCTCGCCCCAGCCATCGCGCACGATCAGAAAGGTGATCGCGCCGAGTCTGCGCACACTGCGCAGCCAGCCCATCACCTGCGCTCGCTCGCCCACATGCGCCGCCAGCTCGGTCGTGCGTACACGCGGCGGCCTCTGCGCTGCGGCGGCCAACTCCGCCGCTGACCGCGTGGATGTCTGTCTCTGTGACATGCTATGACGTGCCTTCCCATTGAGTGGTTGTTCGCGTTCGCTGCGTGGCGGCATGCCACACAGCGCCGACCTGTCTGCGTCCTGCCAGATGATGGCGATGCGGGCGCGGCGGATGAGGAGCGCGCCCCGACAGGTCGGTTCTGTGCGTCGGGAAGTCAGGCGCGCTCCCAGAGATTGGCGTCTCCGGCGGGATAGATCGTCATACCGTCCTCCAGTGCCTCCGCTGGCCCATTGCTACCGATACATGGTCGCCCGCGCGCTACGCCTCGCCGATGGTCTCCTCCCCTCGCAAGGGGAGGGGGACAGGAGGAGAGGTCTGCGGGCAAACAAAATGGCCCTCGTCCACCTGCGATTGTGGACGAGGGCCTGTGGGCCAGCTCGTGGTACCACCACGAATTCATCTCCGGCGCAAGCCGGAGATCTCTCTCAGCTCCGCGCCGCGCGCACATGCTGGCGCGCATCGAAGCTGTCGCGCGTTAACGGGCGCGCCCGTGGCCAACTACTGCGCCGCGCGGGGCGGTTCGTCGCCAGGCTCGGAGGTGTTATCTGGGGCGCGCGGTCATGACGCTTCCAGCGTGCGCGTCACTCTCTGCAGACCGCAATGTGCTCCCTGACCTGTCCTCCGTCTCGGCTTGCGATAGGCTGGCAGGCGAGAGGCGCAGCGATCGCGTGCGCCTCAATCTCCTGCCAGCAGTGCGCCCCAACTGTAGCACGCCCACAATGCGCGCGTCAAGCCGCATAGCAGGCGGTGGCTGAGACGGGAAGCGGCATGGTGAGCGTTTTGTCTGTGATTGTACAAGTGTAGCGCGCGTGAACGTTGCGATTATTGGTCATCTCAATGCGAGCAATCTATGCCAGAACGAGAACTCGGACGACATTCACAGACAACGTTAAGGCGCCTCAAAATCACTATCCTCGCGCTCACCACAGGGCGCTATGCGCCGCACGAAGCCGTCGATCAGGTCTGTGAGAATTGCGAGCGCCGCCTTGCATTTCGGGGCTGAGGCTCGTTCGCAGCGCTGCTCTCGTGGCGCCGCGAATACATACACATCAAAGTGGCAAAACGCAAAAATTAAGTATATCAGCATAGGTCTTCTGGCTCGGTACTCTTGAACTGTCGGTCGAATTATGGTATTCCCTATATGTATGGCTGTCTCTTCTTCACCATCACAACGACCGATGAAGGGGAGACAAAGTGGAGACGCCGATCATGAATAGGCGACAGGCGCACAATTTTCGATAGCGTTGCCTGAAACCATTACACCTACATCTGGCGCTTGCATACTGTTTCATACGCCCACGCTGCAAGCAATGGTCGAAGGATACGCGGCCGCAATTGTGTGCTGCCAGACGAAAGAAGGCAGCGTAGGCATGGCACATCAACAGGTAGAAGTGAAGCCCGAGAAGGAGACCGAGGCGACGGCGCTCACCCCCGCGCAGCGCCTCGGCGTACGCTTGCGTCAGGCCAGACTGCGCCTGAATATGACGCAAAGCGAGGTAGCGTCGAATCGCTTCAGCGTGAGCTACATCTCAGCCGTCGAGAGGGGTCAAATTCGGCCCTCTTTAGGCGCCCTCGAGGTGCTCTCGGATCGACTCCAGGTGCCACTCGAAGACCTGCTGGGAACCGCTCCCCTGCCCGGCGCGACGGGTGGCGTCTCGCACCAGCAGGCGGTAGATCGACGGCAGGAGGAGGCGGAGGCGCGCCTCACTGCCGCGCAGGCGCTCTCGTATCAGGGCAAGTATCAACAGTCGATCGATGCGATTCGCCAGATCACGCTCTCGCACCTCTCACCCGCCAGCTCGCACGATGCGCGACGCCTGCTGGCCTACAACTACAGCGAGCTGGGCGATGGTGATTCCGCCAGGCGCGAGGCGCAAGAAGGCGTCACCATGGCAGAGCGTGCGGGCGACGAAGAGGCGCGCGCGCGGCTCCGAGTAGAGTTAGGCATAGCGTATCAACTCTCGCGCAAGAATCAGTTGGCGTTGGAGCAGTATCAGCTTGCGTATGACGCCGTCGAGCAACAGATTGCGCGCGACCCCGTCTTCAAGCTCAACGTGCTCTACAACCTGGGAACCATCAACGCGCTGCTCGGCCACAGTGAGGATGCGCTTGGTTTCCTGCGTCTGGCCGTCGAAGCCGCTGAGGATGTGAACCACCCCGAGCGGCTGGGTGAGGTATTCTGGCAGCTCAGCGCCAGCTATCAGGCGCAGGGCGATACCACCCGCGCACGGCTCTACGCCTCGCGCAGCCTGGCCACCTTCGAGCGCGCCGCCAATGAGGCGCTCACGGCGCGCGCCTACACGCGGCTGGGTCGCGCGACCGCAGAGGCGCATCAGATCGACGCGGCGATGGACTACCTCAAGACGGCGCAGGCGCTCTCCGAGCGGATGGGCGACCAGGCGGGGCAGGCCGAGGCGCGGCGCAGCCTGGCGGCGGTGTACATCAGCCAGGGCCAGCTCAAAGACGCGGCCAGCGCCGCCAACGAGGCGCTGCAACTGGCGGAGGCTGTCGGCGAGCCGATCCTGCGCGCTGAGGCGCGGCTGACACTGGCCGCGCTGCATGACGCCCAGGGGAAAACCAGCCAGGCCAAGAGCAACTACGAAGAGGCTATCGCCATGCTGGAGAAGGCCGACGCTCCGCAGCACCTGGCCGATGCCTATGCCAGCTACTCCTCCCACCTGGAGGCCCACGGCGAGAGCAAGCTCGCGCTGGAGTTGCTGAAGCGCGCGTGGAACCTGACCAACGCCTGATCTCGCGGATCGGGCCAATCAGGCGCCAGCGTACAGCGTGTCCACCTCCCTGTCGCAGGGAGAGGACACGCTGTTCTTTTGTCAGTCTCGTTTTCAGGCCAGCGCTGGTCTCAGCGCCACGCTGGCGTCACTCAGTGGCCAAAGCGCCAGAGCGGCGTATCTCTGTGCAGCAGAAAACGCAGCGTCGGCGCAGTGATAGCGGACTGTGAGAGCGGCGCTGCGGCCCGCCCAACAGCAGTGGCGCTGGTGTCGCTCTCCTCGGCCGTCTGGGTCGTCTGGGTCGTCTCGGTTTCTGGCGTGCTGCACACTTCAGGGTCATCATCAGATGGTCGCATGGTGGGGCGTCTCCTCGTCGGCAGGCGCTGCGCAGGGCGAGGCCCCGGCGCGCACGAGCCGTCATCGGCGAATGTTTGGGAATGCCTGGAACGTTCGAGGAAGCGCTTCCTGTCGAGTAGCTACTGAACAACGCTATACTGCGCATCCTGGCGCAAGCGGAAGTCACACCCCTGTGATGGCTGCGAAATGCGCAAGATATGGCTGATGGCTGCGTAGAGGGCTAACGAGCCGACGCC
>DATBTW010000077.1:0-6688 GCA_036559055.1 Ktedonobacterales bacterium
CGCAGGCGGAGCCGGGGCAGACCGCTTTCTTCGCCGCCGATGCCGAGCCAGTGACCGAGGAAGACCTCGACTGGTGGCTGGCCGTCATCGGCTGGGCCTACGATGATCTGGAAGCCATCGCTCAGCAGGTGACGCATCCCAGCCAGCGCGCGCTTGTCGGCGCGGTCGCGACGAGGCAACTGGAGATACTCGCGCGTGCCACAGGTGGCACGATGGGTCAGGTCAGTGATGGAGCGCCAGATACTGCGACGTTCCTGCCACCCGCCCACAACGCGACGCTGGCCGTCTTCCGCCGGATAAACGCCGCGCAGCGCGCCGCCGTGCGCCAGGAGGCCGGGCAGCGCTGGTCGGCGCGGCGTGGGCTGCGCGAGAGCGCCCTGCTGGCCCGCCGCGCGCTGGATGACCTCAAACGTCTGTGAGCGAAACCACTATGATGAGCGAAATGGTGTAGAACGATGGCTCTGGAGACACCTGACATCAGCGCAGCGACGCGACCCGCACTCTACCCTGGCTACCTGGCGCTGCACGCGACGGGCGAGCTGGCCCGCCGCGCCAACGCCGCCTGGGAGCTGCTGCGGTGCTGCACGGTCTGCCCGCAGAACTGCCCCGTCAACCGCATCGCGGGCAAAACGGGCGCCTGCCACTCCGGAACCGACATCATCGTCGGCTCGTGGAATCTGCACCGTCGTGAAGAGCCACCGCTCAGCGGCACGGGTGGCGCTGGCACCATCTTCTTCGGTGGCTGTCAGGCGCGCTGCTCGTACTGCCAGAACTACTGGCTCAGCCAGATGGGCAATGGCATTCGCGTGGGGCCAGAGCGGCTGGCAGAGATGATGCTCTATCTCCAGCGCAAGGGCGCGCACAACATTGATCTGGTGACGCCCACCCATTTCGTCCCGCAGATTCTGAAGGCGCTGGTGATCGCTGCCGATAAGGGCCTGCGCATCCCGATGGTCTACAACAGCGCGGGCTACGAGCATCTGCACGTCCTCAAGCTGCTGGACGGCGTCATCGACATCTACCTGCCCGACGCCAAATATGCCGACAACAAGGAAGCCATGCGCACCTCGAAGATGCATCACTACGTCGAGTTCAACCGCGCGGCGCTCAAGGAGATGTATCGCCAGGTGGGCGGGCTGAAGCTGGACGAGCATGGCATCGCCACGCGCGGGCTGATCGTGCGCCATCTGGTGATGCCCGGCGGCCACGCTGGCACCCGCGAAGTGCTCACCTGGATCGCCGAAGAGGTCGGCCTGGACATCGGCCTCAGCGTGATGGATCAATACTTCCCGGCCTACAAGGTGGTGGGCGACCCGGAGTTGGGACGACGCCTGACCTGGCGCGAATATCGCGAGGCGCTCGACGTGGTGGAAACCTTGCCTTTCGAGCATCTCTTCTTGCAGGAAGACCTCGCCATGCTCGACGAAACCAGCGACATTTAGAGCTAGCCGTAAGCTTCGTGGCAGGTGGATCACCTGATGCCGCGCCGGGCAGGTGAACGCCAAATTGTCAGGCCCGCACGCATGCCGCTGGGCGCGCTACGAACCGCCCGGCCCTTGCATGTACCACTCGGTGAAGGATCGGCACTGCCCCGCGTCGTCGAAGCGCAGCACCCAGAGATTGTGGTAAACACGATCAAGCGTCGTCTGTGTCTCGTCGGTGTAATAAGTGGATAGCCCAACAGCGATCACCTGATCGCCCTGGATGAGCAGCGGGCGGTATGCCCCGCGATAGGTTCCCGCGCGGTCGCGATCCTTCAGCCAGCTCGCCACGATCTCCGCCCGGCCACGGTTGCCCTCATCCCACGGATACCATCGATACTCGGCGTCCTCGGAGAACAGGGCGCCTATTGCGTCGGGATCATAGGTAATCCAGGCGTGCGCATAGGCGTCGAGCCACTGCTGCGCCTGCTCCGCGTCAATGCTCATGCCGCTTGCTCCTGCGATTCAGCCAGTGACGGAATCGCGTCTGGAAACGCTGCCCTGCCCGGCGTCCTGCCCGGCGTCCTGCTCACGCATACCACCAGCGACGCCTGCGGAGAACACCATAGCACACCGAACGCGCACACGGCGGATCACAACCTGCTCTCGATTCCGTGTAGCGTTCCAGCGTCTACGGTCGTCTACGGCGAGGGTATCGTGAGTTGACGGGCGAGCGCCCAATCTGGCCCGCCGATTGCTCACAGCGTCGCAGAGCGCTATGAGCGCGCCAAGCGACGCCGCTTTTCCCCAGGCGGGAGGGGCGGCGTCGCATGTGTGTTCCTGGCGCGTCGCTCGCGTGTATCGTGGGTATGAGGTGTGCGCCGCATGCGAGGCGTCAGGCGCTCACCTGATGGGCGAAGGCGCCAACCCGTGTTACAATAGTTGTTGGCGCTGGCGACGGCGCGTGAACGAGACTCACCACCTGTCTCGCACACTCTGGAGGAGCTATGAGCGATACGGCCACATTGAGCCGGCTTTTCGCTACCATCGAGCCTGACCTGGAGATCGTCGATCGCGAGTTCCAGCAACGCGCCAGCTCCGGGCTAGACATCATGAACGCCGCCGCCGCTCATGCGATCAGCTCTCCGGGCAAGCGCCTGCGCACCGCGCTGACTCTGCTCTCCGGCAGGCTCTTCCACTATAACTTCGAGAAGCTCCTGCCGCTCAGTGTCGCCTTCGAGATGACCCACCTGGCGACACTCGTACACGACGACATCATCGACCGCGCCGACACACGCCGTGGCATCCCCACCGTCAACGCGCGCTACGGCGATGAGGTAGCGATCCTGCTGGGTGATTACCTCTTCGCCAAGACGGCAGGGCTGATCGCCGATGTCGGCGATTTCCGCATCGACCGCCTCTTCTCCGACACTGTCGCCACCGTCAGCGAGGGCGCCATCATCGAGTTGCGTTCCGCCCGCCACATGGATGTCTCCATCGAGAGCTATCTGGAGCGTGTCAACCGCAAGACCGCCTGCCTGATCGGCGCCTGCTGCAAAGGCGGCGCCACCGTTGGCGGCGCATCGGATGCGCATATCGCGCTGATGCACGAGTATGGGCTGAATCTGGGCATCGCCTTTCAGATCGTGGATGATGTACTCGACTATACTGGCTCTGCCGCCTCCATCGGCAAGCCCGCTGGCAACGACATCCGCCAGGGGCTGGTGACGCTGCCGCTCATCTTTGCCCTGCGCAACGAGCACAATGGCCGAATCGAGCAGGCCCAGCGCCTCTTTCAGGACGAAGCGCCGACCGAGGAGGAGGTCGAAGCCGTGGTACGCTGGGTCAACGGCACGCTGGCCATCGACGAATCACTGGCGCTGGCGCGACAATATGCCGAGCGAGCCAATGCGCTGCTGACCGAGCTGAACGATTCCGAAGATCGCCAGGTGCTCATCGAGCTGATCGACTTCGTGCTCTCGCGCAGCCGCTAGGCGCGCCGCCGCGCGGTGAATCACCGGACTCCATACAGAGGTTGCTGACGCCATGAGTTCATCGCTCCCCACACCAGAGCTGCACGCACGATTCGACGCTGCTGGTGGCAAACCCGCCTATGTGCGTTCGATGTTCGACCGCATCTCCGGTGTCTACGACCTGATGAACCGTGTGATGACGGGCGGCATGGACGGCCGCTGGCGAGCCTTCGCGGCGCACCAGGTGGGGCTGCGCGCGGGCGAGCGGGCGCTGGACCTCGGCTGCGGCACCGGCGACATGGCCATCGCTGTCGCTGGCGCCAGCCCACCCGATGCGCGCGTCGTCGGCATCGATTTCTCCGAGGGCATGCTGGAGATCGGGCGCGCGAAGATGGCGCGGCGCGGGCTGGGCGAACGCATCGAGCTGCGCCAGGGCGATGTGCTCGATCTCGACATCGCTGATGGCGTGTTCGACGCGGTCTGCTCGGCCTGGCTCGTGCGCAACCTCTCCGACATTCCGGCGGGCTTCCGCGAGATGCGCCGCGTGACACGGCCCGGCGGGCGCGTCGTCTGCCTGGAGATGAGCCACCCCTACAACCCCATCTTCAACTGGGGCTACCATCGCTACTTCGATCAACTCGTGCCACTGCTGGGCAAGCTCATCGGCAGAAGCTCTGAAGCCTACAGCTATCTGCCATCCTCGGTGGTCACGCATCCCGACGCGCCCGCCCTCAAGCGCATAATGGAGGATGCGGGCTGGCGTGAGGCGCGCTACTATTACCTGTTGGGTGGCGTGGTCGCCGTACATGTGGCGACCAATCCCGCGACCAATCCCGCGACGAGTGCGTCAGACCGCCAACTATGAGGCGGCGATTCCTCACGGTGAACGGATGGCGCGCGGACACGAGCGGAAGGAGCGGAGACCCATGGCGACAGCGCCACGCAGAACCGATGCAGACGCCGCTCCGGAGCGGGCGCGAGGCTGGGACGCGCCCGCGCTCCGTGAGATCACGGCGGATGGCACGCGCCTGCTCGTGACGCCAATCGGGCCAGGCGAGGTAGCGAAGACGTCGCTCAACACGCCGCGCGATACCTGGCGCTGGCTCTGGAAGGACACCCTGACCCGCGTCGGCCCATTTCTCCTGGTGGCCGGGCTGTGGGCGCGCTTCTCGCGCGAGGGCGTCGGCGCGCTGGGGCTACGGCGCGATGGCTGGCTGGGCGACACGTTGCTGGGGCTGGCAATCGGCATACCGTTCGCGCAGATCGCCGCCGTCTTTCGCCGCTGGGTGGCGCCAGGCTATCGCCTGCCCACACGCTCCGATCACACCTTGCAGACCGTCTACTACTTCGCGCTGAACGCGCCCGCCGAGGAGTTCGTCTGGCGCGGCATCGTGCAGACGCTCGTCATTCGCGGGCTGCGGCGGGTTCCGAGGCTGCGGCGCATCGCCGGGCCGCTCGGCTGGGCGGGCGTCGCGGCAGGATTCGGCGCCTTTCACCGGCTCGGTGGATGGAACTGGCGCTCAATCGCGGGCGTCACATTCGCAGGTGGGCTATTTGGCGCGCTGTTTGCGCTACCCAAACGTAAATCCATCCTGCCAGCGATCATCGCGCATGGATTCGCGACGGCGGGCTTTCTGAACTGGGGCGACGTCGCCCTGCACGCGCACAGGATGCGCCGATTGCGACATCGCCCTGCGTGAGCCTGGCGCAGCCCGCTGAACCAGGCGCTCCGCATGGTACGGACATGCCATCGACTTTGAACTGACAGTCAGGCCATGTTATTGTAGAGCGGCGCCGACGTCAGTAGACGTAGGTTCCGCATGGCAGGAGCCAGGCCGCATCTTTCCAACGCAGGGGAGCGTCTGGCGCGGGGCGCGGGGCAACCTCTGAACAAAGGATGTTGACCAGGGCCCCGACCAAGAAACTGAGAGCTGAAACGAACGATGAGCCAGTCCGTACCAGGCGTCACCTACGACTCCGCCCGCGCCCAGTTTCAGGCTGTGGTCGAGGCGCAGGAGGTCTGGCGCTATCGGTCGCTTGTCCGCAACCTGGTCGCGCGCGATCTCAAAGTGCGCTACAAGCGGTCGGCGCTGGGCTTCCTGTGGGTCACGCTCAATCCATTGCTAACCACCATCGTTCTCTCCATCGCTTTCTGGTTCCTGTTCGGCTCCAATCAGCCCAACTATCCTGTCTTTGTGCTGGGCGGCCTCATCATCTGGAACCTCTTCGCGCAAGGCTCGGTCGCGGCGATGTCGAATCTGGTCGGCAATGGCGCCACACTGCGGCGTATGTACATTCCGCCAAGCGTGTTTGTCATTTCAGCGGTGGGGAGTGCGCTGGTCAATCTGTTCTTCACCATCGTTCCGTTCTTCGTCATCGCTCTGGCGCTGCACGCGCCGCTCAGCTTCACCTGGCTCTATGTCATCGTCGCATGTGTCCAGGTGACCATCTTCACGATGGGTATTGGCTTCATCATCTCGATGCTGACGGTATTCTTCAACGATGTCTACGAGATGTTTCTGGTGTTGCTGACTGGCTTCAACTACCTGACGCCAGTGTTCTACCCGATCAGCATACTGCCCGACTGGTTACAGCGACTGGAGTTGTATAACCCCATGTATTTGTACGTCTCGGCGGCGCAGAAAGCGGTCGTAGGCACGGCGCATACGGTGGGCGGCGCGCTGGTAAATGGGCATATTGTCGGTGGCCACACCGTCTATTTGCCACCAAGCGTTCCAGATGTAAAGGTTCAACTCGTGACGTGGGCATCGTCGCTCCTGGTGTTCACCATCGGCTGGCTGCTCTTCACGCGGACGGAGGCGAAGTTTGCTTACCACTTCTAACTCGTCAGATTCTCCGAACGCCCCCCGCGCGAACGGAGCAAACGACGCCAACGGCGCCAGCGCGCGAACGCGGAACGGCGGCGCGTTCGGCGCGCAAGGCTCCCGCTTCGGCGCCACCGCTGCCACTGCGGGTCGCGGCGCGCCCGCGCTGGAGCCATCGCCCGATGACGCCATCCTGGTCTCGGGCGTCTCGTTGCGCTATCGCATGCCCACCGAGCGCATCACCTCGCTCAAAGAGCAGGTCATCCGCACCATCACCCGCCGCACCGTCGGCTACAACGAGTTCTGGGCGCTGCGCAACATTAACCTGCGCATCAAGTTTGGCGACTCGCTGGCGCTGGTCGGACGGAACGGCGCAGGCAAAAGCTCGCTGTTGAAGGTCATCGCCCGCGTGATCGTACCCACCAGCGGGCGCGTGGTGGTGCGCGGCAATGTCGCGCCAATCATCGAG
>DATBTW010000078.1:0-17357 GCA_036559055.1 Ktedonobacterales bacterium
GCAGTCCCTATGCCGAAATCGAAGCGCCAGCGCCGCGCGACCAGCGCGACCAGCAGTGGAGGCGCCGCCAGCGCCACCGCGACCAGGCCGACGACCAACGGCGCCACGGCGAAATCAACGTCGAGTGGCGGCGTGACCCGCGCCGCGTCCACCGCCAGCGCCACCAGCGCATCGCGGCTGAGCGAGATTCGCGCGCGTTCGGGCGTCGCGCCACGCCCCACCCCGCGTGGCGGGACGAATCAGCGCCGCTATGCGCGCCATCTGCCGTGGTGGCGACGCAATCTGGCCGCCATCGGCACGGTCGCCGCTGTGGTGGTGATCGTCATCGTATTCATCTTCGTCCAGCAGCGTAACAACGCGACCGCTTCCCTCAATATCCTCGATCCAGCGCCGCAGAGCGTGCTGACGAAGCTCAGTGGCGTCTCGTCGACCACCGCCGCCACCGTGGGGACGGGTGGTGTGGATATTGGCGTGGAGACGACGCCGCCCAATGTCTCGGTGCTGACCTCCAAGGGACTGCCTGAGATCGTCTACGTCGGCGCTGAGTATTGCCCCTACTGCGCGGCGGAGCGCTGGGGAATGATCATCGCGCTCGACCGCTTCGGCTCCTTCACGGGCGTCAAGCTGATGAAGTCGTCCTCTGGCGATGTCTACCCCAATACGGCGACGTTCACCTTCCGCAACGCGACCTACACGAGCAAATACATCGTGTTCAACGCGACGGAGACGCAGGATCGCAGCCAGGGGACACTGGATACCCCGCCAACCGAGGCGCTGGATGCGTTCACAGCCTATGACACGGCGCCGTATACCAATCAGCAGGGCGGCATCCCGTTTGTCAGCTATGCCAACCAGTATGTGACGACGGCTGGCCCCTTCATCCCGACGATGATGGCCAATCTCTCGTGGCAGCAGGTCGCCGACCAGCTCAATGATCCCAACAGCGCGGTCGCCAAGAACATCATCGGCTCGGCCAACTACCAGACCGCTGTCATTTGCAAGCTGACCAACAATCAGCCCGCCAACGTCTGCTCGGCGAAGTACATCCAGACCATCGAGGCTGCTCTACCCACGCGGTAGAGCGCAAGTGTGATACGGGTTTCGCGTCGGTATTCGCAGGTAGCGAGTCGCCAAAGTCCCGTGAACACTGGATTCGTATGACTGAATGGCCAACTACGCGCCTGAAGCTGGCATGCGTATGGGGAGGCGTGTCGCGTCGTAGAGGCTGACCTCAAACGGCGATGGGCTGTCTTGCGTGAGCGCGTGCGCCACCAGCAAGAAGGCCCCGGTCGCGTCTTGCAACGCTGGATAGGGCGAGCCGCTCTGCCCTCCACGCGTTGCAAGATCAACGAAGCGGCCTTCTGCGCGGTCCCAGACGGCGCCCATAAGCACCACCAGGCGATCGTTGGCTGCGGTAACGTCCCCGAGGTCAGCCGCGAACGCGGCAATCGCATGCGCCGTGGGAGCGCCAGAGCCGGCGATGTCGACTTCGTACAGCGTGGTGATCGGCGGAGGCGCAGGCGGAGCCGTCAGGCACACGACACCCGCGCCTGGCAGGCAGCCGCCTGCTTGCGACGCATCACTCCTGATCGTGTAGAAGAGCGACCCACCTGTGACGCCCAGAGTGTTTGGCGCGCTGATCGTAGGGCCTGATGGCAGCGTCGCCAGCACGCGCGGCTGAGCATTTGGCTGCGCCACGTCGCCAATTTCATCGAGCGTGACAACGCTGGTGGATGCCGAGTGGGGCGAGGTGACGTAGTACAAGGTCGCGCCACTGAGCGCAAGGATGCTGCCCCTCACCTGCGGAAGTGGAGTGGTCGCGCCCGACCTGAGATCGTAGACAGTGAATGGCGTCGGAGTGATCGAGGTCTGTTGTCCGTCGCTCGGCGACCCATAGACGACATACGGCCACGCAAACGCATCAACCGGCGTGTCGCCGATCGTGCCAGGCAGTTGGTGAAGCGTCCGCCGCACCAGGTCAACGATCACAATCCCCACGCCTGTGCCCGCAATCAGCGTCCCATGGTCGACCGCATACGTCGAGACACCTTGATAGGGCGTGGCTGGGAGCGCCTCATAGCGTGCGCCAGTCTGCTGATCGTATGCGTAGAGGCAGCCACCGCAATCGGGGCCAGGGTAGCCAGTACTCTGCGCAATGAGGAAGCGCCCATCAGATTGACAGCAATGGAGATAGTAGCTGGCGCTTCCCGTCTCCTGACAGGATGAACCAACGCATTTGGGGAGGCTGGCGGCGCCAATCGGCAGGAACTGATGGGATGTGATGTCCAGTACACCGGCTTCGGCTGGCGTAGAAGCGATCAGGCTTGGCGCAACCTGCTGGAGCAGATAGCCATCCAGGCTGCGCCCGTCAGGCGCCAAGCGAAAGATCGGCATATAGTGGGTCGCGTCAAGCCGCGTCGAAAACGTGGCAATTGCGGCGTTGGGTCCCCAGGCCTGGGTTATCGAGACCATCGGACGGTATGGTGGCGGGGCAGCCGTTCGTGTGGCGGAGGATGATGGGCGCGAGGCGGCGCCGCAACTCGCCATGGTGAGCGCCAGGAGCAGAAGCACGATGGCTGCGAACAGGCGCCGCAGCGCTCCTCTTGGACCTCGCTGCGCGCCGCGGCGAGTAGACGCCGGTGGATGGAGCATGGCGCCCCTCCTACTGTCTCTTGATGAACGTCTCTTGGCGAGCGTGCCTCAGAGCAATGCACTCTCTCGACGGTTGCAAGCGCTCAGTTCTTACAAGGGTGGCCATTCGCTCTCTCCAGGTGAGCGGTAATCCCAGACCAGGATCAGTTGTTGTCGTTGGATGTTGTGCCGCCGATCCCCTTCGGCGTCCGGCCACCTTCTCCTCTCGGGGGAAGGCGCCAGGCGAGGCGCGACCTCACCCCCAACCCCCTCTCCCACAGGAGAGGGGGCTTTTTGGTTTCGACGCTTGCCATCGCTTGCCGCAAAAGCACGACCGCAGTAGCTCCCCTCTCCCGCCGCAGCGGGGGAGGGGCTGTGGGTGGGGGCATTCCCGGCTCAGTTGACGGGGAGGGAAGCGAGCTGGCTGGGCGGATTGGGGTCGCTGGAGACGGCCAGCGACCAGACGCTCGATCCCACGGTCTGCCACTGGCCACTCATGCCACTGGCGTAGGGCGCCCAGCGCGGCGCGGCGGCGCTCGCATGGCAGCGATAGACTGTCCCGCCGCCGTCCACCGCGACGAGCGCGTCGCCTGAGGCCGTCACGGCGCCAGTGAAGGTTGGCGTCGGCGTCTTCGCGGTGGGGAGCTGCGGCAGCGGCGTCCACGTCGCACCCGTGTCGCTGGTAAAGAGCGCCCGCACAGATGTGCCATCGAGCGATGGAGCCTGCGCCAGGCCGTAGTAGCCCGCGCCATCGGCTCTGGCGACGAAGCTGATCGACTGGATGCTCGGCTGGGTCAGCGATGTGGGCGTCCAGGTCGCGCCACCATCAGTGGAGCGCCAGAGCGTGTCGCTATCGGAGGCCTGGCAACTTCCGCTGGGAATCTTGTCGGCGATGGCAAACAGCGCTACCCCCGCCACCGCCATCGCGCGGGGCGTGTAGCCCGCCGCCGCGACGCTCTGCCCGATGGGCTGCCACGTCTGCCCGCCGTCGTCGCTGGCGTCGATCAGGCTGATGGGTTGGGGCATGCCGGGGTTGGGGCCGCACTGGCTCGCGCCATACACGCTGGGGATCGCCTGCGCGACGAGCCGTGAGCCAAAGACGGCCAGCGCGGCGAACCCATTGGTCTTGTCAAGCTCGGCGAGCTGGCTCCAGGTCGCGCCGCCATCGTGGCTGCGATAGAGCGCCCGCTTGATGGCGAAGCCCGCGCCTATGGCCTGAAATTGCGTCTGCTGGAAGAAGACATCCTGCGGGTCACGCGCGTCCACGAAGACAGCGCACTGGGCGAGCGTGGCGGGCTGGCCGGCGATGGGCTGGAGGGCAGGCGCGTCGGCCAGCAGACTCCAGGACTTTGCGCCATCCACGCTCTTGTAGATGTGTGGCAGCGCGCCCATCGCTGACGTCGGGCCATCCGTCGCGCAGAGATAGGCAATGGAAGGATCGGATGCGGAGAATTGCAGGCTCATGGTAGCGTGCGGCGTGGTCGCGGTCTGCCAGTTGACCAGCTTGATCGGCGTGGCCGTCGCGGCAGCCTTCGATACAGCGTTTTTGGTCGCGCCGCTGCCAGAGCCGACGAGTTGCAGCAGCGCGATGATCGCGCCCACCATGACGACCAGCGAGAGGACGATCAGCGCGATAGACGTTCGCTGACGTGTGACGCTTCTCATAGTCGGCTCATCCTTCTCTGGCTTCTCTGGCTTCTGTAGCGCGAACCTCGCCCTCTGTCCCCCTCATCCACGCGGCGAGAGGGAACCTATGTCATCACAACTCTCAGAACGAGCGCGAAGCCCAATCGCTACCAGTTGGCGTCGCGGGAGTGAGTGGAATCACAGCTGAAGTCAACGGACGACGCGGCGTCGCATAGCGCAAGGCAAGGATGAGGAGGCTAGGCCGCAGCGCTCCCGAAGCCAAAGGCGGCGCGCACGTTCGGGCGGAAGAGATACCAGAGCGCCACGATGGCAACCACGATGGTGATGATGAAGCCAACGGTGGCGCTGGCGCTGAATCCGTGCATGACCACCCCGACAATCTGCCTGGCCACATCCAGCACGAGTGCGACGACGCCCGTGATCCAGGCCCAGCGCTTCAGCGAGAAGGCGCCAATGCCGAAAGCGAGATAGAGGATGCCCAGGACGGCATCCGTGATCGTCGCGTAGGCCAGTGTCCCAGCGCTGTATTTGACATTCCCCACCCCTGAGGCTACTAGCGCTGACCCGAGTAGTCCCAGAAGGGCGAGGAGCAGGCTGAAAATGCCATAGATGATGGCGAGGACAGCGAGAATGGTAACGCCAACTGGTCGTTTCATAGGGTTTCTCCTCACTGCGCTTGTACCCCCGCCCATGCGGAGGCGCTATATCACTGGCGTGCTCGTGGCTGGGCTAGTGGCCAGCTTGCCACTGGCTCAGCGGGGTGACCTGGATCTGCTTGGCCAGCCCATAAACTGTGGCCAGGTCGCTATCACTTTCCACGAGCGTGCGGCCAATCACCAACACCGTGTTGTTCGGCGCGACGATCTGTTTTGTCACCCCATTCGGGATCGTGCCGTGCCAGCCCGGGCCACTAATGAGATAGTCCCCGGCCTGCGTCCCGGTGGCGCGCCGGCCTACGTAGGCGAAGTCCGTTCCCCACGGATCGGTCAACTGGACGACGTAGTAGCGGCCAGCCATGTCTGGCACATGTAACACCTCTGGCCCCTTGCTCAGATCGAGCCAGCCCACAGTGTAGAGCGTGTCGCGGTTCTCGGTGCTCTCCAAAGAGTTGGACTGAGTCGGTGAGGCGAGGGTCGGCTGCGTGTAGAGCGTATTGATGGGAATGGCAGGGACACCGCTGCCGCGTCCGCTGACGATCGTGTTCTGCACTCTGTTGTAGGTGAAACGCGGCAAGAAGTAGATGTAGGCGGAGGCGCCGACGCCCCAGACCACCAGGACAGTCACGACGAAGGTGAGCAGGTGAACCTTCCATCTGCTTCTGGGCCGAGCGGACGCAGTTGCGTCAGAGGACGTAGGCGCCGTTGCGCTCTCGCGGCTGGTTGGTTCTGATTTGCCCCTGTTTGCCATTAGTGCGCCTCCAAAACAGGTGGTACGTGGTATGCGCCACTCAGGATGGCTGCGCCCGGCTGATAGACCCGCAGCCAGAGCTTGAAGTTCCCGCTTGGAGATGGTAACCAGTTTGCCTCGTGCCCTGCCGGGGCGGTGTGCTGGATGTAGATGTCAATCGAACCATCGGCATTCGACGCTAGCCCCGACCGGTCGCCGAGGCTGTAGCGGTTGATCGGATTGGCTATCAGGTAGCCCGGCGCGATGGTCATGGTCAGCGACCAGAAGGCGTGGTTGGGCGGAAGCGCTCCCGGTGGGAAGTGCAGGACATAGTCATGCTGACCGGTGAGTGTCTGCCCCGCGCCATCCATCGTCGCGGTGTAGTACACCGCCTCTTCTGGCAGGTTGACCGCGAAGTAGGCCTGGGCGCAGGCGGCGCGCGCCAGGATACCGTTGCTGGCCTTGCCACAGGTCATGGTGACACTCCAGCCATTGTCCGTCGTTTGCATGGCATGAACCTGGGCGGTGATCAGCAGAAGGGCCGTGATAAGCGCCAGCGTCGCCCCCACGATCACCCCCGCCACCACATCCACGACAAAGGTCAGCTTACGGATGATTGCCCAGACGCGCGAGAAGAAACTCATTGAGCTTGCCTCCTTTCCACTCCGACGCCGAGAACTGCCTCACTCCTCCGCGAGCCAAACCACAGTTCCCGGCGAGCGGCGGAACGCTGCGAGCGGTCGCTCGGCGCGGGAACGGCCTACCTAGATCGCCCGGCCAGCGTATACCCACAGGGATACCAGGAGGACGGCGGCGATGACCACGATCACCCCGATATGGATAGCGGTCGTCGCGAGCAGGAAGGCGCTCGTCGAGAGGGCGATGGCCAGCGCAGTCTGGAGGACCGCATCGGCCAGGCAGGCAGCGCCGATGAAGAGCGTCAACCGGGTGATGCGCCTGACAATTCGAGGATTGGCCAGGGCGATGTCAACCATCGCCGCATTGTCCGTTCCTCTGGTTCTGAGTCGAGGGATGAGCAGGAATATCGGTCTATCCACTGCCACTGAGCCAAGGCACACCAACCCAAAGATGGCGCCGACCAACGCATGATGCAGTTTCAGAGGCAGCGCTCCAGCGCCGAACACAACCGAGATGGCGAGCGTGACACCGTAAGCGATCGTGCCGAGCAGGCCGAACACATCGAGGCGCCACCGCCACAGCGAGGAGATGAGTGTCCAGATGACGGGAATGAGCCACGCAATCGCCAGCGCCGCCGTATCGCTGGCGATGTGCGGGCGAATCGCGAAGTAGGCGATCAGCGGCGCAAGGCCACTGATAGGAACGCTCAACAGCAGGTTACTGCGCTTGCGCTGCTGCGGTGTTTGCGCGGTTGTCGCGGCGCCAGGTCGCTCCTGCCGCTCTGAGTTCGCTGCGCTGTCCGGCGCAGCGGTCGGAGCGCTTGGCGCCGCGATCCCTTGTGTCGCGGCGGTGACGACCTCGCTGGCATACGGCGGCACGACGATGTTGCCGTGTCCCGCACCCTTGATGACGACTGGCTCGACGTGCAGATATTCGCGTGCGGCCCACTGCTCCCACTCAGGACGGATCGCGTCGTCCTGTTCGCCGCAGATGTAGACATACTCCACGCGCGGCAGCGCAGTCAGCGGAATGACTTCGTTCATGCCGGGGGCGCGGCTGGCGAGCAGGCGCGTGATCCAGGTTGTCCAGACACGCTGGCCCTTCGAGCCTTGCAGGAAGGATTGCCCTGGGAAGGGCATGACCGCGTTGAGCATGACGATACGCCGAATCGGGCGGACGGCTGCCACGAGCGGCATGAAAAGTCCCTGATTAGAGATGCCAACGAGGGCAATCTCACCTTCGACATCGCGCAGGGCCTCGATCATGGCTTTGGCGCGATCCTGATTCGGCGTCTTCGTAGGCGTCTTCGGCGAGAGAATGATCCGGCAGGGGAAACCGCGCCGCTCGAACTCGGCCTGGAGCAGGCCAAAGCCTCCCGCGGGAATATCGTTCTCGTAGCCATGCAGAGCAAAGGTGATCATCTCACCTCAGCCTCTCTTTCTGCCCTTGCGTGTACCGGCTAGCTCCTCGCAGCGGCGAGGAAGCGCACTGGCTCACTCCATTCGGGTGGCCCGGTCAAACAGCGCCACCAGCTCCCCGGCGTAGAGTTCGGCGTCCACCTGCGGGTTGGCGATCAGGTAGGGCGACAACGCATCAATGGCGCTGCGGATCGTCACCGCCATCACGCGCACATCGAACTCACGGAACTCGCCCGCTTGTTGCCCCTTGCGCAGAAGGGCTTCCAGCGCCGCCCGCACTGGTTCTGCCGCAGGGGCGCCATAGCGCGGCTTGCCCTCCTCCGTGCGGACATTGCGGACAATCTCCATGATCGCCCGCATCTGCGCGAGATGGGCGCTGATATAGGCGACATGCGACCGGATGTAGGCGTGCAATTGCAGCGCAGGTGAGGCTTCTGCGGCGACCTGTGGCCCGATAGAGGCAGCCGCGTCCTGGAAGATCGCGGTGACCACCTGTTCGATCAACTCCTCCTTGCTGGAGAAGTAATAAGTAATCGCGCTCTTGCTGATGCCAGCGCATTTGGCGATCTGCGCCAACGACGCCTGAGCATAGCCCAGTGTCGCCATCGTCTCGATGGCGCACTCGATGAGTTGCGCCCGTCGCGCCGCCTCGATGAACGAGGGGCGTTTCTGGTCGTTCAGTTGTCCGCCCGGCGCATTTTTCGTACTCATGGACAGAAAATAGCACGAGCGGTCGAAACTGTCAAGCGCGGGTTTGCACTCGCCTCACTCGTCCGTCGGGCGCACCAACGTGATCTCATGCTGCGCCGCCCACTGCGCCAGATCGCGCCGCAGGATGGCCGAAGACATCAGGTCGGGGAAGAGGTCGGGGGTGCAGGCGAAACAGGGCGCGCCGAGGCTGGCCAGCGCCGCCGCCGTGGCGACATGATAGCTGGGCGCGCCATCGTCGCTGAGCGCCAGCAGGCAGATGACCTGCACGCCACTGGCCACCAGCTCCGCCACGCGCTGCACGAGGCGGCTGGGGTCGCCGCCCTCATACAGATCGGTGATGAGCGTCAGGATGGTCTGCGTCGGGCGAGTGATGACCTGCTGGCAATAGGTCAGCGCGCGGTTGATGTCGGTGCCGCCGCCAAGCTGCACGCCAAAGAGCAGGTCGATAGGGTCATGCAGGTCTTCGGTCAGGTCGGCCACCGCTGTATCGAAGACGATCATGCGTGTGCTGACCGCGCGAATCGTCGCCAGCACTGCGGCGAAGATGCCCGAATAGACCACCGAGGTCGCCATCGAGCCGCTCTGATCCACGCACAGCACGATGTCGCGCATCGAGGAGCGCTTGTGCGTGTAGCCCACCAGCTTCTCCGCGATGATCGTGCGCCGGTCGGGCAAATAGTTCTTCAGGTTCGCGCGGATCGTGCGGTTCCAGTCGATCTCGCTGATGCGCGGGCGGCGCGTGCGGGCGGCGCGATTGAGGCTGCCGCGCACCGCCTGGATGAGCTGCGCGCCGAGCTTGCGCTCCAGTTCGTCCACCACGCGGCGCACCACCTGTCGCGCCGTCTCCTTCGTCTCATCGGGGATGGCGCCGCTGAGCGCCAGCAGCGAGGCCACCAGATGCACATCCGGTTCCACCTGCGAGAGTAACTCTGGCTCCAGCAGCATGCGCGTCAGATGGAGGCGCTCCAGCGCGTCCTGCTGCATCACGCGCACCGCCTGCGACGGGAAGTACGCGCGGATGTCGCCGAGCCAGCGCGCCACATTGGGCGATGATTTGCCCAGCCCGCCGCCGCGCTCGCCCTGATAGAGCGCCTCCAGCGTGCGATCCATCCCACGATCGGCCTCGGTCAGCGTCAGCCCGCCGGGCGGCTCCGCATCGGCCCCCAGCGCCAGCCGCCAGCGACGCTGGCGCTCCTCCTCTGCGATCATCGCGCGCCTCCTATCTCACCCGTCTCACTTGTCGCTCCCGCCCCGCCTGCCAGCAGACGCGCCAGCGTGGGCAGGGTCAGCGCCGCGCGCTCTGGGTCGATGTGGGCATCATCCGCGCTGGCCGCCGCGCCCACCGCGCCGCCACCCGACACGCCACGCAGCGCGCGCACCTTCTCGCCCATCGCGCGGCGCTCGGCGCTGTCGAAGCGCGCGAACGAGCGGCGGATCAGCGGCAGCGTGGCGATGAACTCCTCTGCCGATAGCTCACAGAGCCAGGCGTCGAGCGCCTGCCAGAGCGCATCCTGGCGGATCAGCGTCACCGCGCCGCCCATCAGCGCGCCCTCCACCCAGGCGGCGGCCTGCTCCGCCGGATTGACTGGCGAGAGCGCCAGCCGCGCCCGCCGGGCCAGCTCCTCGCCGCTGAGGGCGCGCATATCCAGCAGCAGGCGGCAGCAGCGTCCGCGCACCAGGCCATGGGCGTGCTCCAGATCGATCAGCCCGCGCAGCGCGGCGATCCACTCGGCGCGCTGGTCGGCGTTATCCAGCAGGCCGACACTCTCGGCGCCGCGCTCGATGCTCCGAACCATGGCCGTCGCGGCGTCGTCATCCAGCGAGGCGCAGGCGCCCGGCAGCCCGATCAGCGCGCGCTCAAAGAGTGAAGCGTAGACGGGCGCCACATCCGCCGCGCGCGAGCCGCGCACGTCGCCATAGCGCGCCACGCGCGCCAGCGGCGGCAGGGCGTCCAGCAGCAGGCGCGCATCGGAGGTCACGGCGGCGCGCGCGCGGGTGGCCGCCAGCGCGTGGGCGGTGGCGTTGGGCAGCCCGGCCAGCAGCGTCGCGTCGAGCAGGGTGGTCAACGTGGCGAGGTCGGTCGCTTTATCCATCTGGGCGATGGCTTTGGCGGCGCTGGCCTGCGCGACCGTATTGCCCCACACATTGGCCTCGATCAGCAGGATGGGGAACTCGACCTGCCACTGGATCTGCCACAACTCGTGGAATGTGCCTTTGACGCCGCCAGCGTCACCGCGCTGCTCGCCCCACGGGATGCCCAGCAGCCCCAGCCGCCGCAGGAGATGGCTGCGCATGCGGGCGCTCGTGTCGCGCAGGTCGAGGTCAAGCTGGCGTATCTCGCCGCTTGCGGGCAGCCGAAGCCGACGTTGCAGCGCCTCCAGATCGCGCTGGAGCGGCGTGGTGGGCGTTTCGGGCGGTACGGCGCCCATCTCGATCCCTACCTCCAGCCGGTCATGGATCACCTGCATGCGCGTGGCGTCACCGTTGCACAGTACCGCTTGCGTGGCCTCGCGCAGCTCGGCCAGCCCGGGCATCGGCAGGTCGCGCAGGGCCGCCAGCGCCTCGCTGAGTCGCGTCGCCTCGATGACGTTGGCCGATGAGGTATCCAGCCCGCTCTCGCGCAGCAGCCGAGCCGCGCGGGCCAGCCAGCGCGCGGGCGCGCCATCGGGCTGCTCCCACAGATGCTCGTACCACCCCGGCGACGAGACGCCCGCGCCGTAACCGCTGCGATAGGCCAGCCGCGCATTGGTCCAGGGAATCCAGGTGGCCGCAACCTTGGCGCGCTTGAGCTTGGCGAGCAGTGCGGTGTCGCCGCGCGCGTCGTCCAGCGCGACCAGCGCGGGCGAGTGCCAGGCCCCCGTGACGACGGCGATGCGCTGGTAGCCCTCGCGCTGCGCCGCGCGGATATTCTGGCGCATCTGCGCCTCGCGCTGCGCCTCCTCCGCGCTGGCAGGTGGATCGCCCGCGCGCATGGCGGTCATCGCTTCGAGGATACCCTCGAAGAAGCCGACCAGGTCGCGGCGCTGCTCGATCTGCCGCTCCCACCACAGCTCATGGTCGTCGTAGCCCGCCGCCTGCGCCAGCATCGCCAGCGGATCCCGCCGCAGCGCGGCGGCCTGCTCTTCCGCCTGCTCGTCCGCCCGCTCGCCTGCAGTCTCGTCGTCTGGTTCGGCGTCCAGCGCCGCATCTGGCTCCGCATCTGGCTCCGCATCTGGCACGGCGCCGGGCGACTTGGCTGGCTCCTGCGGCGCCTGGGCGAAGCGCACGGCGATAGGCAGATCGATGAAGCGCGCCGGGACGCCCGCGCCGAGGGCGTAGTCGAGCGCCTGCCATTCGGGCGAGAAGCGCGCGAAGGGATAGTAGACCGCCTGGCCCGGCGCATCGGGCGCGTAGATCAGCAGCGCGACCGGTGGGCGCATCGTCGCCTCGCGCATCAGCGGCAGGGCGTCGTGGGCGTCGGGCGGGCCTTCTACCAGCACGATGTCGGGCGCGAGGCGTTCCAGCGCGGCGCGCAAACTGCGCGCGCACCCCGGCCCATGATGCCGCACGCCGAAGAGATGGACGGACATGGCTACAGCGCCTCATGGCAGGCGCGATAGAGATCTTTCCAGCCGTCGCGCTCTTTCACGACCGTCTGGAGGTATTCCAGCCAGACGATGCGATCCTGCACGGGATCCTTGATGATGGCTCCGACCAGGCCAGCCGCCAGTTCGTCGGCCCGCAGCTCGCCGTCGCCATAGTAGCCCGCCAGCGCCATTCCGCTATTCACCACGGAGATTGCTTCGGCGGTGGAGAGCACGCCGCTGGGTGACTTGAGTTTGGTCTTGCCATCCTCCGTCACGCCGTTGCGCAGCTCGCGGAAGACCGTCACCACGCGGCGAATCTCCTCCAGCGCGGGCTTCTCGGCGGGCAGCTCCAGCGCGCGGCCAAGCTGCTCCACCCGCTGCTCCACGATGCGTACCTCTTCATCCATCGTCTCTGGCACAGGCAGGATGACCGTGTTGAAGCGGCGCAGCAACGCGCTGGACAGCTCGTTGACGCCCTTGTCGCGATTGTTGGCCGTGGCGATCAGATTGAAGCCCTTGCGCGCCTGCGCCTCCGTATTCAGCTCAGGGATGGGCAGCGTCTTCTCGGAGAGCATGGTGATGAAGGTGTCCTGCACCTCGGCGGGCATGCGCGTCAGCTCCTCGATGCGCGCCAGCTTGCCCTCGCGCATGGCGCGCAGCACCGGACTGACGACCAGCGCATTGGGTGTTGGCCCCTCCACCAGCAGCCGCGCGTAGTTCCAGCCGTAGCGCACGGTGGCCTCGTCCGTGCCCGCCGTCCCCTGCACCAGCAACGTGGAATCGCCAGAGATGGCCGCCGCCAGATGCTCGCTCACCCAACTGTTGTGAACAATGAGATCATTTGCCACAAAGTTGTGTGTCTCGGCCATACTCAGGTCAAACACCTGATAATCGCCGATGGGCTCGATGGAGACAATAGTGTCCCAGTAGACGTCGCTCTGGGCGAGGTATTCAAGTTCGTTGTCCTGCGTCAATTTCGCAAGACGAGACAGACGAGAACGCGACATGCTTTGATATTTGCGCGGTGACGCCGAGGCGGTCATGGCGCGGTTAGTCAAGTCGGCTTGCAACAGCGCATGCACACCACTGTAACCAGCGCTGACAGCGGCTAGATCTAACCGTTTCCATATCTGTTGCGGTATCGTATCGAGATTGGGATTGGCTGTTCCATCAAACGCATCCAGGTAATCTCGCGCTTCCTCTACGTACTTGCGCCCTAATAGTCCAATATCGCTTAGGAAGATGCGACAAGGGCCTGTTCCATGTATGAATAACCGATAATGACCTGTGCTTAGCTGGCGTATTCGAGCGTTAATGCCAAAGCGCAGGAGGAGATGCTGCACGCCCTGGATTAGCCTTTTCGACTTACTTGCATAGTCTATGGTGATCTGCTTTGTAGTAGGGCGCAGATGCAGAAACCCGTCGCCGCTGAACAGGCGATTGAGGAATAGAGCTATTTGACGCCTCGGTAACGTAAATACGACATCTGGAATGAATTTGTCCCCGGATTTAGTACCCATGAGGCCAAGGTCACGCAGCCATTGGGTGCAAGGGTTCCTAAAGGCGCTGCCCTGACGACCACCGGAGACACTACACATCCTGCCATCTGGATACCAATGCGCAACTAAGCTGGGGAATGCCTCGTGTACCGCATCTGCGAAATCACGCCTCATGTCGGGGTTCAAATTTGTATAGTATGGGACCTCCTGCGAGATGCAGCCCTCCGCGATCAGATGGGCGAGCACCTTGACATGAGCATCGCTAAGTTCAGCATTGCCGAAAAATGGCAGCATGCGCGGCGTGGCGATACGATCACCAGGCTTGAGATCAGCCAATTGCTGCCATCCATCCAGAGTAAGGAAGGGATGGTTCAGAGTCACATCGATCTCGCGACCCAGGTGAGTTGTCAACCGGTAGCAGGAACGAATGCCATTGTCAATAAAGTCACTAGGAGATTGTCGGTGAATCTGATAGTTCGCTTGTAGTGATGGAAGCTCCATGTCACGCTGACGAACAGCTTCTTCAATACTCACCCGAAGCCCAGTTCTAGTATCAAGAATAAGTGTATCGCCTCTCACACATTTGGCGGTACCGGGGAGGCCATAGAGCAGCAGGGCGCGGTCGGTGGCGAGGGTGGCCACGGCGATCTCGATCAGCCGCGCGGCGCCGATGTACTTCGGCGTGATGACGAAGCCATTGGGCAGCGTGGCGCCGAGCAGATAGGCGCGCACGGCCCACGGCGAGAGCTTCCAGTTGGGCGGGCGCTGGCGGGTGTCAGCCGCCACCAGCGCGGCCAGCTCCTCGGCGAATTGCTGCTCGGCATGCTGGCGCTGCACAGCGGTGATGGATGTAGCGGCGGCGCCGGTCGGCTGTGGTTGTGTCATGGCAGCGGTAACTCCTTGATGTAGCGCTCGCGCAGAAAGAGGTCGGCGCTGAAGTGGGCGAGCGGGTAGCCCCAGCGGATGAGGTTGCGATGCTGCTGGTCGGCGATGACGCAGATATCGCCCGCCTGCCTGAAGCTGCTGGCGGGCAGCGCTATCCCCGCGATGGGCAGCGCGCCCATCCACTCCTGCGGCGGCGCTTCGGACGTGCTGGTCGCCTCCAGCAATTCGCGCAAGGCGTCCAGGAACGCGCTGGCGAACGTGGCGCTCCACGGGCGCTCCAGCAGGTTCAGCGCCTGAGCTGACGAGAAGGCGGCAAACTCGGCGGGATGAGTGATGACTTCGAGCGCGAAGCCTTCGAGCGTCTCGCGCGGGAGCAGCGGCGCAAGCTCCGCTATCTCTTCGCCGGGGTACACCTGCTCGCCCTTCGACGACCCCAGACTCGCCTGCCTCGCCTCCAGCCAGGCGCGCCAGAGCGGCTCCGCCCAGCGCGCCGAGCCGTAGCGCACGGTCGCCTCCGTCCACCCATGCAGAATGCCTGAGCGCCAGGTGGCTCGCGTGATCGCGGCGATCAGCCCGTCGGGCGGCAGACCGAAGCGCGTCTCCCAGTGTTCGGGCGGGATGTAGCCGAGCGCGGCGAGGATGGCGGCGACCGGCAGACGCCCGCTCGCCCACTCGTCATGGCCCAGCGCCGCCGCCAGCGATGTGCGCAGCCACTCGTCTTTCACCATCGCAGCAGGCGGGGTCACGGCGTCGAGCGCGCCTCCGTCCGCGCCCGCGTCGAGGCGCAGCGATGACTCGATCAGCGCGCGGACGCCTACCGCCAGTCGGGAGTCGGGCAGAGAAAAGAGCAGATCGGCGGCGGCCCGGCGCACCCGCTCAATGCGGTCGGCAAGCGCGGTGTTCAGCAGCGGCTCATCGGCCAGCGAGAGGTTGACCGCCAACGGCGCCAGCAGAGCCGCGCGCGCCTCGGCCTTCTCGCGCTTCCACTCCGCCGCCAGCAGATCACGCGCGGCTGCGGGGTCGCGGCGGCGCATGCCGCGCAGCGCGGCGACACGCTGGCGCAGCGTCCCCGTCTCCCAAAGCTCCAGCTCGCGGGCCGGCTCCTCATCCAGCGCCTCGCCGGGCGGCTCTGTGGCCCACGACCAGGCGCGATTGAAGCGCGCCAGCCAGCGGCCACGCTCGCCCATCGCCGGGGCCATCGCCGCGCGCAGCTCCACTGGCATGCCGATGCTGGAGAGCGCCAGCGGCAGCACGGCGGGCGGCAGACGCAGCCCGGCGGCGTTCAGCCGCGCCAGCGCCTCGGGCAGCAGGTCGAAGCGGCGCGCGTGCAGCAGTGTGGCAATGGCCTCGCCCGCCTCTGGCAAGCAGATGAAACGCGCATCCGCTGGCGCCGGGTCGGGCGGCTCTGGCGCGTCGGCTGGCAGATAGCCCGCGCGGCGATAGACGGCCCACGCCCCCGCGCGCAGCAACAGGGCACGCTCGGCCTCGCCCTCCGCCAGTGCAAGCTGATCCACGGGCGGGGTGGTCTGCGGCGTGGCGCTGCCGCTGTGGCGCGTTCCTGTCAGCGCCAGCGTCAGGATGTCGCGCTCGTCGTTCGTCGCCATCATGCCGTCCTCCCTTCCAGCGGCGAGTAGCGGCCCTCGGCGAAGGCGCCCAGCGGCAGCAGCCGCGCGCCATTCCACTCGGCCAGCAGATCGAGCGGGCGCCCGCCGGAGAGCGCCAGCAGCGGCCAGTGGTCGTCGCCCGCCAATGGCAGCGCCGCGCCCGCCGCATCGCGCAGCAGCCAGGGGCCTTCGGGCGTGGGGATGGGCGTCACATCGCGCAGGGCGACGCCAAGCTGGCCAAGCCACGGCTGGCGCCCCAGCGCGCGGGCGAATTCACCCAGCAGCGCGTCGATGCTCGCATAGCCCAACCCGTGTGGCAACCAGCGCATCATCTGCGGCGTGGCGACCTCCGGGCGGCTGGCGATGCGCGCCCGCAGCGGGTAGGCGCCGGGCCAGAAATGCAGCTCGGCCTGGAAGCGCGAGCCGCGCACGAAGGTTTCGCCAAAGTCGCGCCATCCCACGCTGAATTGCAGGATCAGCGCCGTCCGCGCGCTCTGCTCGCCCAGCAGCCAGGTGCGCTGCGTGCGCAGGTGGTCATCCTCGAAGATGGTCTGCCCCAGCGTGATCCACTGGTCGCGCACATGGTCGCCCGCCGCGTCCACCTCGTCAGTCGAGAGGCTCCAGCCAACCAGCGAGCGCACATCGGCGCGCAGCGCGGCATCGAGCGTCGCCTGCTGGTGATAGGCGTGGCTGAGCAGCGCCGTCTCGCCCAGCGCATCGAGCAGCCGCTGCGGCCAGTCGCGGCCCGTATTGACGATGCCCGCCATCGCACGCAGCCGCCCCGCCATGCCCCCAGCCTGCGCGTCCACCATGCGCTTGCTCATGTCGTACCAGAAGCGCGCTGGCTGCGCCTCCACCGCGCCCAGGCCGCCGCGCATCAGGTCATTGAGCCAGAGGTCGAGCATATCCAGCCCATCGCTCACCAGCCCCTCGCGTTTGCCGATGCGTTTGGTCGCCGCAGCCGCCGCCTTGGCGTCGTCTTTGGGCGCGGCGGGCGCTTTGGGGGTCGCTTCGGCCTCGGCTCTGGCGGCGCGCTGATTCAGCCAGGCGGCCACCCAGTCGGGTGGGGCGCTCTCAGGCAGCGCGTCGGGCGTGGTGGCGGCCAGCAACATCAGCCCGACACCGTGCTTGCAGGGAAATTTGCGGCTGGGACAGCTACATTTCACGCTCAGGCTGGCGAGGTCCACCCGCGTCTGATAGAGCGCGCTACCCTGGCACTCACCCCACAGCGCCTGGGGGGTGTGGCCGAGGTTGCGCCAGTGACGCGGATCGGCGAGCTTGCGCCCGGCCTGCGCGGAGTTGGCATCTGGCGCCGTCGCGAGCGCCTGTTCGCTGGTGATGGTGAGCATCGCCGCGCCGCTCCTCCTCTCC
>DATBTW010000079.1:0-6574 GCA_036559055.1 Ktedonobacterales bacterium
GCCTGGGGGGTGTGGCCGAGGTTGCGCCAGTGACGCGGATCGGCGAGCTTGCGCCCGGCCTGCGCGGAGTTGGCATCTGGCGCCGTCGCGAGCGCCTGTTCGCTGGTGATGGTGAGCATCGCCGCGCCGCTCCTCCTCTCCGCATCGCCGCAGCCGCCGTGGCCGTCCGGCGCCCAACCGTTCTCTGGCAGTATGGCAGAACTGGAAGCCCCTGGCCACCCGCACAGATAGGGGTAAAGTCGCGGCCCTAAGAGTCCGACGCACGGCACGAAGGGCCATAAATGCCCCAAGATGCGCCGCCGCAGGCAGGCGCGCATCTGCGGCTTTCAAGCCGCCGTCGCGTGTTCCGGCCATTTATGGCCGAGAGCCGCTTACCCTCCGCCTGGCCGAGAGCCGTCCCACAGCCATCTCACTCACACTCCTTGCGAAGATTCGTACCTGCGATTGCACGCAGATGCGCGTTGTTGTACAACGTCTCTGTTCGCTATAATCGAGGAGGCGACCGGCGAACACCTGTGTGCGATGACAGCGACGAACAACAACGGACGACAGCGATGGAGGCGCCGCGATGCTGGCACTAGGACGCGCGCTCAGCGACGACACCCCTGGTGTACGCGGCAAGATCATCGCGCTCTATGCCCTGCTGATCGGCGTCAATGTCACGCTCTGGGTGTTGACCCTGATCGCCGCGTTTCACTATCCCATCATCCTGGCGGTGGCGCTGCCCGCCTATGGCTTTGGCCTGCGCCACGCGGTAGACGCCGACCACATCTCGGCCATCGACAACGTGACGCGCAAGCTGATGCAGGAGCGCAAGCGTCCGGTGGCCGTTGGCTTCTTCTTTTCGCTGGGCCACTCCACGGTCGTGGTCATCATGGCGACGCTGATCGCTCTTGGCTCGGTCTTCATTCGCGATAGTCTCGCCAATGGCAGTTCATCGCTGGCGATGATTGGCGCCCTGGTGGGAACCAGCGTCTCGGCGGTGTTCCTGCTGGCAATTGCCGCGATGAACATCGTCATCCTGGTCGAGGTGGTGCGGACCTTCCGCCAGGTCACCAGAGGCGGCGTCTACGACGGCGACGCCATCGAAGAGTACCTCGATAAGCGCGGCTTCTTCGCGCGCATCTTCCGTGGGCTGTTCAAGACCGTGGACGCGAGCTGGAAGATGTACCCCATCGGCTTCCTCTTTGGGCTGGGTTTCGACACCGCGACGGAGATTGGCCTGCTCGCCGCGACGGGCGGATTCGCCACGCAGCATGTGCCATTCTTCGTCGTGCTGCTGCTGCCGCTGCTCTTCACCGCTGGCATGAGCCTGGCCGATACGACCGACGGCGTGATGATGCTCGGCGCGTATGGCTGGGCCTTCGTCAAGCCAGTGCGCAAGCTGTTCTACAACATCAGCATCACGCTGGTCTCGGTGCTGGTGGCGACGCTAGTGGGTGGGCTGGAGCTGCTCAGCGTCCTTCAGAGCCAGCTCAACTTCACTGGCGGCTTCTGGGATGTGATCGACTTCCTCAACAACGGCAATGATGGCCGCAACTTCGGCTATATCGGCGCGGGCATCATTGCCATCTTCATCCTCAGCTGGGTAATCTCCACCGTCATCTATCGCGTCAATCGCTATGATGAGCTGGAACAGCGCGCGCTGGCGGCATCGGACGCCAGCGCGACCCTGACGCTCGACCCGCGCGAGCGACTGGACTGAGCGACATGTCAGCGACGAGGCGCCATTTGCTAGAGACCCTCAGCCTGTGCGTGTAGCGGCCTGAGCATTCCCTTAAAGTGTGACCTGCGCCACACTCCTGCGCGGCCCATGCTTGATATGCTGAATCAGCGCAGGCTGCCTGGGAGCGCGCCGTCTCCCCGCGCCCGCTGGGGAAAGGATCGAGGCGCCGGCTCACCCACTCCAGAGGCGCTCGCTAGAAGTCCTGCGCAGGAACACCTGGCGCTCGCGGCGGCGTCATCTTGTTGGCAGCATGTTCACGCCATCGCGCCCGTTCGTTCTATGTGCGAGATGATGTGACGCCGCAGATATCCCGTTCCCTGGCGGCAGCGCGCCGTCCACACCATCCCGAGAGCACCTGTATCGCCTGCATCGTGCAGTGCGCGGCTGGCGCTCGATTGCAGTGGAGAGGATGCGGAGCGCCCGTACTGAGCGCGCTCGCGCGGAAGGATAGAGCATGGACGACCCGACAGTACCGTCGTCGCAGCCTTCGGAGTGGCCGGAGCAGCCCGCGCTCTCCGGCGCGCCGCAGGGCTACCCGCAGACCTACATGCCCGCGAATATAGGCGCGCGCTCCGATCCGCTGGCGACACGCGGCGATCTGGACGAAGCGCCGACCGCCATCCAGACCGCCGCGCCACGCTCTTCCGCGCCACGCTCTTCCGCGCCCGCCCGCCCGAGCCGTGGGTTCGCACGCTGGCTGCGATCCGCGCGCGAGCGCATGGGGCGGATACCTTCAGGGCGGATCGCGGTCATCTCGGTGGCGCTGCTGCTGATTCTGGGGATACCGCTGCTGCTGACGCTGGGCAGCGCCGTGCATGACTACACCACGCTCAAAGGGCTGGGACAGTCCGCCGTCAATCATCTGCTGGCCACCAAGGACGACCTGACGGGCCACACATCCAGCAGCTCCAGCGGCGCGACCTCGGCTTCGCTCAGCTCGCTGGCTCACGGCTCCGGCACGACCGCCGAGCTACTCTCTGCCATCCAGTTGTTGCTGGAGACGCCCGGCCCCGATGTGACCGGGCCAGCCTATACCTATCTGGCACAGCGCCAGAGTGGCACCTTCTATCCGCTGACCGTGACAGTGCAGCCCGCCAAGGGCATCGCCTCGGAGGGGAGCGCGCCGACGACCTTCAAGACGACGCTTTCCGACAATACCTTTTTCGCGCTGGGTGGTCAGCCCACCCCGACGCCCACCGCCATCGCGCCGACGACGACAACCACGCCAGGCGCCACCGCGACGGCTACCGCGCCCAGCGCGACACCTACCAGCGGCGCGACGACTGGCAGCGGGACGAAGACCAGCTCGCTGCCCGACCCCGCGCGCATCGCCGCCGCCGCCAATGATCTGCGCGCCGCCCAGCAGGATTTCCAGTCGATGGCCGATCAGCTCGATCATCCAGATGCCACGCTGGCGCTGGCCGCCATGCTGCCAGTCGCTGGCGCTGATATGCGCGCGGCGCAGTCGCTGGCGCATGTTGGCGTGGACATCTCGCAGGCCGGGCTGGCGCTGCTGGGCGCGGCGACACCGCTGCTCACCCGCCTGCATGGCTCGACCTCGCTGCTCTCTGGCACGCAGAAGCTCATCACGCAAGACGACATCACCGCGCTGCAGCAGGGGATGACGGTGGCCGCCGCACGCCTGACCGACGCCAGCCATCGGCTGGCCTCGGTCAATGTCAGCGCGCTGCCGCTCAGCGCCCACCAGAAAGCGCTGTTCCAGGAGTTCGTCCCGCTGCTGCCACAGGTCAATGCGTTGCTGCCACAGGCCAGCAGCCTCATCGGCGTAGCGGGCTGGCTGCTCGGCGTCGGAACACCGCGCCACTTCCTGGTGCAGACGCTCGACCGCGGCGAGATGCGCGCCACCGGCGGCTTCACCGGGCAGTACGGCGTTCTCACCCTCGACGATGGCAAGCTGGCGCCGTTCTCACTCCAGGATGTCAATTGTCTCGACTACCTGACCGGCTGCCTCTCGAATGGCTGGATCTTCGGGCGTCGCCCGCCCGCGCCCTACAGTTCGTGGTGGCCGTTTGGCAACTGGGGGCTGCGCGATTCCAACCTCAACGCCGACTTCCCCACCGACGCGCAGTTGGTGACCAGTGTCTACTATCATGAGAGCGGCCAGCAGGTGGATGGACTGATCGACGTCTCGCCGGTCGCCATCGAAGACGCGCTGCGAATCACCGGGCCAATCCAGATTCCGCTCTATAACGAGACGATCACGGCGGACAATCTGGAAGCCAAGCTGCACTACTATCAGCAAGATCCCGCCGCCATCGCCAAAGAGAAGCAGCTCTCGGCTGGCGACAACAGCACGTCCAGCCGCAAGCGCTTCACGCAGCTCGTCGGCCAACTGCTGCAGGAGCGCGTCAAGGCGCTGCCGATGAGCGCGCTGGCGACGCTGGCGACGCGCATGCTCTTTGACATGCGCTCGAAGGATCTGGAAGTCTATTTCAACAATCCGGACGCCGAGAAGCTGCTGACCCAGCTACACATCGACGGCTCGGTCAACACGGCGCCCGATACGGATGGCTACCTGCTGATCCAGTCGAATGTGAGCGTCTCGAAGGCGACCAACTTCGTCAAGATGACGCAGGCCGACAACGTAACGCTCGACACCAAGGGCGGCGCGACGCACCACCTGACGCTGACCTTCAGCGCCAACTACACCTACAATCAGGTCTACGGCTACCTGACCTATCGCGATTACCTGCGCATCTATACGCCGCCACAGTCGCACCTGCTGAGTGGTGATGGCTTCGACACGGGCAAGCCGCTGTGCTGGGGGCCATACGCGACCTCAGAGAAGCCAACGACTACGCCGACGCCGACCACCACCCCGACGCCGACCCCGGGCGCCACACCCACGCCACCTCCAGCGCCCACACCGCCGCCGACGCCGACGGTTCCCGCCATCTTTGGCTCGGTCAGCGGCTGCCCGGCGAACCCGTACCCGCATGGCGAGTTGGTCTGCCCGCCAGGCCACTACCAGCCCGGCCCACAGGCGCCCAACCAGTTCGGCTCCGATGGCTACCTGCCGTGGGCCAACGACAAGCTCGGACCGCCACCCAATACCACCAGCGATCTCACGGGCCGCGCCATGTATGCGGGCTATGTGGTCGTGCCGGATAGCTGTACGGCGACCGTCACGCTCTCGTGGTACACGCCCAACGTCGCGCCCAAGGCAGGGTAGCGGCCCCCACCCCCAGCCCCGCCCCCGCTCTGTGCGGGAGAGGGGAGCTATGACGCGCACCTGTGCTGTGCGCGCGAGATAGCGGCGCAAGCGTAACGGCTGTAATCCCTTGTATCTGAAAAGTCATGTAGGATGGCGTCATGATACGTCATTCGTGGGCGCGACAGGCCGTTTATCCCTCGGGTCGTTAGAGGCCGCAGGAGAGCTGGGGTCGTCGCGTCCCTGCGCCCCAGTGAGTCCGAACAGTTGCCTGGGACAGCCCTGTGCTGATCCCGTATCCTGCAAGGCTGGAGCGAGGCGGGCGAGACGCATGGGAGCACAAGGGAGCAGACTGATGAGCGATCCACAGCCGGTGACCGTCGGAATCGCTGTGGCCAAAGCGGCGCTGGACGTGGCCATCCGCTCCAGCGGCGAGGAGCGGCAGGAGGAACGCCACCTGACCAATGATGCGGCGGGGATCGCCGCCCTGGTCGCGTGGCTGCAGCCGCTGCGCGTGCAGGTGATCGTCGTGGAGGCCACCGGTGGCTATGAAGCGCCGCTGGTGGCGGCGCTGGGGCTGGCCCACCTGCCGGTGGCGGTGGTCAATCCACGCCACGTCCGCGACTTTGCACGCGCCACCGGGCGCCTGGCCAAGACCGATCGGTTGGATGCGCAGGCGCTGGCGCACTTTGGCGCGGCGGCGCAGCCCACCCCGCGCCCGCTGCCCGACGCGACGGCGCAGGCGCTGGTGGCGCTGGTCGAGCGGCGGCGCGCGCTGGTGGCCAGGCGCACCGCCGCGCAGAACCGGCTGGAGGCGACGCGGGTGCAGGCCGTGCGCGAGCGTATCCAGGCGCATCTGAAGTGGCTGGCGACTGATCTGAAGGCACTCGACGACGATCTGCAGAAGCGTGTACACGACAGCCCGCTCTGGCAGGCGCAGGTCGACCGGCTGCGCAGTGTGCCCGGGGTCGGGCCGACGCTGGCCCTGACGCTGCTGGCGGAGTTGCCCGAGTTGGGGCAGCGCTCGGCGGGCCAGATCGCGGCGCTGGTGGGGGTGGCGCCACTCAACCGCGACAGCGGCACGCTGCGCGGACGGCGCAGCGTCTGGGGCAGGCGGGCCGCGGTGCGCAGCGTGCTCTATATGGGGGCGCTGCGCGCGACCCGCTGCACCCCGATCATCCGTGCGTTCTATGACCGCCTCCTGGCAGCCGGCAAAGCCAGGAAGGTGGCGCTGGTGGCCTGTATGCATACGCTGCTCACGATGCTCAACGCCATGCTCCACCACCAGACCACCTGGCAGGCTCAGGCCGCCTGAGCCTGCCAGGTGGCGAGCGGCGCACGTCACAGTTGCTCCCCTCGCGAGCGGAGGGAGACAGGGGGTGAGGTCACCCGCCGACGCTGGCCTGATACGTCCACGCGCCCTTGGCGTCGCAGGTGTAGATGGCGAGAGGCGGCGGCGCGGTGGGGTCGCCCTGCTTGTCGAACGCGATGGCGCCCGTCACGCCGCTGTATTTCGTGGCGGCAACGGCAGCCAACACGGCAGCGCGGGTAGGCGTCTTGTTGGCGGCGATCACACCGTTGATGGCCTGAATCTCGATCATCGCCGCGTCGTAGGCCAGCGCCGCCTCTGGCGTGACTGTCGCGCCCGCGTAGGCGCCCTGGTACGCTGCCTGGAA
>DATBTW010000080.1:0-3914 GCA_036559055.1 Ktedonobacterales bacterium
CTGTCGCGCAGGGATTGCGCCATGCGGGCGTCAACGGGAGGAGAGCGCGAGTGGGTCAGCAGCGAGAGCGCGGCTCCAGGCGAGGTTGGCCAGACCGCCAGGCGCCCATCGACCAGGCGCCCATCGACCAGGCGCCCATCGACCAGGCGCCCACTCAGCGCTACGCCTCGCCAGGCGCCGCCACTGCCGACGACGCGCTGCCAACGCTCGATCAGCCGATGACCCTGCCATCGCAGACAACGCAGACAACGCGCACGCTGACCAGCGCCAGCCGAGCGCGGCGCGCGACCGGCGCCGCGTCGCCCGCGCCGCCAGCCGATGCGCAGCCCACCCGCGCGCTGGCTCCGCTCAAGACGGGCGATGAGCGCAACCGGGCGCTGGCCAAAGCCAACGCTGCCAGCGCGGCCCCCACCACGCTGATCCCTGGCGCGCGGCGCTATCGGCCACCCACCGTTTCGGTGGTTCCGCGCCACAAGGGGCCGCGCTCCGCCGTGACGCAGTTCGCGGTGTCGATGATCGTCACGGCGATCCTGGTGAGCGCGCTGGCGCTCTCGACGCCACTGGGGCAGGCGGCAGCGCTGGATGTAAACGGGCCGCTACACACCTACGCCAACGCCGCGCCCTGGCTGCCCACGCCGACCCCCACGCCCAAGCCAGCCAACTCGTTCCGACCGCCAACGAGCGCCAATCCCGGCCAGCAGGCGGTCATCAATGAGATCGTGGCGGTGTTTGGGCCATATTCGCAGGGCGCGCTGGCAATCTCGAAGTGCGAATCGGGCTACGACCCGAACGCCTGGAACTCCTATCCCATCCTCAATAGCCACGCCAGCGGGGTCTTTCAGATACTCTATCCGAGCACCTGGAATACGACCTCCTATGCCAGCCAGTCGCCGTTCAACGCCAGCGCCAACATCCACGCCGCCTACCAGATTTTCAGCCGCGATGGCTATAGCTGGCGCGAGTGGCAGTGCAAGCCATGAGGCGCATCACGCGGCGGCGCATCACGCGGAGACGGCCCAGGCGGGCTGGCTCTCCGCCTCGATGCGCTCGGCCTGGCAGGCGCGCTGGTGACGCTCCATGTGACGGCGCGCTATCGCCTGATTGATGAGGCGCTGGAACGCGCTGTCGTGATAGTAGCGCGTGACCCAGTCGGTCGTCCCGCGCACATGAGCCTCGCCGCTCAGATCGGCGCCACAGTGGCGGCATGAGCCTTCCAGCCGCACAGTCAGATCCCAGTTGGGCGCCTCAGGATATGTGGTCATTTCCCCTCATTGCCTTCCTTCTTGCCGACGCGTCGCGGAGTGGAGCGTCTGGCCAGCGCAGTCCTTCGCTGTCAGGCGTCTACCGCCAGCCATGCAAGACGGGCGCCGGAATGGCAGTCGCTGAGTTCGTGGGTCAGCAATCTTATACGGCGCGGGCGTATCTAGCGGCTGGCGATGGTGACGCACGTCTGCGCATAGACGTGCAGCAGCGCCAGCTCCATGCCAGCGCCGAAGTCCTGGCGACGCCAGACCGCGCCGACCGCCGCCGGGTGGCCCGGAGCCTGCGCCGAGATGGCGAGCGCGACGCGCGGGCCGTCCTGCTCGATCCACTCGGCGCGCTGGGGCGCGGCAGTGTTGGCGGCGGCGCGCAGCAGATCGGCCAGAGGCTGAGGAACGTTGCTCTCAATAAGGCCCCACTCGCCGACCAGGCGCGCTTGCGCGCCCTGCCGACAGATACGCCGCGCCTCGCTGAACGGATCGACGCCGTCGCTGGCCGGGAGCTGCGCCTGCCGCATCAACTCACCGATGGCCGCAGACTGCCGGCGGGTCGCCTCCTCGCGCCGCTGCCGCCGCAACGCCACCGTCAGCACATCGGCTAGATTGCCCAGCGCCACGGATTCCGGCTCGCTGAGGTCGCAGGGCGCGTGTCCCAGGCAGATCAGCAGGCCCAGCGTTACATCGTCGGAGGCGCAGGGCAGCGCCGCGCAACTGCGATAGCCGCCGCCTGAGAGCGTCAGCAGGCCGCCCTCTGGCACAGCGGCGCTGGTGGAGAGGACATCGCCGCAGAGAAATGGCGTCCGACTGCGCGCCACCTGCGCGGTGATGAAGTCGAGGCCAGGCCGACGCCGCAGGAAGCGATACTCGCGGGAGACGCGCTCTGGCAGACCGCGCTCGGCCAGCAGGCGCAGATCGGAGCCGCTGCGGCAGCGCTCGTCGTGCGCGACCACCATGCAGGTCTCGAAGCCGGGGCAGGCCATCAGCGCCGCATCGACCACTGCCTCGCAGACCGGCTGGAGCGTGATGCAGTGCGACAGCGAGGCCACCGCCCGCGCCACCGCCCGCGCGATGCTGCCATCGCCACCGGTCGCCGAATCGAGCGTCAGGCGGTCGCGGAAGCGCTCCAGCGTCTCGCGGCGGAAGCGCACATGGCCGCCCGGAGTATAAGCGTCTGGGATGAGCTTCATCTTGCGCACGGCCAGATAGAGCGTGGTGCGGTGGATGCCGAGCAGCTCGGCGGCAGCCTGCGCCGCATAGAGGCGTTCGTATGCTTCACTGGCAGGTTCAGTCGGCGTCACCGACGGGGCGTCGTCGCGCGTGCTCTCCATTCGCATCACCTCCTGACCTATCGGCGCACAGCAGCTCGCCATGCGCAGACCGGGGAAGCGGGCCCTATCCACAGCGGGAACGTTCATCACAGTGTGACGTTAGTTAAGACGCAGGAGGCGCGCGGAAATTTCATCACTTTCAACAGTCGTCGCTAGCCTAATTGGCGCCAACAATCCATGATACGAGCGGACGATGTCCTCGCGCCGTCACGCGCAGTTACGCTGGAATCGAGACGCGCCGCATCTCCCCATCCCCCATGGGCGTGGCGCACGCCCGCCGACCTCACAATGTCGTGTTCTCCGAGCTGAAAGGATCTCCCCATGAGCGATGCAGCGGCGCCGGGCGAGCCGAATCCACAGGGCGCCTCGCAGCCCGAAGCGGCGCCACGCCAGCGGCGCAAGCCCGGCCCTCGCCCCGGCACGGAGGCTGCCAAGCGTGGCGGAACCGCAGCGCGCGACAAGTATGGTCGCGAGTTCTACAGCAAGATCGGCTCGAAAGGCGGCTCGACCGTTCGCGAGCGCCACGGATCGGAATTCTACACGCAGATCGGGCGGCGCGGTGGCGAGACCACCAAGCGCAATCTGGGAACTGAACACTATTCGCGCATTGGCCGCATCGGCGGCAAGCGCGCGCATGGGCATCGCCCCGACGTCGTCGCGTCCGAGACGAATGCGCCGGCGCCTGAGCAGATGGGCGACGACCAATCACCCACGGCCTAGCCGAACGCGTCGTCACTGCTCGCTGTCGGGATCGGCTGGCGTGCCGGGCGGCGCAGGCGGCTCGGAGCGTGCGGCATCGTAGGTGGCGGGCTGCTCGGCGACCTGCGGGAGCTGCTCGTCGGCCTCCGCCTGGCCAACGATGGCGTCCAGCGCGCGCCGCACACCTGCGCCAGTGGAGAAACGTTCCGGAAAGGACTCCGGGCGTTCCTCTCGCCGCTCACGCCCAGGCGCCCCATCAGCGGGCGCCTCGGGAGGCAGGCGCATGACGAGGTCGGCCAGCGCGGCGGCGTGCTCCGGATAGCGCAGCGCATAGGCGCTGAGTTGTGGGCGCTTGCCCGCGCGCCACTCCTCCAGAAACTGGTCCTGAATCGCCAGCGCGTCGAGATCGGGCGCCAGCGCGTCTTCATCATGAGCGGTCATCGGGCGCCTCCTCCTGACTATCCGCACTATCCGCACTATCCGCACTATCCGCCACATCCGCCACATCCGCCTGGTCATCCGCCGCGTCCTCGCCAGCGTACCACGCGCGCAGCCGGGCGTAAGCGCGCCCGAGGGTGTAGCGCACGGCGCGGGTGGTCACGCCTCCCAGCGCCACGGCAATCTCCGC
>DATBTW010000081.1:0-23546 GCA_036559055.1 Ktedonobacterales bacterium
GCCCGCTGAACGATAGCCGCGAGTGGCAGGCGCACGATGCGATGCTGCGTCGGCTGGGCGTTGCCCCGCGCCACCCCGCCGCCATTGGTTGACGAGCAGATCGTTGAACAAGTGGCCAATTACGCACTTCCTCTGTAGCCCTATCCCATCATGGCGCGCTATAACCAGTAGTATCGATGGCGTCAGGAGGAACCTGGTGGTATCCTGACGCCCCTCTTGCCCACCGGGGCTAAGGGGCGCGCACAGGCACAGGGTGAGGAATCGTACGTGATTGCATGGCCCTCGCTACCGACGTTGCGGCGCAACTAGAGCGCCCCAGGTCCCCTGCGAGTGGCGCGCACTGTCCCTCCGCACTCGCCCCTCCGGTGTCGCCTCTGCCACCACCACAGGAGGTATCGCGATGAGCCAGTTCGAAGACCTGCTGATAGATGCCCTGCTCGACGATGGCTTCACGCTCGAAGAGGCGCTCACGCTGATCGCCCTGCAGGAACGCTGGTACAAAGACCACCGCGCGCTGTTCATTGAGCGCCCGTGCGATCTCTGGCGCGGTGATTCCAGCGAGCATCAATGGAACTGAACCACGCTATCCACGCGAATCTCGGGAGCGGCAGCTACGCCGCTCCCATTTTTTGCCGTGCTTTTGCTCTGCGCCCGCGCCAAATGCAACCGTTTTGCGCCGCCGTCCCGCGAGAATCCGGCGCCGTTTGTGGTACGATATTCGTTGATGGCCTGGTCGCCCTGAGCGCCGGTGGACGGAGGGATTCGTCAACCGTCCGGACGGCGAGAGCGGCGATCATCTCGCTCCATCACACCCTGAACCCTGGTACATTGCCCTGGCTTGCCCTTCGCGCGCCGGATTGAATCACCATGGGAGGCGCGTGAGGCGTGAGCGTGTCGAGGCGATACTTCCGGGGAAGGCGCGTGTAGACCCGTGCTGCGGCGCACGGGCGCCGACTGTACTCGCACTGAGGAGGTACCGGATGAAAGCGGTCGTCATGGCAGGGGGCGAGGGATCGCGACTGCGACCCTTGACGGTCTCCCGACCGAAACCAATGGCCCCCATCGTCGGGCGCCCGGTCATGGAGCACATCCTCTACCTGCTCAAGTCGCACGGCATTACCGATGTCGTGGTCACCGTGCAATATATGGCGAGCGCCATCGAGGACTACTTCGGCGATGGCTCCAGTCTGGGGATGAAGATCGCGTATTCTCGCGAAGAGACTCCGCTAGGGACGGCAGGCAGTGTCAAGAACGCCGAAGAGATGCTGCAGGAGCCGTTTCTGGTCATCAGCGGCGATGCGCTGACCGACTTCGATCTCTCCGCCATCATCGACTCCCATCGTCGCCGCCGCGCCATGGCCACGCTGACGCTCGCGCACGTCGCCAACCCGCTCGAATATGGCGTCATCACCACCACTGACAACGGCCACATCGAGAAGTTTCTGGAGAAGCCCAGTTGGGGCGAGGTCTTCAGCGACACGATCAATACCGGCATCTACGTGCTCGATCCCAAGATTTTCTCGTACTTCGAGAAAGATAAGCCTTTCGACTTCAGCCAGGAACTGTTCCCAATGATGCTGAAGAAGGGCGACCCCATCTATGGCTATATCGCCGAGGGCTACTGGTGTGATGTCGGCAATCTCGCCGAGTACATGCGCGCCAACGCCGACATCCTGCAGGGGCAGGTGAAGCTGCCCATCCCTGGTGAGGATATCGGCGGCGGCGTGTGGGTCGAGGAGGGAGTCGATATTGCCCCTAGCGCCCAGATCTTCGGCCCGGCCTACATCGGCCACAACGCCCGCATTCGCGACGGTGTCATCCTGCATGGGCCAAGCTGTGTTGGTTCCTACACTATCCTGGATGACCACGCGCAGGTGGATCGCAGTGTCATCTGGAACAACTCCTACATCGGCGAACGCGCCGAGTTGCGGGGCGCGCTGGTGGGCGCCTCCACCAGTGTCAAGAGCCGCGCGGTGATGTTCGAAGGCGCCGTCATCGGCGACCACTCCGTCATTAACGAAAACGCCATCGTACAGCCCGGCGTCAAAATCTGGCCGAATAAAGAGATCGAGACCGGCGCCGTCATCACCAGCAGCATCATCTGGGGGTCGGCGGGTCGGCGTGCGCTCTTCGGGCGCTACGGCGTGACGGGCCTGGTCAACGTGGACATCACGCCCGACTTCGCCGCGCGGCTGGGCGCCGCCTTTGGCGCGGCGCTGCCCAAAGGCTCGGTCGTCTGCGTCAACCGCGACGCCCACAAGACCCCACGCATGATCAAGCGCGCCATCATCTCCGGCCTGCCCTCCGCTGGCATCAATGTGCATGACCTGGAGGATGTGCCGCTGCCCGTGGCGCGCTACTATGTCCGCACCACCGACGCCGCTGGTGGCGTCCACATTCGCCTCTCGCCATTTGATCCGCGCGTGCTTGACATCAAGTTCTTCGACCAGAATGGGCAGGACATCAGCAAGAACACCGAGCGCAAGATCGAGAACCTGTTCTTCCGCGAGGACTTCCGCCGCGTCTACCTGGACGACATCGGCTCCATCCAGTACGCGCCGGAGGCCAAGAAACGTTACACCGACGCCTTCCTGCGCGCGCTCGATCTGGAGGCGCTGCGCAAGCGTCGCTACCGCGTGGTGATGGATTACGGCCACGGCGCCAGCGTTGATGTGATGGCGCCCATCTTCAACGAAATCGGGGCGGATGTCATCGCGCTGAACGCCACGCGCGACCCGGCGCGCTACTCGCGCACAGGCGAGGAGTTCGAGCGCGACATCCAGGTGCTCGGCTCCATTACGGGGGCGCTGCAAGCCGATCTCGGTGTGCGCATCGATACCGGTGGCGAGCGCATGTATGTGGTGGATGATCGCGGCGAACTGCTGGATGGCGGCAAGCTGCTGGCGGCCATGATCGACCTGACGCTGCGCCAGCGGCCCGGCGGCATGGTGGCGGCGCCCGTCACCGCGCCCAGCGTGATCGAGCAGGTGGCCAAGAAGCACGATGGCGCCGTCGTCTACACCAAGGTGATGCCACAGGCGCTCACCAGCGCGGCAGTGGCGACGGGAGTGGTGATGGTCGGCAATGACACCGGCAGCTTTGTATTCCCGGAGCTGCACCCGTCATTCGACGCCATGTTCGCCACCATGAAGCTGCTGGAGTCACTGGCCCGCGAGAACACCAAGCTCTCGCAGGTGGTGAACCAGCTCCCGCCCTACCACCTCATCCGCACGCAGGTCAATTGCCCGTGGGAGTACAAGGGCAAAGTCATGCGCATCCTCAGCGAGCAATACCGCGAGCGTAGTGAGGAGCCCATCGACGGCGTGAAGATCGATCTGGGCGGCGATGGCTGGGTGCTGGTGTTGCCCGACGCCGACCGGCCGCTCTTCCATGTGCTGGCCGAGTCCCGCTCGAAAGACGCCGCTCAGGCGCTGGCGGACAAATACGCGCGCGTGGTGAGCGGCCTGCAACACTGACCGCTCGTCTGCACCACGTAGCTCAGACGGCGCCGCCCTCGGCATCACACGCCAGGGGCGGCGCCGTCTCGCCTCTCGCCAGGGCTGGCGCCGAACCTCTACCGGCGCGGGCGCCCGTCCGCTACCCTCCACCTCTACGATGAGTGAGACGAAAACGACGCCAGGGTGTACAGTGTTGTGGCGGTCGCTCGTCTCAACCTATGGCAGAGTATGGCGTCACGTTCCTCAATTGGTTGCGCGCGTGAAGCTGGGACGATTGGTAGCGGAGGCTGGAGCAAACTTCAATGATGCCAGAGTCATCCAGAGGAGGCGTCGGCGCGCTTGTGCGCGATCGTCGTCTTCAGGTCACGGTCGCGGTTGTTATCCTGGTCTCGCTGCTTGCGATGCTCTTCTCGTTTCTGCACCAGCGCGCCAGCGCCGGGACGGTGAGTGTGCCGGCGGGACAGCACATCCAGCCATCCACCTACGGCCCGCTCGTCTCGCGCGGCAAGCCCGCCGTCTGCTCCAAGAGCAACGCCGAGGCGCCGGGGCCAAACGCCATCACCAGCGGCGTCTACGGCCAGTGGTCGTTCTGGGGTTCGCCCGATAGCGAGCTGCCGTCGTGGTGCTCCATCCACATCGGCGTCGGCCCCTCACGCCTGATGGTCGTCTGGTACAGCGAATACGATGAAGACAATGCGCAGTGGGCTTCCAACGGGCGCATGCCACAGTCCTATACCCTCTCCGTCTCAGCCAATAGCACCGACGGCCACAATGGCGATTGGAAAGTGGTCACCACCATCTCTGGCAATCCTGTACACATCCGTGAATCGGCTATCCCCTTCGCAGGCCAGGCGTGGGTTAGAATGACCATCACGCAGGCGCAGGATCACCCGACGCAGGATTCGATGCTGATCTCTCAGATCGACTGCTGGGACATCTCCACGCCCGCGCTGGCAAAGAACACCGTGCTGTTCCAGGGCGACTCCATCACCGCGCTGGCCTACGATCACTCCACCGATCCAGAGACATTCGATAAGCTGATGCACGGCTACGATTCGCGACTCTTCCCATCCATGCTCAATGAAGGTATGGGCGGCTGGGCCAGCGGTGGCGCGACCAACAATATCGACAAATGGCTGGCGCTCAACCCCGACATCAACTACTGGCTGATCGAGTGGGGAACCAATGACGCTGGCGCGATGGAGGATCCAGCGGTCTTCCGCGCCAATATGCAGACGGTTATCAACAAGATCAAGGCCGCTGGCCATGTTCCTGTGCTAGCGCGCATCCCACCGGTCATCGCGGTTGGAGGCGGCCAGGCAGAGACCACCGCCGAGATTGTGGCGCTCAACCAGCAAATCGACGCGCTGACACAGGCCAATCACCTCATCCCCGGCCCCGATCTGTACGCGGTGTTCAGCAAAGATCCGAAGAGCATGCTACAGAGCGACGGCGTTCACCCGAACAGTATTGGCAAGAAGGCCATCAACAACGCCTGGTATCTTGCCATGCGTGATGTGCTGCGCGCGAACCAGTCGTGAGGCTCCCGCAAGAAAGGCAGACCGCGTCGGCATGAATACGCTGCTCGTCATGCGCAACGCTCCCACGCCGACGACCGGCGCCAACATGCGCAACCTAGCGCTGTTGCGGGCGCTCTGCCAGATCAGCGCTGTCTCGCTGCTCATCATCGCCGATGACGTGGCACAGGAGACAACGCTGGCGGAGGCGGTACGCCCGCTGGCGCCCACGCTGGAGGTCGTCCCCACGACGCCCGCGCGCCTCAAGCGTATCTATCAGCTTGCTGGAGCGTTGCTGAATCGTCCGAGCATGGTCTGGCTCAACAGCTCAGCGGCGGCGGCGAGCGCACTGGATCGCCTGCTGGCCACCAGCGCGTTCGACATCGTGTATTTCGAAGGAGTCGCCGTGACGGGGCATGCGCCGCGTGGTGGCCCCGCCCTCGTGATCGACGAGCACAACCTCGAATGGGAGCTGCTCGAACGCTCGGCGGTGCAAGCCACTTCTCCGCTGCGACGCCTGCAAAATGCCCGCGAGAGCCGCGCGCTGCGACGCTACGAACTGGGGATGCTGGGGCGCGCCGATCTCGTCGTCGTCACCAGCGAGCGCGAGCGCGACGCGCTGGCCGAGCTGCTGCCGGGGCGGCGCGTCTGCGTCGTCTCCAACGGGGTTGACATCGAGCGCTTCACCCCTGCTGACCCGCAGGAGGAGACCGCTGGTCGAGTCGTCTTCACCGGCACGATGGACTACCATCCCAACGAGCAGGCGGCGCGCTTCTTCGCGGAGCAGTGCTGGCCGCTGGTGCGCGCCGCTCGCCCGGATGCGAGCTGGGCGATTGTCGGCGCCAACCCGCCGCCTTCGGTCTGGCGGCTCGCCGATGACGCCCGCCGCGTTATCGTGACTGGCTCCGTCCCCGATACACGCGCATACATCGCGCAGGCGCAGGTGACCATCGCGCCACTGCTGGTGGGCGGCGGCACACGGCTGAAGATTCTGGAGGCGCTGGCAATGGGCAAGGCGATGGTCGCGACCAGTCTCGGCGCCGAGGGACTGCGCCTGACCCCCGACGAGCATCTGCTGATCGCCGACCAGCCTGCCGCCTTCGCACAGGCGGTCGTGCGCGCGCTGGACGACGCGGAACTGCGCGCTCGGTTGGGCGCGGCTGGGCGCGAGGCGGTCGTGCGGCAGTATAGCTGGGAGAGCAGCGGGCGCGCGCTTCAGCAGGCGCTGGGGTCGCTGGAGTTATCGGCGGCTCCATCCGTACGCTGAGCGCGGCTATCCGTTCACATCGAGGCGGCGGCGCGCGGCTGGGGCGACAGGCGCGCAAGCTCCTGGAGCAGCGCGTAGTAGCGCTCGCGTTCGCGCTCCCAGCGGAACCGCTCGTAATCCTGCGCCGCGTTATTGACCATCGCCTGACGCAGCGTGGCGCTGCGATAGAGCTGTACCATTGCCTGCGCGAACGCTTCCGGGCTTTCCGAATCGCACAGTAGCACAGATTCGGGGCGAAACATCGAGCAGATGGCGGGCGTGTTCGAGACGACCATGGGACGCCGCAACCAGGCCATTTCATAGGCTTTCGTCGGCAGCAGCAGGTCGGCGAATCCATCGGCGTGATACGAGACGATGCCGGCGTCGTGCGACACCACGAACTCCGCCAGCTCTGGCCCCGGCGCCACGGCAGGCCGGAAGGTGACGGCGCCCTGCAAGCCGAGATCGGCAGCCATCTTCTGGAACATCTCCACATCGTCACCTTCGCCCATGATGTCGAGCGTGAGGCGCGGAACCTCGCGTCGCGCCAGCGCCAGCGCGTGCAGAGCCGTGTCAATGCCCAACCGACGGCTGATCGTGCCATAGAACATGAAGCGGAATGGGCCCTGTTCATCATTTGCGTCGTAGGGAATCGGCCCCTGGAGCGACGCGGGGAAGACGCTCGGATCGGCGCTATTGATGAAGCTGGTGAGCTTGCGCTGAGGAACGCCGCGCGCCAGCAGCCGCTGTTCGAACGGCCAGCCCACCGTCACCACGAAGTCGGCGAAGGCGGTCGAGACGCGCTCCTGGGCCTTGGCAAAGAGCATAAGCGGGACACGCGAGCGCCGACCCGCCTTGGCGGCCATCAGCTCCGGGCTGACATCCTGCACATCTAGAATGACCCGCGCGCCGCGCAGCCTCGGCCAGAGCGCCGAGAAGACCAGGAAGTCGGGCATATTGTGGACATGGATGATGTCATAGCGCCGGGCCTGATGCAGCCGTGCCACCTTCACCGCCGCCAGCGCCGTGAACCACAGCCACTCCAGCACCGTCCACGCCATCGGCGCGCCGAGCCTGCGCGTCAGCGGCAGCGGATAGATGCGCACGCCGTGCTGCTCCGTGGGCAGGCGCCCACCGTGCCCCAGCGAGAGACCAATCGCATCGACCTCAGCGCCGCAATCCACCGCCGCCTCGGCCAGCCGACGCGCGCGCCCCTCGTAGGGATAGGGATCGAATGCGATGACAGCGACACGCAGCCTACTCATGTAAACGTCCTCTTAGCTTCATGACAATGGTTCAGTAGATAGCAATTTCGCAGGGCGCGCTCAGCGCGGCGAAACGGCGCGGCTGGTGCGCACCCACTCGCGCGAGCGATGCGGCAGCCGCACCGCGACCAGCTTCACCCACAGCTTCCAGCAGAGGAAGATGGGCGCATAGGCCAAATGGCGATAGAACCGCGCTGGCGGACGCTCCAGCAGTAGCGCCGAGCTGATATAGAGCAGCGCGCAGATCCAGATGAGCAGCGCAACGAGCAGCGCGGGGAGCCAGCCCAGCAGCAGCGCCACCACGAGCGCCACGCTGGCCCCGCCGATTAGCAGCGAGAGCGGTGGCGTCAGCAGCTCGAGCGCCGCCTCCAGCGGAATCGCGCTGCGTAGGCGCGTGGCCGCTCGCAGCAGGCGCAGCGCCACCACGGGCGCGCTGGCCTCGGCGGCGCTTTCCCAGCGCACATCCTGCGTGCGCATCTGCGCGAAGGTGGTGGGCATGTCAGCCTTCACCAGCGCATCAGCCGCATAGCGTATCGATTCGCCGTGCTCTACCAGATCGAGATAATACTGATAGTCTTCCGTCAGCCCAAACGCCCGCCAGGGTCGGCGTTCCAGCAACGCCGCGCTGAACAACATGCCATTGCCCGTCAAGGTGGATGATGCGCCCAGCGTCGAGCGGCCCAGTTGCCGCACATGATTCATCAACGTCAGGGCCAGCCAGCGCAGCGAGGTGGAGGGCGCCGCGAAGGCATTGAGGACGACATATTGGCCCTGTACAGCGTCAGCGCCACGCAGATAGCGCATGGCGAGCGCCGTCAAGCAGTCAGGATCGACCAGCGAATCGGCGTCGAACATGACGCAGGCGTCGTACTCCACCGCGTGCGATTTCAGCCAGTCGAGCGCCCATGCGAGCGCGTAGCCCTTGCCACGTCGCGCCGCATCCACGCGCGCCAGCGTGTGCGCCCAATCGAAGGAGTCCGCGACCGCGACGGTGGAGTCGTCGCAGTTGTCGGCGATCACGTAGACGGCGTAGCGGTCGCGCGGATAGGCGCTCTGGTCGAGGCTGGTCAGCAGGCGGCCAATCAATTCCTCTTCGTTGTGTGCAGGAATCAGCACGGCGAGACGCGGCCAGGCGCCGCCAGGCGCCGCAGCCGCGCGCTGCGCCCCACGCGCCCGCCGCGAGGCCCACATCGCCGCTACGGTGGCGACCGCCAGGTAGAGTGCGGGGATGGCCAGGGCAAGCTCCATCGCCAGCAGCGCGCCACGCGCCAGTTCCACCCATGCTGCGCTGGACATCGAAGATCATTCTTTCTGTCAGATGAACGTTGCGGCGCTCGGCGCTAGCGTGCGGAGTCTCGCGCGCCTGCTCGATGCCATAATTGAAGCCCACTGCTTCTTTTGACGATGGCGCACACACGGCAGCCACGGCGCGACCTGATACGCCCAGCATTCAGTGTACTGGTCGCCGGTGTACGACGTGTGCAGAAGCGCGTACAGTCCGCGTACACCCAGCGCCGCGAGCGCGATAAATTCGTTGCCGCGCACTTGCGTGGGCAGATGCGCATACGGTATTCTCGTTGCGCGGGGCTGGCGCCGTGGGGTGCGATAGCGCAACGTGTAGAAAGCCGAGGCTGGCGATGAAGATCACGGTCTGTGTGCCAACCGTGCGTCCGACCACGCTGATGCACACCGTTCGCTCCATTCTGGCCCAGACATGGACAGATTGGGAGTTGCTGGTCGTTGGCCAGGGCGCTTCTCCGGCTCTGGCCGAGGCAGGCAGGGCGCTGCCCACACTCGACAGCCGCATTCGCTATCTCCACCTCGACGAGCGCGGACTATCGCGTGCGCGCAATGCGGCGCTGCGGGTCGCGACGGGCGAGATCATCGCCATGACCGACGACGACTGCGAGGCCGCCCCCGACTGGCTGGAGACGCTGGCGCGCCTCTTCACCGAGCATCCCGATGTGGGCATGATCGGCGGCGCGTTGCTGGCTCCGCCGCTCGCGCGCTGGCGGCTGGAGACCTGCCTCAACTTCATCCCCACCCAGACACTCTACCTGCCCGACTCCGGGCAGACCCCACCACCCGCCTGGGGCTGGATCGGCGGCGACTTTGCCATGCGCAAGGCGACCGCCGACCGCGTCGGTTTGTTCGATGAGTATCTGGGGGCGGGCGCGCCTGACTTCCCCGCCGCTGAAGATACCGACTACAACATGCGCACGTTGGCGGCTAGCGTGGGGGTGCTGTGCAGCCCGGATGTCGTGGTTCGCCACACCTACGGCGTGCGGCGCGGCATTCGGCAGAACTTGACCAACATCTGGGCCTACGCGCGCGGCAACGGCGGACTGGATGGCAAGCTGACGCTGGCGGGCGACCCACACGGACGCGACAGCAAGGCGAACTTCCTGCCGGGCCAGCTCTCAGCGAGTCTGCACAGCGGCAAGCTGTACCACATCCCCCTCACGCTTGTGGAAGCGTGGTATTACCACCGGGCCTATCGCAAGTGCCTACAAACCTTCACACTGGCCCCCGATGGTCGTCTCACTCCCATCAGCGCGACCACGCCAACCTCAGCGCGTGACTTGGCGCGGACTGCGGCGCGCTGATACCGCCTTCACGATTTGGCCTGGGCGCGCGCCTCCGCAATGCGGCGGGCATAGCGCGCCACGACGCGCGGCGTCACGTTGATCAGTTTCCCGGAGTCGCCGCCGCCCGCCAGATAGCTCGCTATGGCATGCAGCGCCGCGCCGCGCTGCCAGATCGGCCCGGTGAAGGTCCACAGGCAGCTATCCAGCGTCCCCACCAGCCAGCCCGGCTCGCGTCGCGCCAGCAGCCGCTTCTCCGCCGAGCGCAGATCGTGAATGGTGTTGATCGTCTCGAAGGGCGTCCAGCCATCCCAGCGCCCCGCCGTGTAATTCAGAGCGATGAAGCGATCATCCACAGTGAGAGCGCGCGGCGGATCACCGAAACCCGCCTTGCTGAACATGTAGCGCAGCCCGGCGCTGCGCCCCGCATCCACGATGTCTGGCCGTAGTTCGCCAGGGACAAAGTGCTCATACGGCCGATAGGGAGCTAGCATCGCGTCGAGGCCATGCGCCCGCGCCCACGCCCCCACGCGCCGCTTGCGACTCAGCGCCTCCCCGGCGCTCGCCGCGTCCTCAGGCGCCGCGGCTGGCCCGCGCGCCTCGGACTGCTGCGCGGTGGCCGAGGTGTAGCGCAGGTGAACGTATGGCGCCTCGCGATCCAGCGTCGGCGTGATGGGCAGCTTTGGCTGCGGCAGCGCGATCATATCTGGATCCATGGTCGTCCACCAGCCGGTCGGTCGCCACTCCGGTGGGACGCCCAGTTCCTCTAAACGCCGCATGCTCGCGTCCAGGTACGCCGCTAGCTTCCCCGCTGGCATGCGCGACTCGATGGCGGCGCCCAGCCCACAGCTCGCCAGCAGCAACTCCAGATGCGGAGCGACGCCGCCCTGCTCCAGGGGCGTGCGCAGCAGCTCCAGCGGCCCCTCGGGCTGATATTCCAGCGCCGGAACGGTCATCGCGATGCCAGCCTTCAACCGCGTCAGGGCCACCAGATCAACAATGCGCGGCAGATTCTCCAGTTCGCGGATCATGCCCGTCCAGAAGATCAGCGAAGTGAGGATGCGCCCCTCGCTGGCCCAGCGCGCCAATTGCTCGTCGTCTGGCTCGGTGGATTCAGGCGCGCTGGCGGCGAACGTGGAACGCGACCAATCATACCCCGCGTGGCGCAGCGCCGGAAACGGTGGCCGCCCCGGATCGATCAACTGGAAGGCGACGCCCAGTTCCGAGAGATCGAAAAAGTCGGCATCTTCATATTGCCTTCCCAGCACGGCTGTCTCGCTGGCGCGTAGCTCGTCGCCCAGGCGGCGAATGATGTCGCGCTGCGGCTTGCCATAGATCGCGAGCCGGCGTTCGCGCACGGCCTCTGGCAGCCACGCCGAGACGGTCAGCGGGTCGGCCAGCAACCATCCGCCGGGGTACTGGGGCAGCCAGCGATGGGCGAGTCGCTCCGTTACCGATTGAAAGGTATCGTCTGGCAAGAGCGCATCGAGCGTCGGCAGGTCGGCTAAACCCAACCCTGCGAGGGTCTGCGCGCCCAGCCGCTTGCGCTGCCGTTCGCCCAGCCACAGCGTCCGGACGTCTCGCACGCCATGGGCGTTCATCCATTCCAGCATGTCCGGCGTCAGCGCCGATGCCTCGAACGCCAGCGCCTCGCGTTCGATGACCTCTGGATAGGCGTAGGCGTCGAGGCCGCGCAGCGTAGGCAGCGGCGCAGCGTCGAGGATGACGGCTGCGCCGGGCAGGGACGTATCCAACGCTCGAAAGGCTTGCTCATACAGCTCGTGGGCGCTCGGCGCCGACAGACGCGCCACGCCAATCTGTCGCACGGCTAGATCGAATGCCACCGCGCCTTGGGAGATGACCAGTGTATCAAAGCGGTGGAGCAGCAGGTAGAGACGCTCATAATGCCCGCCGCCGAGCAGAGTGCCACCCGTCAGCAGCCCCGCTGGCGCCTCGTCGGGATCGCCACCACCGTAGTGCTCGCCGAGATGATAGGCATCGTAATACACCTCGAACAGCCAGCCAGCGCGCTGCGCAGCCCACGCCAGCGTCGCCGCGACAGCGTTGCGCTCAGGGACACTGTCTGCGGTCATATAGAGCAGTAATCGTGGTTTCATCTATCTCCCGACACACTCTGATGTAACGCGACCATCCAAGCCGCCAACTCGGCTGGCGTGTGACGCGCCAGTGCGAGGCCGCGTTTATAATACTATGCAGTGGCGACCCCGCCGCTGATTCCAGAGGTTGCGAGGTGCGCAAACACCGGCTCTCAACCACGATTGACACTCGATGTCTACGCGCTGGGAGTAGACTGTCGTGGAAGTAGTCTGGGGCGAGCGCGCCTTGTAGACGATCCCTGGCATGGGTCAGCATGCTGGACCTGCGCCAAATCTGCATCCGAGTGGTGGTATGTGGGAAGCGGAAGGGTGACTCCAGGATGCAGTTGCGCACTCCTGCGCTGCCATTACCACAGACAGTTCGAAAACAGGCCCGCGACCAGCTATACACCAGACAATACCCATCGTCATCTGTCCTACCAGTCGCTCATCTGCATCTTGCCACATCCTGCCGCATGATGCGTCTCAATGGGGAACTCGTGTGAAACAGCCAACGTCTGCCAGCTCCGAACCCGGCGTAACGCAAAGCGTAACGCCAACACCCGATGCTGAGATCAAACGCATCATGGTGATGGCCTACGGTCACATCGCCGACGTGCTCCCCGCGTTCGCCGCGCTGCGTGCGCTGCGCCAGACGTATCCGGCGGCGCGCATCGTCGTCTTTGCCGTCGAGTATGTACGCGAGATGTTCGAGCGCTGCCCGGACGTGGATGAGGCCATCGTCATCGAGGACTTCAAGTACAAGGGAACGCGCCGAGGCAAGCTGGAGCAGCTTGCTCGCCTGCTCCGGCTGGCGCCACAGGTCTACGGGCGCTACGACATGGCGCTCGTGCTGCACGCGCAGACGGGCTTCCTCTCGCGACTGGCGTGGGTTTCAGGCGCGCGCATCCGCGCCGGATTCGACGATGGTGGGCGGCTGCCGATGTTCAATCGTCCCGCGCGCCCGCTGGCGACGCGCGTCTCCTTCCGCGAGGAGAACCGGCGCGTGCTCGAAGCTGTTGGCGTGACGACGATGGGCAAGGAACTCGTGCTGGAGCCATCCGACGACGACATGCAGGCGATGCGCCGTTTCCTGGCGGAGCACGGCGTGAGCGAGGGCGAGACGCTGATCGGGCTGCACCCCGGCTCGCACTGGACCTGCCAGCAATGGGACGCCGCCGAGTGGAGCGCACTGGCGGACGAGCTGGTCATCCGGCATGGCGCTCGGCTGGTCATCACAGGCAGCGGCGATGAGGACGCCTGGGCGCGCGACATCGTCGCGGGCATGGCTGCCAAAGACGCTCGCGTCATCGATGCGACCGGCAAAACCAGCATCATGCAATTCGCCGCGCTAGTCAAACAACTGACCTGTCTCGTCTGCGTCAATAGCGCCGCATCGCAGATCGCGCTGGCGACGCAGACGCCAGTGGTCAATCTGGTGGGCTACGAGAATCCCGTCTGGACTGCGCCACTGGCAAGCGAACCCATGACCATCGTGCGCGGCTGCGACGACTCGACCGCCGTTGAGAACTGGTGTCCCTACAACGTATGGGGCAAACTCAGCCAGTGCCATCGCGCAGAGTGTATCGGTATCGGAGGGCTATCACTCATTCGCCGCGAACGAGTGATGCGGGAAGTGGAGCGATGGCTACAGGCCGATCCGGCGGCTTCGATCCGCGCGAAAGCGCTGTAACCAGGAACGTGTATCGTCATTTCCATACCCAGGTGGGGTAGTTTCACAATCTATCGTGTCAAGACATTTTGGATGAGCTACGGCATGTGCCGACGAAGACGAAGAAGTATCAAGGGAGATAGCGCGATGTATATGCGTGACGGCCATCGCATGCTCCGATGGTTGGCGCCAGCGCTGGCGGCGACCGTTGTCCTGATCCTGGCGGTGGTTCTGTTCGCGACGGGCATCTTGCCGGGCATCCATGGCACGGCGCCGCATTCCACCCAGACCACACAGTCTGGCGCGACCTGCGCGGCGAAGTTTAACGTGTCGCCCAGCAGTGGCGCGGCGGGGACGCCGTTTAGCGTCCAGGGCAGCGCCTGGCCCGCTGGGTCATCCGTGGGCGTCTATCTCGTTGACCCCAGCCATCACCTGCGCCCCGTGACATTGCAGGTGTTGAAAGTCGCATCGAGCGGCGACTGGCGCGCACATGTCTCGGTACCAGGCGTAGTCGCCTTCCATGCCGTGGGCGACGAAACGACTGGCAATGGCGCGCCGCAGACGATCAATCAGACCGTGGCGCCAGGCTCCTACCTCATCTATGCCGCTGCTGGTGACGCCGCAGCCTTCTCGACATCCTCTGTCTGCCCAGTGAAATTCGCTATACTTCCCGCTACTGGAGCTTCTGGATCATCTGCTTCTCTCTTCTCGCATATGAACACTTCACTCGCGCAAACGACATCCGCTGCGACGAATGTCTCGCAATCCGCGGACTGGCTTGCGCTGGCGCCGTGGATGAGCGTGGCGCTGTTCATGCTGCTGTTCCTCGTGCTTTGCGGCGGACTGCTTCTGCTGCGCGCGCGCCGTGAAATCGTGTTCCGCAATATGCCGCGTATCGCGCTCTCTATTATGGCGGTGGCGCTGGCGGTGTGCATGATTCTCGTGACCGTGCCGCCAAGAGCGCAGGCGAGCAATCAGGTATTGGGTAGCGCGCTCACAACCTCTACGATCTTCAGCGATGACTTCGAGGCTGACGCCATCGGCTCCTTCCCCGCTGGCTGGAATGTTGCTGCTGGCTCCAACTGGTCAGTGCAGCAGAACGGTTCGCATGCGTTGGAGCAGACCAGTTCCAACTCTGGCACGCTCTACGGTGTCTATGCTGGCTCCTCCACCTGGACCGACTATACCCTCTCCGCCAGCGTGCAGCCCGGCGTCGGTAGCGATCTCAATGGAACCAGCGTCGTCTCCATCGAGGGACGCTATCAGGACGCCAACAACTTCTATAGTCTGCTGGTGAAGAACGGCAGCCAGTGGTATCTGGGCTACAAGCAGGGCGGCAACTGGAACACGCTGGCCAATGGTACGAGCGCCTACACTACCACGGGCTGGTACACCTGGACGATGACCTTCACGGGAACTTCGATCAGCGCCAGCATCAATGGCGTGACGCTGGCCACCGTCACCGACCGCACCTTCTCCAGCGGCAGTATCGGGCTGATGACGCGCAACCAGACAGCATACGACAACATCGTGGTGACGACCAACCTGCCCGTCACCCCCACGCCGACGACCACGCCAGCGGCATCCCCCACGGCTACCGCGACGGCCACGGCTACCGCGACGGCGACTCCCATTCCGCCGACGCCGACCGCTACAGTGATTCCACCGACGCCGACGGCCACGAGCGTCCCGCCGACGCCCACGCCAACCGGCGTGCCGCCGACCCCGACGGCGACCTCAGTAGCGCCGACGCCGACGGCCACAAGTGTTCTGCCGACACCCACGCCGGTACCGCCAACTCCGACGCCGACGAACGTCCCGCCGACGCCGACAGCCACCACTGCGCCGACGCCGACAGCCACCACCGCGCCAACCCCCACGCCGACCGTCTCTCCGACGCCGACGCCGAATCCCGGGACGCTCTACAGCGATGACTTCGAGGCTGACGCCATCGGCTCCTTCCCCGCCGGATGGACCGTTGAGGCTGGCTCCAACTGGTCGGTGCAGCAGAATGGCTCACAAGCGTTGGAGCAGACCAACTCCAGCAGCGGCACGCTCTATGGCGTCTACGCTGGCTCCTCCACCTGGACGGATTACACCCTGGCCGCCAGCGTCCAGCCGGGCGCAGGCAGCACGGCCAATGGGACCAGCGTCATCTCCATCGAGGGGCGCTATCAGGACGCCAGCGATTTCTACGGTCTGCTGGTGAAGAACGGCAACGAGTGGTATCTGGGCTTCAAGCAGAGCGGTAGCTGGACCACACTCGCCACTGGCACAAGCGCCTACAACACGACAAGCTGGTACACCTGGACGCTGACGATGAATGGTACGACGATCAGCGCCAGCATCAACGGCGTGACGCTGGCCACCGTCACCGACCGCACATTCTCCAGCGGCAGCATCGGGCTGAAGACACGCAACCAGTCGGCGTTCGACAATATTCTTGTCACCGCCATCGGCGCGAACCCCACGCCAACGCCATCGCCGACGACCACCCCGGTCGGTACGCCAACCGTTGGCCCCACGCCGACCGCGACGGCTACCAGCACGCCCGCTCCTTCGCCCACCGCGACACCATTTGGCACAGGCGGCATCACGGGCAAGATCACCGACGCCGCCACTGGCGCCGCGATCTCGGGCGCGCACATCTCGACCGTTCCGGCCAGCGGCACGACCACCACTGATAGCGCGGGGAACTACACGCTCTCGAATCTGGCGGGCAAGACCTATGATGTCGTGGCGACGGCCAGCGGGTACAATGCGAACCACGTCACCAATGTGCTCGTCACCAACAACACCACCGCGACCGCCAATAGCGCGCTGGCCGGAATCCCCGGCAATACGACGATGGACAACTTCACCCAGCCCAACCAGAGCGGGTGGAATCCATCGACAGATAGCAGCACATTCCTCGATGACGCCAGCGTCTATCCGGGCGCGTCGCTCTCGATCCAGAACAACACCGGCTACGCCGACACGTACACGGCGGCGACCGACCGCGACGAGTGGTTTGGCCCCAGCACCACTGATCAGCTCGTTTCGGGCGACTTCAATGTCAGTCAGTTCGGGCAGGACGCCTACCAGCATGGCGCGCGGTTGCTGGGTCGCATTCAAGATGACAACAACTTCATCGACTTCGCCATCAACTATGCCACCAACACGCTCCAGATCTGGGATAACAGCAACAACAACTGGACCATGCTGAGCCAGGTCAACGTACCGGCGTTCAAGACCAACCAGTGGTACCACTCGGAGCTACTGACCATCGGCACAACGTCGTATGGTAAGGTGTGGGCCTACGGCACAGCCGAGCCAGCGTGGCAGATCTCCGGCAGCCAGACCGATCTCAATTCGGGCGGAGGCGGCTTCCGCTCAACCTACGCCTTTATCAACTGGGCAAATATCAAGGTGCAGGCCGTCACCACCATCACTGGCACGGTCAAGAGCGCCTCGAAGGGGACGGCAATCGCCGGGGCGACCGTGAGCGATGGTTCGCAGTCGGTGACGACTGACAGCTCGGGCCACTACACCCTGATCGAACCCAACAAGAACGCGACGTATACCGTCAAAGCGTCGGCTTCGGGCTACACTTCCAAGAGTTCGTCGGCCACGACGACCAGCCTGAAGTCCACAACACTCAATTTCTCGTTATAGTCGTCACCTGACCGCGAGGCAGAGGCTACAGCGAAGTGGTTGAGCCATGCGCCGGGGGAATGTCCACAGGAAGTGAGCAGACCATGACATCTGCGCAATCAGTGAGCGTCGAGCAGCACACCAACCAGGGCATCCAGGAAATCTATGATGAGGCCGCGTCCTACTACCAGCAGTTGCGCTGGTTCAAGACGCCCCTCACCAGGCTCGAATATGCCCAGACCGAGGCCGCGCTGTTGAGCCAGTTCCAGTTCGTGCCCGACAACAAAGGGCGCTACCTGGAGATTGGTTGCGGCCCCGGCACCTGGACCAAGGTGGTTGCGTCGCACTCCGCCGAGGTGGTGGCGCTCGACATCTCGTCCAACATGATCGAGCAGGCGCAACGCTACATCGGCGACGCTGCTAACGTCACCTTCGTCCATGGCGACGCGGCGCACTATCAGCCGGAAGGGCGCTTGGACGGCTTCTTCAGCTTCCGGGTGATCGAATACATCGATGGCTGGCAGGAGACGCTCACGCGCGTCGCCGAGCATGTGCCATCGGGTGGGCGCGCGGTCATCTGCACCAAGACGCCCATCTCGGTCTATCGCGGCACCGGGCGCGAGCGCTGGTTCACGACCGGCGTCAAGCGCGTGCTGGGCAAGGCGCAACGTCGCCTGCGCGGCCAGCCTGAACCAGCCGTCGACGACCGCTTCTGGCAGAAGTACATCTCGCCCGCCGCACTCCAGGCCGTGCTGGAGCAGTCCGGCTTCACCGACTTCGACATCGCGCCAGCCATCTATGGCCTGCCGATCTTCTGGCGCGGCACTTGCCAGTATCCGCTGATTCCGCAGTTCGCCGAGCCGCCATTCATGTGGGCGTTCGAGAAGGGTCGCAAGCTGGCCAGCCACCTGCCGCTGGGCGCGCGACGCATGAGCCTGATCTTCTCGGAGTCCTACGTCCTCAGCGCCACTAAGCGCTAGGTTCGCGGCCGCTCCTGGCCCCTCTCCCGCCGCAGCGGGGGAGGGGTTGGGGTGGGGGCCTCACCCATTGCATGAAGGAGCAACCGATGAGCGCCAGCGCGGGCGTTACCCTCCAAATCAGCCTGGCGCCCACTGATCTTCCCCACGCGCAATACGTCGCGCCGCATCAGTTGCGCGTGTGGGCCGGGCAGGTGGACGAGATACTGCTGACGCTCGACCTGCACCGCAGCCGTGGCCGCTTCTCCGCCGCGTGGGCCGAGCGGCTGCCCGGCATGCGGCGGCTACTCGCCGATCTGTGCGCCGAGTACTCACAGGCGCGCGTGAGCGAGGTTGATTACTCCGAAGAAGCGCGGCGCCAGCTCGCCGAGGCGTTCTTTGGCGGCGAGCGGGTACCGGAGAAAGACTGGAACGGTGGCCCTTTCTACTCCTATTTCTACGGCATCCACAGCGCTGCCCATCAGTACGTGCTGCACATGGACTCCGATATGTTCTTCGGCGGCGGCAGCCAAACCTGGGTTGCGGAGGCGGTTCGTCTGCTACAGGCGCATGCCGAGGCGCTGGCCTGCAATCCGCTCCCTGGCCCGCCCACAGGCGACGGCAGCCTGCGCTCCCAGACACTCGCGCCGTTTCCCTACACCTCGCCTGCCTTCAGCGCGTCGCAGCTCAGCTCGCGCATCTTCCTGCTCGACCGCGCGCGCTTCCATCAGGCCCTCCCGGTCGTGCCGCTGCTGCCCGCGCCCAATGCGCTGCGCGGGTGGCAGGCGCGGCTGGATGGCAACCCGCCCTATGCGCTGCCCGAAGAGATCGTCACTCACTTGATGACGGAGCGCCATCTGCTGCGCATCGACTTCCTCGGCGCGGCCCCAGGCATGTGGTCGCTGCACCCGCCCTATCGCACCGTGGAGTTCTACGAGCGCCTGCCCGAATTTATCGCGCAGATCGAGGCGGGCGACGTGCCGGAGGGCCAGCGTGGCGCGCACGACATGAATGCGAGCATGATCGACTGGAGCAGCGCGCAGGCTCCGCGCTGGCGACGCGTCGCACGGCATGCGCGGCTGGCGGTGGCGCGACCGTTTGCGTCAGCGCCGCTCACAGGAGCCGCCCAGACGCCCGCCGACGCCTCGCACAGCGCGCCATGATGCGCCGCTCGCGCTGTAGTATCGAACGACAGACATGCGGAAGCCGCACATCGTGCGACACAGTCAGGATGGTTATCTCTCATGCGTTGCCTGGTGACTGGCGCGGCTGGATTCATCGGCTCACATCTGTGTGAAGCTTTGCTGGCGGACGGAATGGAGGTCGTCGGGCTGGACGCCTTCATCCCCTACTACTCGCGCGCCATCAAAGAGTCCAACTTGGCGGCAGGCCGTCAGCATCCAGCATTCACCTTCCACGAGCTGGATCTGCGCGCCGACGACCTCAGCGCCGCGCTCGATGGCGTGGAGGTCATCTTCCACATCGCGGCCATGCCGGGCCTGCTGGCAAGCTGGAAACAGTTTGACATGTACATGACGTGCAACGTGCAGGCCACACAGCGCCTGCTCCAGGCGGCCAGCGACAGCGGGCGAATCCGCCAATTCATCCATGCCAGCACATCCAGCGTCTATGGCAGCCTGGTATTGGGAGATGAGCAGACCAAGCCACAGCCTGTCTCACCTTACGGCATCACCAAGCTGGCGGGTGAGCACCTCGTGCAGGTGTATCAGACGCAGTTCGGGCTGCCTGCCTCGATCCTGCGCTACTTCTCGGTCTACGGCCCGCGCCAGCGCCCCGACATGGGCTACTACCTCTTCATCGACCACATGCTGCGCGGGCAGCCCCTGACCGTCTTTGGAACCGGCGACCAGCTTCGCGGCAACACCTACGTCGGCGACATCGTGCGGGCCACCCAGCTTGCCCATGAGCGCTTCGAGGCAGGCTCGGTGTACAACATCGGCGGCGCGGAGGAAGTCAGCGCCAATCAGGTGATCGCGCTGCTCGAAGACCTCATCGGCCAGCGCGCCGACCTGCGACATGCCCCATCGCGCCCTGGCGAACAGTCGCGCGCGCTGGCCGATATGACAGCGGCGCGCGAGCGGCTCGGCTTCGTCCCACAGATGACGCTACGCCACGGGCTAGAGGCGCAGGTCGCCTGGCAGCGCGCCCTGGCCCACGACTGAGCGCCAGCATCGCGCTCGTTCACACTCCTCCGCGACATGGCCCATCCTTCCCCAGATGGCGCCGCTGCGCCCGCCCGCTCGTCCGATGCTGTATCCCGCTCAATAGGCTCACCCCAATGGGCCGCGAACGACGATGACGCGACGATTACCAATCGTACACCACAGCGGGCATCTGCATTACACGCGCTCATGAGAAGCTTGAATGGTACGAGGACAGCTTTCTCGGGCGCTACCCCATGTCAGCGAACAGGCGGAGGGAATCTGACGTGAGCGAGAGAGCGCTATGCGCCGCGCGCAGACGATCCAGCGGCAGGGCAGGCGATATGCCCTGTCGCGCAGGACGTGTGACGCGGCCAGACGGAGTCTGCGCATGAATATTGTCAAACGCACCTTTAGCAATATCATGATGTTGATGTCGGGTCAGATCGTGACCTGGATTTCGACCCTGATCCTTGCCGCCGCTTATGGCCGCTTTCTTGGCGCGACCGGGTTTGGAGAACTCTACCTCGCTACCACCTTTACCTCTCTGGTCGGCTTCCCCATCGAGTTCAGCTTCAACCAGCAGATCGTGCGAGATGTCGCCCGCGACCAGAGCCAGGCGCACCGCTACATCACGATGGGCCTGGCGCTCAAAGCGGCGCTGTGGAGCGCGCTCTTTGGGTTGTCGCTGGTATTAGCGGCAATGCTAGGCTACTCAACCCAAGTGCGCTGGCTGATCGCGCTGAGCGGCTTCTCGCTGCTGACGATGGGCATCTCGACCACGCTCATCTCCGTCCAGACCGCTTACCTCGACGTGGGCATGGCGAAGTTCGGCGCGGTGATCGAGAAAGTGTTCGACACCGTTCTTGCCTTCATCCTGCTGCGCACGGGCCATGGGGTCATCCCGGTGGCGATTGTGCTCGTCGGGGGTTCAGTGGCTGGGATGCTGTGGCAGATCGTGCGTACGGCAAAGATCATCGGTATCCGCTTCGAGTGGGCGCCGGAGGTTTCAAGGACGCTCATCCGCTCTGGCCTGTCCTTCCTGGCCTACGGATTGATTGGCGTCATCTACTATCGCATCGACACGGTACTGCTCTCGGTCTATGCCACCGATACCGCCGTCGGCGTATACGGCGCGGCCTATCGCCTCTTCGACACACTGACCTTCATTCCGGGCATCGTGGTCGGCGCCGTCATGTCTCCTATCCTCTCCAAATACGCTGTCGATACCGACAAAGGCAAGCTGCGGCTGGCCGTTGAGAAGTCCACAACGGTGATGCTGCTCTGCTCGTTGCCCGCCGCCGCTGGCTTGATCGTGGCGGCGCCCAACATCATCGGTTTCATCTACCAGCGCCAGGAGTTCCAGGGATCGGAATACGTCTTGCAGGCGCTGGCGATTGGCCTGGTGGCGCTCTATCTCAACTCCGTGTTGACGACCGTGCTGGTCAGCATCGGCCAGGAGCGCAAACTGCCCATCATGGCGGCTATCGCGCTGGTCTTCAACGTCGGACTGAATGTCTTCCTGATCCCGCGCTACATGGACATGGGCGCCGCCTGGGCCACCACGCTGACCGAGCTATTGCTGCTGGGCATCGGCCTCTGGCTCATCGACCATGCGCTCATTCCCGTGCATCTGCTGCCGACCGTGACGAAAATCGTGGTGGCGACCCTCGTGATGGCGGTGGTGGCGCACGCGCTCGATACTTTCAACATCCTGGTCATCATTCCCATCGCCGCCACCGTGTACGTGGTCGCCATCATGGCGCTGCGTGCGCTGCCTGAGGACGACATCGCCACCTTTACGGGCGTGTTCGCGCGCTTCATCCCGCGCCGCGCGCTGGCGCTGACAGATGCGGCGACGGTGGAACTGGGACTGCCGGGCGCGCCTGAGACGGCGCTGGCTTCCTCCGAGGCGCTTTTCCAGCTTTCGGGCGAACTGGCGGCCATCGGCGCCGATGGCGATGTCAGCGGCGAGCCAGCCTACTTGCCCAGCCCCGCGTTCGCACGGCTGACCGCGCGTGGTGAGCATTCCGCCACGGGCAGCGTGCCGCTCAACATTCCTGTGCGGGTGGCGCGCGGGTTCATGCTGCCACAGCAGCGAACCAGCGGCGCGACGCCAGTGCTCCAGCGGCGCGTGCAGCGACGCCTGGCGCAGCTCGACACGCGCCAGATCGTCGCGGCGCTGGCGCAGCATCAGTTGGGGCGCCTCGTGCTACGCATGCAGCCCATCGAGTGGCGCTGGCCTGGCGCGGATCAGGCGGCGCATATCCCCGCACGCACGCTGACGGGCCGCGTGAGCAATGGGCCTGCGACGCAGATTCAGCGGCTGAGTGGCGGCGTGTCGGCCACGACACTGGCGTCCATGCGACTGACGCCGACCTATTGTGTCGCGATCGAGCGCCAGCGCCCGCCTCGGCGCGGCAGAGGCGCCCACGCGCGTCGCAGCCGACGCACGCGCCGCACGCACGCTGCGGAGGCCGAGCGCCGTTTCCGCCAGCCACAGCCAGTCGTCTCGCGAGCGTCGTGAGCGGCCCGCTGATCGATGGCGCCGCAGCGAGTGCGCCCGCTGTGATACACAGTGATGAACAAACTTGGTGGCCTGGGCTTCTCAGGAGCAGAAAAGCGCTAGTATGAGAATCTGTCTGGTATCGCGCGAGTTTCCGCCCTACACGCTCACCGGCGGCATCGGCGCCTATACCCATAAGACCGTGGCGGCGCTGGCGCGGCTGGGGCACGAGACACATGTGGTGACGGCGGCGGCCATGCCCCCAGCGGACTATGAAGAGAACGGCGTCTCCATCCATCGCATCCAGGAGCCAGATGAGCGCGGGCCGCTGCCCTTCTCGGTCGCACACGCGCGCGCCGTCGCCGCCGCCATCGCGCGCCTCCCCGGCGATCTGGACATCGTGCAGGCGTGCGAATGGAACGGCGAGGCGTTCTGGTACACCACATCCAC
>DATBTW010000082.1:0-3614 GCA_036559055.1 Ktedonobacterales bacterium
CGCGGCGCCCGAGTGGGAGCGACGTGGGCTGGGCGGCGCTGAGGCGCGGCTGTGCGTCGCGCTCTGCGATGCGGCTGGCTATCTGGCTGGCCCCGCGCTGGAGGTCATCGGCGTGGCCAGCGCTTCCAGCGCATCTCTTGCCGCAGCGGATGGAGCAGTCAAGGATGCTGTGGGCGAGTGGCTGCCGATGTCGCGCGCGGCCTGGCGGCGCTTCGCCGAGCGCGCGGCGACCGAGCGGCGTCTGCGCGCGGCTGAGAGCGCCTGGAGCGGCGTGCCGCTGACTCTGACGCCCGACCATCTGCGCGTCGTCCCACGCGAACCGCGCGCCGCGAGCGCGCAGGGCGGGCAGGATGACGCCGAGAGAGTAGGCGAAGTGGGCGGATTGGGTCGCATCGCGGCGCGGCTCCAGACGTTGCGGGCGCAGGTAGCGGCCTGCGCGCTGGCGAGCCATGTCGAGCGATCCGAGCAGGCGGGCATGCTCGCGCGGTTTGCGGGGGCGCGCCCGGCGGTGGCGCAGGTAGCGGCGTCTGGCGATGAGCTAACGGATACCAGTGCGCAGGCTATCATCGCGCTGGCCGAGTGGGCCTATCGCGGCGCCTCACCCGATACGCTGGCCATTGCGCGGCAGGCGCTGGCGGAGATGCTCCCCGCCGGGGCGATGCTGACGCTGACGCAGCTAGGCGATGCGGCGGGGCCTGCGCTCGACGCCGCCCGCGCCAATCTGGCTATCTATCTGCGCAAGGCCACCAAGCGCTATTTTCAGCTTCGCGCTACGGCGCAGCAGACGGTCAATGGCTTCGCCGAGGCCACGCGCACTGCGGTGGCCAGCCTGACCAGCGATGTCACCGATAACCTTTTCCGCACGGTTGGGCTGATCGTCGGCGTGTTGATCGCGTGGCTGATCCAGCCGAGCGCGTCGCTGACGCTGGTGAAGATCGCGGCGGCGCTCTATACCGCGTATGTCGTCTTCATCATGCTGTATCTGCTGCGGGCGCGTCAGGCGCGCTACCGAATGGAGCGCAATGGGCTGGATGACACCCTGACGGCGATGTCCGAGTTGACGCCGACGGAGCGCGAGCGCATCCGCAAGCCCGCCCGCGCCGCTGAGGCGCACTTCGAGCGCTACTATCGGCTGACACGCGCGATGTATCTCGTGCTGGCCGTGGCGGGCGGGCTGTTCTTTCTCCTGATGTTCACGCCGCTCGGCCAGGCCATCACGCCGCATGTGGCGCGCTGAACGCGCTGAACGTTGGGTTGACGCTTGCCCAAAAGAGGCGCGCCCTGCCTGGCGGCGGCTCCTCACTTTACTGCGGGAACCAGGCGCTCAGGCCGGCGTCGAGCGCGGCGGCCAGCTCGCTCTGCTGCTGAGTGAAGAAATGGTCGGCGCCGGGGACGATGCTGAGGCGCTTCGGCTCTGGCAGCCGCGCGAACCACGCCTCCAGCGCGGGGCGCGGGCCGTACTGATCATGCTCGCCCTGCACGATCAGCTTGGGCTTGACGCAGCCCGCCAGGTCATCGGCCCGCAAGAGCGAGACAGGCGCGCCCGCGCCGATTAGATGGGTGACGCGGGTGTCGGCGCAGCCCACTGGCAGCCCCACCCACGCGCCGAACGAGAAACCGGCCAGCAGCAGTGGGACGCCGGGGTAGCGCGCCGCCAGCGCATCCAGCGCCGCGCGCACATCGTCGGCCTCGCCACGCCCCTCGTCGTAGGCGCCCGTGCTGCGCCCCACCCCGCGAAAATTGAAGCGCAGCGCCGGGATGCCATGCTCCACCAGCGCCGCCGCCAGCCGGAAGACGACCTTGTTGTGCATCGTCCCGCCGAACTGCGGGTGCGGATGGCAGACCACGGCGGCGCGGCGCGGCATCTGCGCGGGATCGCCGCCCGCCTCCGCCGCGCTGGCGGCCAGGCCATCGGGCAGGCGCAGCAGCCCTTCGAGCAGGCCGTGCGGCGCGGGAATGTCGGTCTGGATCAGTTGAGCCATGTGCGGGCTACTCCTCGGCTACTTCTCCACCAGCAGCAGGTGATAGCGGTTCTTGCCCGCGCGCAGCAGCAGCGCCCGCCCGAAGAGCGCCTTCTCCAGCGTGATGGCGCGCTCCGGGTCGCTCCAGCGCTCGTCGTTGACATACAGCCCGCCCTGCTGGATCAGCCGACGCGCCGCGCCCTTCGAGGGTTGCGCGCCCGCCGTCACCAGCGCATCCAGCGGCGAGAGGCCCGCCGCCAGCGCCGGGGCTGCGATGCTGGTGGTCGGCACGGCCTGCGCCAGATATGGCAGGTTCTCCTCCTGCAGACTGCCCAGCCCGGCGCCAAAGAGCGCATCCGAGGCGGCGGCCACGCCATCGGCCGTCGCCTGCCCGTGCACGAGCCGCGTGATCTCCCACGCCAGCCGACGCTGCCCTACGCGGCTGGCGGGCTGCTCGGCCTGCTGGCGTTCCAGCTCGGCGATCTCATCCAGCGGGATGAAGGTGAAGACCCGTAGGTAGAGGGCGAAATCGCGGTCGTCGGTGTTGATCCAGTACTGGTACATCTCGTAGGGCGAGGTCATCTCCGGATCGAGGAAGAGCGCGCCGCTCTCCGTCTTGCCCAGCTTGGCGCCACTCGGCGAGGTGACCAGCGGCGCCGTCAGCGCATGTACATGCGCCTCGCGCGTCTTGCGGATCAGCTCCACGCCTGCCGTGAGGTTGCCCCACTGGTCGTTGCCGCCGACCTGCACGGTGCAGCCCTTGTCGTCGAAGAGATGCAGGTAGTCCGCCGCCTGCAAGATCATGTAGCTGAACTCAGCGTAGGAGATGCCATGCTCGCGGCTCTCGATGCGGCTCTTGACGGACTCCTTGGCCATCATGTGGTTGATGGTGAAGTGCTTACCAACATCGCGCAGGTACTCGATCAGGGTCATCTTGCCCAACCAGCTGATGTTGTTGACCATGATGGCGGCGTTCTCGCCCTCGAATTCGAGGTAGCCCTTGAGTTGGTCGCGCACGCGCTCGGCGTTGCGCTCGACCTGCTCCAGCGTCAGCATCTGGCGCTCGTCCGATTTGAAGCTGGGGTCGCCGATCATGCCGGTGCCGCCGCCCACCACCACGATGGGCCGATGCCCGGCGCGCTGGAAATGCGCCAGCAAGATCATCGGCACGACATTGCCAATCTGCAAGCTGGGGCGGCTGGGGTCGAAGCCACAATAGACCGTCAGACGCTCCCGATTGGCCAGCTCTTCGAGCTTGCTCTCGGTGATCTGGCTGATGAGGCCACGCTCGCGGAGCGTGGCGATCACATTGGTCGTTGGCTTGGCTTCGATGGCCATAACAGGCGATTCCTCAATACTCCGCCCACTCCAGCACGCGCGGAGTGAGCCACTCACCGCTTTCCGGAACCTCACCCCCAACCCCTCTCCCGCAGGAGAGGGGAGTTCAGGCAAGGTCGCTCCCATTGTACGGCGCCGTGTCGCTCCGCCGCGAGGTTGGTCGCGGCGGGGGTGCGCTGTGATGCGCTTCACACCCGTCGCGCCGTAACGTCGCCCGTAACGCCGCCGTACTGCGAGCGGTCTACCCTTGCTCGTGGAGGCCAGCGCTGATCTGGCCCGCCGCGCAAGCCGCGCGAGCAGTAGGTAAGAGGGAGT
>DATBTW010000083.1:0-2704 GCA_036559055.1 Ktedonobacterales bacterium
CGTACCGACATCCTGCCGTGGCAGATCACCGCTGACGCGCGGCGCATCCCACGGGCGATCCTGCGCGCTGTCGTAGTGCGGCTCGGCGGCGCTTTGTCGCGGCTCCGAGTGGGCCGCAGACCAGGCGACGTTGGGGGAAGCGGCGTGCGGAAGGAAGGCGTCCTCGGTGAGCGCACCGGTCTCCATCTCTGCGGCGTCGTCGGGCGGGGTCCAGGCATCCTGGAAGGGCGGCGCACTGGGTTCGGGCGGCGCACTGGGTTCGGGCGGCAGACTAAAGCCGCTGATCGGCGACTGCGGCGCGCCGAACATGCCGCGCGCTCCGGGGTCTGAGCCAAAGCTGGCCGGGCCAGCGTCGGGCGTGTGCCAGTCGGCGAAGTGGCGCGCGTCGGTCACGTAGCCACCGGAGCCGCCCCAGGCTGACGGGCCACCCGGAAACGGCTGTGAGAAGCCCGATTGCGATGGCCCCGATGCCCCAGATGGGGTGCTAAAGCCCGCCGCAAAGGGGTTCATCGACTGCCCGGAGCCATGCGCGAACGGCGACGCCGATGGGCCAGAGGGCGCGCTGGGATTCTGCGAGAACGGATTGCTGCCGTAGGGATTCGCAAAGGGTGATGTCTCGACCTCAGGGGAGAACGGATTGGCGGCCGCTGGCTGGGCGAATGGGCTGACGCCGTAGCCGCCTGGCTGGCCGTATGGCTGCGACTGTGGGGCGTAGCCCGTGGGCGGCAGCATGACCTGCGGGAAGCCAGCCGCGCCATACATGCCTTCAGGGAACGGAGTGGTCTCGACCTGCGCGCCATAGCCTTGCATGGCCGACATCGGCGCGCCCGGCGGGAAACTCGGCGGCGCGAATCCGCCGGAGGGCATGCTGTTGAATCCGCCTGCGCCAGAGGGTGTCGAGTGGAGGGGCGCGCCTGGGGTGAGCGGCGTCATGCCAAACGCGGCGCCGCCATAGCCCGGCCCGAACGCGGGCGCATGCTCGCCCATCATCCCCTGGCCATACGGTTGACCGTAGCCCTGATTGTAGCCCTGATCGTACCCCTGCTGGGCGCCATACCCTGCGGCGGGCGGCAGGCCCAACGCCACGCCCAGCGGCTGGATGCCGCCATCGGGGGTGTAGCTGACGTTGGCGGCGGGCGCTGGGCCGTGCAGTGGCGCACGTTGGCGCACCGCGTCGATCACCAACTGAAACTGATGCGCGCCGTGCATCTCTACATCGGCGATGGCGCGCGCGGATGGCTCGAAGTCGAGCGCGAGGTCGTTTGCCGGGGCGATGAAGCGGAACGTCAGCACCTGCATAGCGGAGCGCCCACGGCGATGCGCGTCAAGCGCCACCCAGAACTCGCGTCGCCCCGCCGTCGCCGCGCCCAGATCGATCAGCACCAGCGTCACCAGATGCTTGCCCAGGATGTCAAAGAGTTCGACGGGGGTGCGCGCCGAGCGCACGTCATAGCCCGCCATGCGCAGTTGAGAGAGCAATGGCACTGCGATAGAGTCGTCACGTTCAAAGAGGGTAATCAAGGGCGCCGCAACGTTCGCATCCTGCTCCACTGGCATCCCTCGCATGTATGCTTGTGCCATGTTGCTCCCTGGTAGGCTCTCCACGTCTTTCAACAAGCGACCGACACGGCCCTTGAGTGTGAAAACGTTTGTCCTGACAGGCGGCTTTGACTGCCCTCGCAGTATACCATAAGGTACCAGAGGAGCATAGACGTTGAACCCGAATTGATCACGCTCGCATGCGTGTCCCTGACTCAGCCGTGGTACTTGCGCTCACCCGCCCGAATCGCCATCGGCAGGCGATTCTCGCGTGGCGCCAGCGGGCAGACCCAGCGCGGATTGTATGCGCAGGAGGGGTTGTAGGCGTAGTTGAAGTCTAACATGATGCGCCCACCACCATAGCCCATCCTGTCATCCGGACCATCCGCGTCGTGGCCATCCAGGCGGATGAAGTCGCTGCCCTTGACGGTATCGAGCAGGTAGCGTCCACCGCCATAGCTCTCATCGGGGCAGGTGGCGTCGCGGAAGGCCAGGAAGAGGCCGCCACCGTAGACATCGATCCAGTAGATCGTCAACTCGGCAGGCGTCTCATCGATGGTGAAGTTGACACGCGCGGCGCGCTCGAAGCGCATGGTATGCGGGCCGCTGGCCTCGATCTGCGCGCCCTCCGCGCGCGGCTCCGGCGCCAGCGGTGTGAGCGTCGCCTCCACGCGCAACTCTGGCGCATAGGGGAAGTAGCGCAGGCCGTGGAAGCTGTCGCGCTCCTCGGCGGTCAGCGCCGACTGCGGATGCGTGGCGAAGAGCGCATCGCGGCCCACGCGGAAGCTGCGCAGCGTCTCCTGCTCGTCGTCGCCCCGGCGATAGGCGGCCTCGCGCTGGCGATAGAGCCGCGCCACGCGGCGGCGATAATCATAGAGGTCGGCCCAGGTCGGCTGGGCGCCCGCATGTCCGCTCGTCGTCGAATCCGCCACTGTTCACGCTCCCCTCGCTCGTGCTATTCGACGGTGATGCCCATCGCGCGTACCAGCGCCACCGCCTGCGCGTCGTCCACCGTCGCGCCGCGCAGCTCTTGCGGGCCGACCCGCATGCCGTCAATCTTGCAGGTGCGCAGATCCACGCCCGCCAGCAGCGCGCCTGTGAAGTCAGCGTCGGTGAGGTCGCAGCGCGTCAGCGTCGCTCCGGTCAGGTCGGCGCCGCGAAAGTC
>DATBTW010000084.1:0-18691 GCA_036559055.1 Ktedonobacterales bacterium
TCTGCACCGTGGCGCCCAGCGCATCGATCACCAGCACCGCATCGGCGATATTGGCGAGAATCGCGGCCAGCCACTCACGCTCCGTCTCGGTCGTGCGGCGCTGCTCTTCCAGACTGAGCGCCGCGCGCTGCAACTCATGACTACGCGATTCGAGATCATCGTTGGCAGTGTTCAACTCCTCGACGGTGGCCTGCAACTCCTCGTTCAGCGTCTCCAACTCTTCGTTGCTCGCCTGCAGCTCCTCATTCAGCGTCTCCACTTCCTCCGAAGCTGCCTGCAACTCCTCCGTGGTGACGAGAAACTCTTCGTTGCTCTGGCGCAGCGTCAGATTGGCCTGCGCCAGATCTTCATTCGCGTCGAGGTATTGGCGGTTGACTGCCGTGAGCGCCTGTATCTGCTGCTCCAGATCCGCAATGCTGGCCGGCTCTGGCTGTGCGGCCTGCTGACTCGCCGCGCCTTTCTGCTTGCGGGCGCCTGGCTGCGTCGTCTGCGCGTCGGGTGGATCGGCGGGCGTAGGGTTGGGTTCCGTCGCGACTGACGTAATCTGCAAGACAACGGCCTCGATGGCGTCTCCCTCGTGCTGCGGGGCCTGTGCGAAGACACGAACATGCACGCGATGCGCCTCTTCTGGGTCGCCGCCTACCTCCAGCGTCGCCTGCATCTCGCGCTCATTGAGGTTGCGGAAGCCCGCGTCGATGATGCGTCGGAGCAGCTTCTGCGGCACGTCTTCGGCCAGATGCAGCAGGTCTCCGCCGACAGCTGAGCGATGAATCCCCAGCAGCCGCAGCGCCGCTGGATTGATGGTCAGCACATCGTAACGCCGATCGATGATGGCGATGCCGACGGGCAAACTCAGCACCGCGTCACCGAGCCGCTCGAATGAGGTGCGTGGCCGGCCCGCTGGCGGGTTGTAATGTGGCCGCGTCCCTGGGTTCGTGAACTGGGCCACCGACGGAGCCACCTGGATGGGCAGCGGGTCAAGGCTGGCCGCGCCTTTGGGCAGCAATAGCGGCTCGCCGTAGCGCCGGTAGATATGCAGCAGCGAATTGACGGGGGAGAAGAAATCGGGCAGTGGGCTGGTGGTCTCGGCCTTGCCCAGCACCAGAACGCCGCCATTGCGCAGCGAATAGGCGAAAAGCTGCAGCACGCGCTTCTGCAGGTCGCTGGCGAAGTAGATCAGCACGTTGCGGCACAGCACCAGATCCATGTGCGGGAAGGGCGCGCGTCGCCCCAGATCGTGCTGGCCGAAGATGACCAGCCCGCGCACGCGCTTCTGCACCTCGAAATCGCCATCGAGCTGCGAGAAATAGCGCTCTACCAGCTCTGGAGGCGCCGATGCCAGCGCGGCGCGCGAATAGATGCCGCGCCGCGCGAACGCGATGGCCTGCGGGTCGAGATCGGTGGCGAAGATGCGCACTGTGAACTGATTGAGCTCGTCGCCCAGCGCATCGGCTACCAGCACGGCGATAGAATAGGCTTCCTCGCCTGTCGCGCAGCCCGCCGACCAGATGCGCAGCTCCTTCGAGCCAGCGCGGGCGTCCTCGATCAGTCGTGGCAGCGTCTCGCGCCGCAGCGTATTGAACAGTTCGCGGTCACGGAAGAACTCCGTGACCTTGATGAGAAACGTGCTGATGAGGCGCTGGTATTCCTCTGGCTGGCGCTCCAGATAGCGCAGATACCCGTCGAGCGAGGGCGAGTTGGTCGCCACCATGCGGCGCTTGAGGCGGCGCAGGATGGTCGCGGGCTTGTAGGTCGTGAAGTCGAGGCCGCTGAATTCATGCACATCATTCAGGAAGGTACGCAGCAGCTTGGTCTCGGATGCCTGTGTCACCGCCGACGCGCCGGTCAGCAGATCATAGAGCAGTTGGCCGATCTCCTCGACATTGGCGATGAAGTCCACCGCCGTCGGGGCCAGTGATTGCGGCATCGAGGGGTAGGTGGCCGTCGCGGGGTTCTGGATGACGACCGTGCCGCCGGCCTTCTTCACCTCCAGCGCGCCCGCCGCGCCATCCGAGCCGGTACCGGTGAGGATGACCGCGATCAACGCCTCGCCGTAGGCCTCCGCCGCGCTGGAGAAGAGCCGGTTGATGGATGGCTTGGGTCGCACATCCCCGTCGGACTGCAGCTTGATGTGGCCGTCGGCGATCACCACGTTCCGATCGGAAGGGATGACATAGACGGCGCCCTGAGCCAACGCCTCGTTGTCGAGCACTGTCTTGACTGGCGCCGTGCTGCGGCGCTCCAGGATCTCGCCGAGGTGGCTGGGCCGCTTCGGATCGAGGTGCTGAGCGATGACAATGGGGGCGGGGAAGTCGCGCGGGAGGGTGGAGACGAATGTCTGGAGCGCTTCGATGCCGCCCGCCGACGAGCCAACGACCACAAGTTGTGTGCTGGCGGTATCGTTCGTCATGGCGTGCGCCCCTCCAGTCGTTGAGTGCGCCCTACGACATTCTCTGGCATCCGTGGCTGGCGCTAGGGGAGAGGCTGCGCTGGAATCGAGCGATCCGGCAGGCCTTGCCGCCAGCCCATGACGCGCCCATAATGTATCACTGATTGGCACGAACATTGTCAACGTCACTATGATAGAGTCAGTCAGCCAGGCAGTCCACACCCCCATGCTCGTCGCCGATCTGGCGCGAAAGGACGCCAGGCCACAACAGTTCCCAGCGCGACGCATGAACGGCGCCGCTTTCGATGAAGGGAGCGACCTGATGCCTGTAGCCGCGTCCCTGCGCGACGAGATTCGCGCGCTGAACGATCAACTGATCGCTGACCGCCGTCACTTCCATCAGCTCCCGGAGCTGGGATACCAGGAGCATGAGACGGCGCGCTATGTCGCCGAGCGACTGCGCTCGCTGGGCATAGCGCCACAGGAAGGCGTGGCGCAGACCGGCGTGGTGGGGCTGATCCAGGGGCGCGCGGAGGGGCGCGTAGTCTTGCTGCGCGCCGATATGGATGCGCTGCCGCTGACGGAGGAGACGGGCGCGTCCTATGCCTCGCAGCATGCGGGCGTCCACCATGCCTGCGGTCACGATGGCCACACCGCCATCCTGCTGGCGGTGGCCGAGCTGCTGGCGCGCCATCGCGAGGAGTTCACTGGCGCGGTCAAGCTGGTCTTTCAGCCGGCGGAGGAAGGCCCCGGCGGCGCGGAGCCGATGATCGCAGCGGGCGTGATGGAGCAGCCACATGTGGACGCCTGCTTTGGGCTGCACCTGACCAATGACCTGCCGGTGGGCGTCATCATGGCGCGTGGTGGCCCCGTGCAGGCCAGCGCTGATGACTTCGAGATCGTGGTGGACGGCGTTGGCGGGCATGGCGCCTCGCCACATCAGACGGTGGACGCCGTGGCCATCGGCGCGGCCATCGTTGGCGAGTTGCAGCGCATCGTCAGCCGCGAGATCGACCCGCTCGACACGGCGGTGGTCAGCGTCGGCTCGTTCCACGCGGGCGGGCGGCACAATATCATTGCGCCGCGCGCCACGCTGGTCGGCACGATGCGCGCGCTGCAACCGGAGACGCGCGACTTTCTGCATCGGCGGGTCGCGGAGGTCGCGCGTGGGGTGGCCGAGGCGGCGCGCGCCACCGCGCGGGTCAAGATCAACGTCGGTTATCCCGTCACCGTCAACGACGAGGCGATGGCGCGGTTCGCCGCGAGCGTCGCCGAGACGGTGGTGGGGGTAGAGCATGTCACCGATGGGCGCCCCACCATGGGCGCGGAGGATATGAGCTTCTTCCTCAATGCCGCCCCTGGCTGCTACGCCTACGTTGGCTCCTCCAACGAGGCGCGCAACCTGCATCATCCGCATCACAGCCCGCTCTTCGACTTCGACGAGGCCGCCCTGCCAATTGGCGTGGAGTTGCTGACGAAGCTGGCGCTGGGCTATCTGGAGCTGTCGTAATCAGGACACAAACATGGCCCCCACTCCCGCTTGCGTGGGAATGGGGGCCATGCTCTATGGGTCGTCTCAGGCGAGATGTATTACGCCTGCTGGGGATGCAGCTGTGGATTGGCAGCCTGGCGCACGATAGGCTCGCCGCTCGCCGTCACCGTCACCACATCATTCTCCACCGTTAGCGTGGCCGTCTGCCCTGGCTGTACCGCCCCGGAGAGCAGCGCGTCCGCCAGTGTATCGTCCACGTTTGTCTGGATGGCCCGGCGCAGAGGTCGCGCCCCGAACTCTGGATCGAAGCCCACGCGCATTAGATACTCGCGCAGGTCATCGCCAAACTTCAGCTCGATCCCCTGCTCGCGCAGGCGTGTCTCAGACTGCTCCAGCAGCAGGTCAACGATCTTGCGCAGTTCGTCGCGCCCCAGCGAGTGGAAGACGACGATCTGGTCAATACGGTTGATGAACTCTGGACGGAAGGCTCGGCGCAGTCCCTCCATCGCGCGGGCGCGCTTCTGGGCCTCCGCGCTATCCTCCACCGTCTCGGCGTCGCCCCACTTGCTGGGCGTGAAGCCGATGCTGGCGCGGCGGATGTCTTCCGAGGCGGCGTTGCTGGTCATGATGATGACGGTGTTCTTGAAGTCCACCGTGCGCCCCTGACCATCCGTCAGCCGCCCGTCATCCAGAATCTGCAATAGCGCGTTGAAGACCTCTGGATGCGCCTTCTCGATCTCATCGAAGAGCACCACGCTATAGGGGCGTCGGCGCACCTGCTCGGTGAGCTGGCCGCCCTCGTCGTAGCCGACGTAGCCCGGAGGGCTACCGAACAGCCGCGAGACTGTATGCCCTTCCATGTACTCCGACATATCCAGCCGGATCAGCGCGTCCTGGCTACCGAAGATCTCGGCGGCCAGCGCACGCGCCAGCTCCGTCTTGCCCACACCGGTTGGCCCCATGAAGAGGAACGACCCGATGGGGCGACGCGGGTCTTTCATCCCCGCGCGCGACCGACGGATAGCTCGCGCCACCGCGCTGATGGCCTCATCCTGCCCGACAACACGCTTGCGCAGGTCATCTTCCAGGTTGATCAGATTGACGCGCTCCGACTCCAGCATGGCGCTGACCGGCACGCCCGTCCAGTTCTCCACCGCGCGAGCGATCTCGGCGGGGGTCACCAGCAGCGTCGGCGAGCCATTGGTCTTGGCCTGAGCCTCGTCCAGCTTCTGCTGGAGCTGCAGCTCATGCTGGCGCAGCTTGGCGGCCTTCTCATACTCCTCGGCCAGTGCGGCGGCTTCCTTCTGCTGCTGCAGTTCGGTCAGCTCGCGCTCCAGATCACGCACCGCCTCCGGGCCGATCAGCCCGCTCTCGATGGCCTCCAGCCGCAGCGCCGCCGCCGCCTCGTCCATCACGTCGATGGCCTTGTCTGGCAGGAAGCGGTCGTTGATGTAGCGGTCAGACAGCTTCACCGCCGCTTCAACAGCCTCATCGGTAATGCTGACGCTGTGGTGCGCCTCGTAGTTGGGCCGCAACACCTTCAGCATCGTGATGGCTTCCTCGACCGACGGCTCGCCGACCTTCACCGGCTGGAAACGTCGCTCCAGCGCCGCATCCTTCTCGATGTGCTTGCGATACTCATCGAGCGTGGTCGCGCCGATGACGCGCAGCTCGCCGCGCGCCAGCGCCGGCTTCAGCAGATCGCCCGCGCCAACCGCGCCCTCAGCCGCGCCCGCCCCGACGACGGTATGCAGTTCGTCGATGAAGAGAATGACCTCAGGGTTCGCGCGCGCCTCTTCGATGATGTTCTTGACCCGCTCTTCGAACTGGCCACGGAACATCGCGCCGGCCACCATGCCACCGATGGCGATGGAGACGATACGCGCATCGCGCAGGGTCGGCGGCACATTGCCCTCGGCCACGCGGCGGGCGATGCCCTCGACGATAGCCGTCTTGCCGACGCCCGGCTCGCCGATCAGCACGGGATTGTTCTTCTGCCGACGACCCAGCACCGTCAGCACGCGCCGAATCTCGCGGTCGCGGCCACTGGCGGGGTCGAGCTTGCCATCGCGAGCGTCCTGGGTCAGATCGCGGCCAAACTGGTCGATGGTCGGCGTCTTGCTGTGCTTGTTCGGCTCGCGCTGCGCTGTGGCCGTGCCATTGGGCCGACCCGCGCCCATCGCGGCGCCGTTCATGCCGTTCATGTTGAAGCCGCCGCCGTTGTTCATGAACGGGCTGAACATGCTGCCGAAGTCGCCGCTGCCACTGGCCTCAGCATTCATCTGGCCGAACAGCTCCTGGGCACAGTCTTTGCAGTAGAAGTGCTGCTCACGGCGACCGTTGGTGACCGTATTGATGCGGACACGGGCGTCGTTGATGTTGCAGCGCTCACATTTTTGCATTCTATGATCCCCCTCTATAGGGTTCTCGCGCGGGCTCTACACGGCCTTGCAGCCTCTCCGCGCGGGTTGTCTCTTTTCAGGCGGGGCGCCGCCCGATGTCATCCGATGTCATCCAGCGACATCGTCAGCCGCCCCTGGCGCGTTTATATCAGATCGTCAGCAGTCGCCTCACCAGGGTTCAACTGCGTTGGCGATTTCTTCGGGCGTCCACGCGGCCTGCGGGGCGGCTGGGCCGCCTCGAACCGCTCGAACACCTCGTCTGCGGTGAGTTGATCGCCTGCCATTACCAGATAGGCGCGGGTCCACAGCGTCGGAATGCGGTTCAGCTCCGGAAACTCATCGCGCAAGATGCGCGAAGTGTGGGCCTTGATCTGGCAGACGATGCGATGAGGGGCCAGCGTGGGCGGAGCCGCCGCCGCCAGGTAGACCCGGTCGGGCAGCACCACCACCAGCAGCGGATGAAACTCCACTGCGCTGGCGCGTTCCTCGATCAACGCGCGCAGCCGCTCCGCGACCTCGCCGGTCAGGCACGGCTTGGAGCGCATTGGCCCCCAGACGAAGTGGTAGGTGATACTCCAGGCTCCCTCTTCGTCTTGCGCGAAATTGTGTATATCCATATCACTCACCTACATATTTTATACCGCGCACCTCGACCACATGTCAAGGCTATTGCGGCCAATCCTGTAGATTCGTGAATGCAATCTACACAATTATTCTGCCTTAATTACGCGATTCCGGCGCGGAGGTTGCGCCTCTGGGGGCGGCTCGGACGAACTCTAGCAAAACGCTAATACACGCGAGCAGGCGCCTGCTCGCTGTGAGGCGCGATGTGTCGCGGCGCGAGATGGAGGATATGCTATACTGCGCTATAGCAAGTGTGGCGTATCTGCGCAGGAGGAATGGCCGTCCGCGCGGGAGCGACAACCGGCGGTCGCGTACAGCCTTCCTGCGACTACCAACAGGAGTGTGCGACGTGGCGCAAGACACCTACAAGATTCCGCAAGTGCAGTGGTGGGGCCTGCCCGTGGGCATCGTCTTCATCTGCTCGGCTGTCGCAGCGACCTTCTATGTCAACCAGGGCAATGATACCTTCACCAATGGCCTCATAGGCGCCATCGCACTGCCAGTGCTGGCGCTGGGCATCACGGGCCTAGGGGCCTTCATTTACAGCGTCATCGCTCGCGGCGTCGCACGCGGCGAGGCGCCGCGCTATGTCCCCGAATCGGCGCAGTAGTTCCGCACGCTCGCGACCACACACAGGCCAGGCGCTCCCTCCGTGGAGCCTGGCCTGCTCTTTTGTGCGCCGCTGTGCCTCGCAAGGCGGCGCCGCCTTGCGCTGCGCTTCCCCAGCCGCCATAATTCAAGCAGGAGACACTCGCTCGGTGTGCGACTCCAGTCCCGTGAGCGCTGCGGGCGACCATATAGGGCGCCGCAGATCGCTCGGCAGTCGGAGGTGAAGGTATGATTCTCGTGACCGGGGCGGCCGGGTTCGCGGGCAGCCGCATCATCCATCGACTCGTGGAGCAGGGCGCGCGGCCACGCGCGCTGGTGCGCTCGGCGGCGCAGGCCAGAACCCACCTGCCACAGGATGGCGTCGAGGTCGTCGTCGGTGATACGACCCAACCCCAGACGCTCGGCGCGGCGGTCGCGGGCGTCGAGACGATCATCCACTGCGCCTTCATCACGGCGGATCGCAAGCAGGGGCGCGACGTCAATTACTTTCAGACCAACATTGACGGCACGCACAACCTGATCGCCGCCGCGCGTAAAGCTGACGTGAAGCGCATCGTGGAGTTGGGAGGCCTCGGCACGCAGCCCGCCCCGGCTGGCACGTATATGGAGACACGCTATCAGGCCGATCAGGAGATCAAGGGCAGCGGCCTGGCATGGAGCATCCTGGGGCCGTCGATCCAGTTTGGCAAAGGCGCGGCGTTCTTCCGAGGGCTGGCCGACCTCATCCGCTCGACGCCGCTCATCACACCGGTCATCGGTACGGGCAATATCCGCTTTCAGCCCATCTGGGTGGAGGATGTCACCACCTGCCTGCTGAAGATGGCGCAGGAGCCAGAGAACTACGATGGCAAGGTGATTGAGGTGGGCGGCCCGGAAATCTACACCTATAACGAGATTCTAGATATGCTGATGCTGGCGCTGGGGCGGCATCGCATCAAGATGCCCAGCCCCAGGCCGCTTGTGGCGCTGGGCGCCCGAGTCATGGAGAAGGCGCTGTCGAAGCCGCCCATCACGCCAGCCGCGCTGGAACTCTTCGCGTTCGAGAACACGACCGCGCTCGACTCAGTTCCCTTTCACTTCGGCTTTCAACCGCGCTCGTGGCGCAACTACCTCCAGGAAAACGGCGTCGATTGAGGTGATCGCCTGAATCGCTATGCTCGTGCGTTAGAATGGACGAATAGAGTCGAATGGAAACGAATGCATTGACGAAGTGGCGCATCGGTCAACCGCTTCGCCCGGCTTGAGTTGACCTTGAGCTGACCCTGATCTGGCTCGACCGCCGCTGGAGGTGTACCGCATGGAGGAGCGACGTTGTCTGCGCTGTGGCGCTCCTTACGACGAGGGCGCGACGGTGTGCTTCACCTGCGGGGCGTCCATCGGCGAGCTGGAGACGCCCACGCAGCCTGTGCGCGCGCCGCGCCGAGCCGCCGCCGAGCCAGCGCCTAAATCAGCGTCCGAGCCTGCGGACGCGACCATGCAGGCCGAGCCGCTGCCTGCGCCCGTCGTGACGGCCACCCCGCCGCGCCCGCTGACCGTCGGCACGAGCTATCGCCCCGCCGTGGCCTCGCCGCCTCCGCCCCGCCGCGTGCGCTGGCCGCTGGTGATTGGGGCGCTGGTGGTCGTCGCGCTGCTGATCGCGGGGGGCGTCATCGAGGCGCGCGCGCTGATGGCCACGCCGCCCGTCCCCAAGACCAGCATCTACCACGATCCCCAGGCGCGCTTCTCCTTCACCGAGCCAGCCTTGTGGACGGTGACGCCGCGCGCAGACGGCGCGCTGCTGGCGGATAGCAGCGGCGCCAATACGCTGACGATCAGCGTGGCGGCGGCGCAGACTGGCCAGACGGCGAGCGGCGTGGCCAATACGCTGGCGGCGCAGCAAGGGCTGCAATCGGCGCCGCCGACGCAAATCGCGGGCGATCAGTGGGAGCAGCGCACAGGCAGCGTGACGGGCAGCGACGGCGCGACGCGGGTGGTGACCCTGTATGTGGACATCCACGCGGGTCTGGTATATAGCATCCAGACCTCCAGCCCGTCGTCGGTCGCGGACTCCGAGAATACGCTGGTCTATCAGCCACTGCTGGCCTCTTTCACCTTCCATTAATCCACTTCCAAGCCAGCCTGAAGCGAGGCGCAACCCTGCGGCGAGACAGCCGTAGTAGAGTGCGAGAGCGCAGGGACGTGCGGACGCCGACGCTATCGGGGCGTCTGGTTCGCAGGCGTGTCTCATCGAGAGGCCTGGGGAGGAGTCCCCTGGAGGGTACGGAGTGTGTATACGCAAGAACCGACAACACAACGCAACTTGCTGGTGACCATCGCGTTGATCCTGGTATGCGTGCTGCTACCCGTCGTCGGTCACATCGTGCTGACGGGGTTCATCGCCACAGATTACATGTCGCGCACCGAAAAGGTCATCTGGTTGCTTGTGGTATGGTTGCTGTGGTGGGTTGGCCCGCTGATCTATCTGCTGGTGGGTCAGCGCCGCAATCGCCTCTTCGGTGGCCACGCGCTGCTCTAACCATAAGCCGCTATCGTCTGTCGCCGCCGGAACGAGCGGAAACGACAGCAGCGACGCATCGACGACGCGCCCAGGAGTTGTGTCTCCTGGGCGCGATTCATTTTGGCGCACTCCCCGTTGTATATTCAACATCTGTCGTTTACAATACGACTGTCGCGCTTGGCATGGCGTGTCGAGGAGCGAAGCCCGACGAGCGTTGTCTGACGAGCAGGGAGGGAGCGCGATGAACGAGGCGGATCCGCGGGTGAAGCGTACACGCAAGCTGATCGTGGATGCGTTCTTCGCGTTGATGGGCGAGAAGGGATTTCACGCGATCAGCGTGCAAGATATCGCCGAGCGAGCGACCGTGAACCGCGCAACCTTCTATACCCACTTCGAGGACAAGTATGCGCTGATGGATTGGGTACTGCGCGACCAGTTCCGCGAGGCGCTGACCGAGCGCCTGGGGTCGGCGCCGCAGTTCTCGCTTGACAATCTGCGCCTGCTAGTGGTGACGGTGTGCGAGTTTCTGGGCCAGTTCGAGGGCCACTGCGCGCCCGGCGACCACAATATCGAGCCGCAGCTTGAGGTGAAGGTGCAGGAGGAGCTAGCGACGTTTCTGCTGGGCTGGCTCCAGCAGGCGCCACGCGCCGAGGGCTATGCCGATGGCTCGGCGGGCGTGACATTGAACGCCATGGCCTCGCTGCTGAGCTGGACCATCTTTGGCGCGGGCGTCGAGTGGAGCCGGGGCGAGCGTCGGCGCTCCGCTGCGGAGTGGGCGCGGATTGTGGTAGATACGCTGGCTGGCGGCGTGGCGCGCGTGGTGGCGCTCCCCGCAGAGCAGGCTGAGCGCCCGCGCCTGCTATAATGAATGGCGTTTGTGTCCGCCAGCATCAGCCAGCATCAGCCGTTCCTACGGCTCCCAGCGTCATGCGAGAGGATAACCCTGTGGTCGAAGAAGCCGCCGCGCATACGATAGTCGTCGTGACGGGGGTCTTCGACCTGCTGCACATCGGCCACCTGCGTTTCCTCGAAGCCGCGCGCCATCTGGGCGACCGGCTGGTGGTTGGCGTGGAGAGCGATGAGCGGGTGCGCCGCTGGAAAGGCCCCAATCGCCCGATCCAGACGGAGGAGGATCGGCTCGACCTGCTGCGGGCGCTGCGGGTGGTGGATGATGTTTTCCTCATCGCGGGTGAGCGGGTCGATCCGCCGTACTATGCCGAGTTGCTGGCGCCGCTGGGCGCGCATTTCATCGCCGTCACCGCCGATGATCCCTTTCTGGAGCAGAAGCGCGCGGCGATGAGCGCCGTGGGCGTTGAGTTGCGCGTGGTGACACCGCGCATCGAGAACTACTCCACCAGCCACCTCGTGCAGTTGCTCGGCCTGCCCTGACGCCGCCGCGAAGTCCGTCTGGGCGGACTCAGGAGCCGTCGCCGTTCGTTGCGGATTCTCGCGAACCCTGCGGCATATTCTTGACTTTGGCGGTCATATTTGTGTTGACGCGCTGGCAGGCCAGGCTCTATGCTGTGGACTGGCGTGATCGGCGCCGTCTGCATTCGTCATTCTCGATCACGCCAGGGTAGCGACTACCATGCGGTTGACCATGAAGGGTGATTATGGCCTGCGCGCGATGATCGAGCTGGCCACGCGCGTCGGCCAAGGCCCCACGACCAGCGCCGAGATCGCGCGCCGTCAGGCCATCCCGGAGCATTTTCTGGATCAGGTATTGATCACGCTGCGCCGCGCCGGGTTGGTGAAGAGCCAGCGGGGGCCACAGGGCGGCCATATGCTGGCCAAGGCTCCCTCGCACATCTCGATGTACGATGTGCTGGTGGCGCTGGAAGGCGCGCCCGCCTCGCTCGATTGCGTGCCACAACCGGGGAGCTGCCAGCTCGCCCCCGGCTGCGCCATGCGCGACATCTGGGCGCAGATCGACACCTTCGCGCGCGACCTGCTCAGCGCGACCACCCTCGACCAGCTCGCCGCGCGCCACCATGCCGTCGGCCAGGAGGCCGCCGCGATGTACTACATCTGAAGCTGATCCTCGGCTGGCGATGAACGGGCATGAAAGGCTCCCCTCTCCCGCCTTGGCGGTGGAGGGGCTGGGGGAGGGGGCTACATCGTCAGCCGCGCCTGCGCCAGAATGCGCGCCGTCTCGCTGGCGGCGGCGGCCACGATGCCCGGCACATCCGCTGGCTCAATCTCACTGGGCAGCGCGTTTAGCGCCACTTGTGGCCGCACCGGGATGACCCTGATCTGCGGATAGCGCAGGGCAAGCAATTGCTGCTCGCGTGTGTCGGCGACGAACTGGCCGATGCTCTCGCTCTGCACCACCACGTCCAGCAGGTTGCGCGGTGGCTTGCTCGCCTGCCCCGCGAAGCCGACGTTGCAGGCGTAGATGACGGCGCACCCCTGCTCGGCCAGATGGAACAGCGGCAGGTTGTCGGCGATGGTGCCATCCACATAATACTGTCCGCCGATCTTGACAGGCGGAAATAGCCCCGGAATCGCCGCCGAGGCCAGCAGCGCCTGAATCAGATCGACCGTGTCGTTCTCGAACCACGCCTCCGACCCATCGAGCAGGTTGGTGGCGGCGATGCTGACAGGCGTGCTGAGCGCACTGAAGGTCGTGACGGGCAGCCTGCGCCTGAGCAGCCGCGCCACGCGGTCGTTAGCGTTCAGGCTCATCAGGCTCACCGCGTCGGCGCCGAGAAAGAGGCCCTCGACCAGCGCAGGGAGCAGCCGAAAGATCAGTCCCAGGCGTGATGGCCGCAGCAGAGGCAGCGCCCGCTGCACGGTGGCGAGGGCCAGCGGCAGGTACCGCGTGGCGCTGGTGTCCAGCGCGTGAAAGACGCCCGCGAAAGCCCCCGCGCTGGCCCCCGCGATGCGCTGTGGCGCGATGCCCGCCTCGATGAACGCCTGCACGATGCCCAGATGGATGGCGACGCGGTCGCCGCCGCCACTGTAGGCGATGCCGATGCGCCCCTGCTTGAGCACATTCGCCAGGTCGATATCCGGAGTCGTTCCCGCGCTGAAGGGATATGACGCGCCCATGCCCTCATCCTCCCGCTGATCGTCTCATCCGCCACACGCCGCGCCGTCTGCTATTGAATGTACAGTGATTCTATTTGCAAGCGCAAGGCGTATCGCGGTGAAATGGAACGGGCGAGGCGAGAAGTGGTGAGATGCGGTTGGAAATGGCTGGTGGCTCAGGCCATCGCGCGGACGCGGACGCCGCCGACCTCCGATTCGGCCTCCCAGAGCGCCTCGGCCAGCGCCCCACTGGGCAGGGTGGAGGCCGCCACGCGCCCACCCTCCATGCGCAGGCTGTAGTCGAAGGCGTCTGGCTCGATGACCTGGCTATGCGAGATGAGGAAGATCTGGTCGAAGTGGTGGGCGATGGCTCCCGTCGTCAGCACGCGGGTCAGCGCCAGCGACCGCTCCTCATCGAACGCGCTGAGCGGTTCATCCAGGAAGATGAAGCCGGGAATCGCGCCAAGCTCTTTGGGCAGCGTGGCCAGCGCGAACGCCAGCCGCAACGCCAGCGACGCCTGATCGCGCGCGCCGCCGGAGAAGAGGTTTTTGCGCACGTAGCGCCCAGCCGCCTGATCCCACATGCGGATGGCGATATCCGTCTCGCCGCCCGCGCCTGACCCATCCTCGCGCAGCAGCGTGACATCGTGGTAACGTCCCGCCGTCAGTTCCGGCAGGATGGCGCGCATGTAAATCTCGGTTTCTGGCAGGGCGCGGCGGATGATGCGCGCGCGCGTCTCGCTGGCCAGATCGCAGGCCATCTCGCGCACGCGCAGATCGCGCTCGGCGGCGGCCAGCTGAGCCTGCACGTCGTCTTCGTCGAGCGGGGCGCTGCCAAGCCTGGCGTCACGCGCGCGCTCCTCCGCCAGCGCCTGGGTGTGAACGGTGGCCATGCGAGCGTCGTCGCGCTCGGCGCGCAACCGCGCCACGTCATCCGCCGTGACCTCGCCCAGCAACGGCCACGACTGCATCAGCGTGGTCAGCGATTCATCGCCCTGCGCGGTGATCTCCCGCTCGGCCAGCCGTGTGCGAATCTGCTCGCGCAGGTGATCGTGTCGGTCGCAGGTCTCATCTCTCTGTCCCGCGAGACGCTCACGCTCGGCGATCAGACCGCCCAGGCGCGCGCGTGCGGCTGGCTCGTCGTCGCGAGCCAGCGCCTGCTGCGTGCGTTCGCCCAGCAGGTCGTGCAACTCCTCCAGTGGGCGCGTCTCCAGCGGATCGGGCGGCGCGACGTGATCGATGATGCCGAGCGGCTCCAGATCGCGCGCGATGCCCTCCAGCGCGCTCGCCCACGACCGCAGCAGTTCATCCAGGCTCTCGGCGCTCTCCAGCAGGCGCGTGTGCAGTTCGTCGCGGCTGCCCATGCTACCCACCAGCGACGAGAGCGTCACCTGCGCGGCTCCGCGTGCGGCGGCCAGCCCGGCGACATCCTCTGGCAGCCCCAGCTCGCGCGCCTCGTCGGTCAGCTCGCGCTCCTGCGCCGCGATCTCATCCAGCCGCTGGCGAATCTGGCCAGTCTGCTCAGGGTCGTAGCCGAGATTGCGCAGCGCGAAGTAGGCGCCATCGGCATCACCAAGCGCGCGTTCCAACTCGAGGCGCGCACGCGCTGCCCGCGATTCCGCATCGCGCGCCTGTGTCTCGACGCCCGACATATTGGTGGGTTGGGGCAGGTTCGCCAGCAACGTCGCGCCCTCCTCGGCGCTGGCGGGAATCGGCACGCCCGCTGCGCGCAGCCGCGCCTCCAGCCGCGAGAGTTCGTCGTTGCGCAGCCGCTTGACCAGATTGGCCTCCACATGCACGGTGGAGATGGTGTCTTCGGCCTCGCTCACCTTCCAGCGGTGCGCGCGGCTGGCCGAAACCTCCAGACGCCAGCGCAGGCCCAGCCCGACGACGCCGATGGCTGCCAGCACGACAAAGACCCACAGCGCGCCGATCGAGAAGTGGATGGCCAGCGCCGCCGAGATCAGCAGCATGACCAGCGACGCCCACGTCAGTGCCAGCCATTGCCACGACTGCTCGCGCGTCTCGTCGGCATCGCGTGCGTGCTGACCGCGCGCGGACTGCAGCGCGGCGATCTGCTGCGTGCGCCCCTCGCGCATATCCATGTGCTCGCGCGCCAGAATCCACGCGGCCAGCGTATCACGCGCCTGCGCTCGCGCCAGGGCGGTCGCCGTCGAGCTGCGGCCTTGTTCAGCCTCGCCGAGCGTCTGTCGCGCGCGCTGCGCAGCCTGCTCGGCGGTCTGCGCGCGCTGGGCGAAGATGTCGGCCTCCGCGAGCTGGGCGCGCTGGGAGGCCAACTCGCGCAGACCCGATTCCAGCCGCAGGATGTCTTCGAGATTGTGCTGGGCTCCGGGCGTGTTCGATCCTTGGATGTCGTCGAGCCGCTGGAGCTGCGAGGTCAGCAGCGCAGTGTCCTGCGTTGCCTGACGCGCGCGCCAGCGCTGGCGCTCGGTCTCGGCCAGCCGCCGCTCAGCCGAGCGCAAGGTGTCGATGCGCGCCAGTAGCGCCTCCTGATCGGCTAGCTCCTGCGTCAGGCGCAGCTCGTTCTCTGCCAGGGCGTCGATGCGCGCGACCAGCGTATCGCGCTCATCTAGCCACTCGCGCACCTCCGCCGCTTGCAGGCGCTGCGCCACATCGCCTTCGCGCGCGGTCGCCTCGCGTAGCAGTCGGCGCTGTGAGGCCACGCGCGCCTGCTCGCGCAGCCGCTCGACACGCCGACGCTCCTCGGCGCTGGGTGTCAGCGAGCGTTCCACCACGACGAGGCGCTCCAGCCCCAGCAGGCGCGAGATGGCCTCCTCGCGCTCATCGCGCCGCAGCGATTCCAGTCGTTCGAGGCCCTTCTGCTCCATGAAGCACGAGTTGCGCAGCGTCTCGCCGTCCAGCCCGCGCAGCTCCGCCAGAATGCGATCATTGACGGCGCTGACCGCGCTGACCCGCTCCTCCGGATGGCCGGGCTGGCGCACCACCAGCGTCGCCTCAGAGGCCGGGCCGCCGCTGCGCGTGCGGGTCAGCGTGCGCGTCACCTCAAGCTCCGTCTCGCTGGACATCAGGGTGAGTGTCACCTGCGCCTGCTGCCCATCATGCGGGATCAGCGCGTTGAGCGTGGCTTTGCCTGGCTCCTCACCCACCAGCGGGCGCCCGTACAGCGCGAAATAGATCGCCTCGAAGAGCGTCGATTTGCCCGATTCGTTGGCGCCCTCGATCAGCGTCGCGCCGCGCCGTGGCAGCCAGAGATCGACATCACGCAGGTGCTTCAATGCAGGGGCGCTGAGATGCTTGAGTGTGATCATGTCGTTTCGTTAGGCCCCTTCCTCACCATTTGCCCGCAACCGCGCCAGCAGCAACTCGCTCGCGCTGCGCAATTCCTCCGGATCGAAGTCGATGGTCTCGCCCTGCTCACGGCGGGCCAGCGTCTCCTCTACCACCCGCGCGATCATCTGCGCGGGCGCGAGGGCCTCCGCCTGCGGCCCCAGATCGGGCAGCGTAAAGGCGCGCTCGATCAGCGTCAGTCCGCTCGTGTCCACGTCCAGCGAGAAGGCGCGCTGCTGGCCCAGCGCGATCACATCGCGCAGCGCAAGCTGGTGATACTGCTCGCGGCTGAGCGGCCCGGTCAGCTTCAGGCGCGCCATCTTCTCTGGCGAGCAGACCGCCTCCAGCTCGCCGCGAATGACCTCAAGCGCATGTCCATCCTCCTGCTCGCCAGACTCGTGCAGATGGGCGCTGTTCGTCGCGGGCGGCTCGTCGCTGGTGGGCCAGAGGCTGCTGGTGTGGATGGTCAAGTCGGCGCGTGGCTGCTCCTCCGTGCGGATGTGCTCAACACGCCGCACGCCATCGCGGGCCAACTCGACCCAGACGAAGCCCGCCTCACCCGCCTGCGCGCCAAACTCCATGCGCTCGGTCGCGCCCACCACGACCACCTCGCGCTCGCTGATGCGCTGGCGAGCATACCGATGGATGTGGCCCGCAGCCACCAGGCGCACCTGCTCTGGCAGCTTCGCCAGGCTGGCCTGCGCCACCGTGCGCTCGCCCTCATTGGGCCGCGCCAGCCCCTCGATGGCGGCATGCAGGATCAGCAGCGCCACATCAGCCTCGGCCAGCGCGCTCGCCGCCCCTGCGCTCCACCGCGCCGTCGCCAGCGGATCGCTGCCCGGCGCCGCGACGGGATTGTTGCTGAGGCCGACGACGGCGACGCGCAGGCCACCCAGCGAGATCATCTGCGGCTCCAGGGTATCCGTGGCGGGGAAGTAGCGCAGTTCGTCGAGCGCGGCATAGACCTGCTGGGGCGACTCGCCGCCGTGCTCGGTCTGCATGCGTGGCGTGTCGTGGTTGCCGCTGACGCCGACACAGACGACGCCCGCCGTGCGCAGGCGATGGAGTTGCTCGGCGACGAAGGCGCGATCCTGATTGGTGGGCGCGGGGGAATCGAACAGGTCGCCCGTGCTGATGAACAGCGCCGCGCTGCGCTCGATGGCGTAGTCTGCCGCCGCCTTGAATCCCCGCCGCAGCCACGCCCGCCGTTGCTGTCTGCGCGCAGGTGACAGACGCGGCAAGGCTGGCGACAGGTGATTGTCTCCGGTGATGACAAGGCCCACCACGGGATCCACCCGCTCACCTGAGGTATCGGTCATTGCGCTCGCTCCCAGGACAACACATTCCCCAACCGACCGGCGCATCGCTAGACGGCCTGCTCCCTCGCGCTCAGCCAGTGTAGACCTATCGATTGGAGCGCGTCAAATCAGGAGCCGCTTGCACAGGACTATCAGCGTCCGCTACGCATGATGGCCTAGCCCCGGCGCGGATGGTGTAGACGCTCGGCCTTAAAAGGCCGGAGCACGCGGCGGCGGCCATGAATGGCCGAGGGATACCGCGCCCGCCTATAGTGGCGTAGCGGGGCATTTATGCCCCGTCCGCGCCGTGCGTCGTCCATTCATGGCCGCGATCACCCTCATGCGCCGCGGATTGCGGGGAACGCGGGCGGCGGCATACAATGCGGCTATGTTGCTGCTGCTACACGGCGCCGATGAATACGCGGCGCGCAAAGAACTGGCGCGCCTGCGCGAGACGGGCGGCTTCGACTTCAACCAGGACACGTTCACGGGTGAAGAGGCCGACCTGAACCAGATGCGCACGATCTGCGACACGCTGCCCTTCCTGAGCGAGCGGCGGCTGGTCGTGCTGCTCGGCCTGCCCAAAGCGCGGCGGGGCGCGGCTGGCGACGACGCCGACGGCGCCGACGAGGATGAGCCAGCCGAGGCGCCTGCGAAATCCGCTGGCAAGGGCAAGAAAGGCAAGTGGACTGTCTCCGAGGTCAAGGCGTTCATGCAGGCGCTGGCCGACTATGCGCCGCGCATCCCGGAGTCAACCACGCTCGTCATTCTCGCGGATGGGAAACTGGAAGCCAGCCAGGCGTTGCTGCTCAAGGTCGCGCAGCAGTTCGGACGCGTGCGCGAATTCAAGGAGAAGCAGGGCGCGCAGCTCGATGAGTGGATCATCCAACAGGCGCAGGCCAGCGATGCGCGCATCACCCCCGCGGCGGCGCGGCTGCTGGTGGACTCGCTGGGTGAAGACTCGCGGCTGCTCGCTGGAGAGATCGAGAAGCTCAGTGTCGCGGTCGGGCGCGGCGGCGAGATCGGCGTGGAGCAGGTGCG
>DATBTW010000085.1:0-2234 GCA_036559055.1 Ktedonobacterales bacterium
GCGCCAGACCAGCGTCGAGCCACCCGCCAGCCGCTAATAGAAGAGGCCGCCGCGCGCCTGCATCAGCGGCTGCAAGGCGAATGTGCCGTAGGCCAGCACGGCGGCCAGCCCGAAGTAGAGCAGCGTGACGTAGATGCGCACGCCCGCCCCGATGCGATAGTACTGCGATTTGCCCGCCTCGCCGAAGCGCGCGAAGAGCTGGAAGACGCCAAAGACTCCCAGCACGATCAGCAGGATGTCGTGGGTGTACCACGCCGCGATCCCCACGCCGAGCAGCCCTATCGGCCAGATCCACTTCGAGATGGCCGCCGTGATACGCGCGCCATCCAGCGGGCCGACGGGGATCAGGTTGAGCAAGTTGATATAGAAGCTGAAGTAGGCCAGCGGCAGCAGCACCGACATGCCCGTCTGCCAGTAGGCCACCAGGCAGATCAGCCCGCCAATCGTGCCAGCCAGCGGCCCGGCCAACGCGATCTCGGCCTCGTCGCGCACCCCCTGAGGCGCACGGCGCATGGTGACGAACGCGCCGAGCAGCGGGATGAAGATCGGCAGCCCGGCTGGCAACCCCTTGGCGCGGATGACGACGAAGTGGCCCATCTCATGCACCAGCAGCAGCGCCATGAAGCCCAGCCCAAACTGCCAGCCCAGCAGCAGCGCATAGACGGCGAAACTGACGACAGCGCTGATGATAGGCCAGAACCAGTGCAGCCGGGTGTCCACCTGCGGCGCGGCTTGCGGCGCGGCGGGCGCATAGGGCGGCTGGCCATAGGGATACGGCTGCGGCGGATAGGCTGGAGCAGGCGGATATTGTCCGTTCGCCTGCGGGTACGGCCCATAGCTGGCCGTGTACTGGCCATAGTCGGGCGGGTACATCGGCGGGTAGGCGGGCGGATACTGAGTATAGGGCGTGGCAGCGCCAGAACCGCCCTGCTGGTAGTATTCTGGCGGCGGTGGATAGACGGGCGGCTGGCCAGCGACGGGAGGGTACGCGCCTGGCTGCCCATAGGTGGGCGGCGCGTATCCAGGCGGCGGAGGAGGTGGATTGGCGGCCGGCGACCGCGATGGCGCGGCGGTGGCCGATGGCGCGCCTGGCCACGACCACGCGCCGTCCTGTGGCTGCTCTGGTCGCGGTGTCAGTTCCTGTGGATCCTCACTCATGGCTGGCCTCATCCTGGGCAGCGGTTTGTCTCGCGCTCCCCTCACTCTACAGTATAGCGAAGAACGCAGGATCGGCGCCGCCCGCCACTGGCCACGCGTTAATGCAGCGGATTCAGCAGCGACGGCAGGAGATACGGCAGAGCCGGGCCGAGCGCGACGAGCGCCATCACGACCAGGGCCAGCGGCACGGCCAGCATTGCGCCGAGCAGCCCGAAGTAGAGCGCCGTGATGGTCCGCCGCTCCTTGCGGTTCGTCTCGGTGCGCAGCAACACCGCATCGCTGGGGCGCAAGTAGACCTGGCGCAGGCCGAATCCCGCCACCAGCAGCAACACGATGTCGAAGGTGCACAGCCCCGCGATCAATACCACAATCAGCAGCGGTATGAGCGCCCTGCGCGAGATGACCCGCGTGGCGCGCCCGCCATCCAGCGGGCTAAATGGGATGAGATTGAAGAGATTGATGAGGAAGTTGATGAGCGCGATGGTCAGCAGATCGGGCTGCCCCGTGATCCACCACGCCACGGCGCAGGCGGCGCTGCCCAGCGCCCCCGCGAACGGCCCGGCCAGCGCGATCTGGGCGTCGTCGAGCGCGCTGCGTGAGGTCTGCGCCACCAACACAAACGCGCCCAGGAACGGGACGAAGATCGGCAGCCGCGCTGGAACCCGCTTGACGCTGGCGACGATGAAATGCCCCATCTCATGCACGAAGAGCAGCACGGTCAGCCCGAGTCCCACCGGCCAGCCGAGCAACTTGGCATAGATGGCGAAGCTGATCGCGGCGCTCAAGAATGTCCACGTCACATCCAGAATGGTGATAGGCTGATGCGGGTAGCGCGCGGGCGCGAACCAGCGCCGACGCCGCCCTGGCGCGGCGGGCATCGGCTGCCACTGCTGGCTGGGCGCGGGGCCGGTGGCCACCAGCGTCGGCGCGGCCTGCGCGCGCTGCTGGTAGTATTCGGGTGGTGGCGGGTAGACATCGGGCAGCGCGCCGCCTGCCCACGGCGCGCTGCCCGCAGCCAGCGGCGGCTCCGGCGCGGGCGGCTGGTTCGGCGTGTGTCCTTTCGGCTGGTCTGTCAT
>DATBTW010000086.1:0-16906 GCA_036559055.1 Ktedonobacterales bacterium
GGCCTGAAGATCAAGGGTGAGGAGTAGCCAATGCGCGGAATCCTGCAGGGGCTAGGGCTGACGCTGAGTCATGTCACCCGACCCAAAGTGACGCGCCTCTACCCCTATGAAAAGCGCATACTGCCGGAGCGCAGTCGCGGCCTGATCCAGCTCATCCAGGAGGCGGATCAGGATACGCCTTTCAATCTGAAGTGCGAGGCGTGTCTACTCTGCGAGAAGGTCTGCCCGCCGCGCGCCATCACCATCGACGCGCGCCCCACCTATCGCTTCCGCCGTCGCCCGTGGTTCTCGCCCACCTCCATCGCGGGCTACTACACGCCGCGCATGTCTGAGTACGCCGTGAACTACGCCAATCGCCCGTTCTCGCCGCCGACGCTGACACCTGTGGCGTCGAAGCTGGAAGCGCCCGTCGATCTGGCGCGGGCAGACGCCATTCTGGATCGCTCCTCGCTCGACGCCTGGGATCTGACCCAGACCCTCGACGAACTGATGACGGCCTACGGCGGTATGCCGCTGCAAGTCGCCTGGCGCGTGGTCGAGCGGCGCGGTGTAGACATCAGCGATCTCTTCGGCATCATCACCGCCAGCCACCAGTTCGCTCCCGCCAAAGCGGCGACGGTGGGCGTGCTGCGCGACGATCAGGTGGAGCGCGGCCCATCACCCTCCACACGCGGCAAATATGGCAGCATCAACCACAGGAGAGCCCAACGTGCCTGATACCTCCACGAGCCTCCTGGTCGCCGATGGCAAAGCGGCGCTGACCAGTTTCGCGGCCTACACTCAGCAGGGCGGCTACCAGGCGCTGCGCCAGGCGCTCGGCCAGATGTCACCCGCCGACATCATCGCCGAGGTCAAGGCGGCGGGCCTGCGCGGACGCGGCGGCTCTGGCGTCTCCGCTGCCAGCAAGATGGCGCTGGTGGCCAGCGCGCAAGATGAGCAGCGCTACGTCGTCTGCAACGCCTACGACGCCGACACCCGCTCGCTGGCGACGCAGGCCCTCCTGGAGCGCAACCCGCACGCCGTGCTGGAGGGCATTGCCCTGGCGGCCTTCGCGGTCGGCGCCAGCGAAGCCTTCCTCTACATGCGTAGCACGCGCGATCTGGCCGCCAAGACGGCACAGGCCGCGCTGGCCGAGGCGCTGGAGCAAGGCGCGCTGGGGCGCAACATCTTCGGCTCGCGCTTCTCGCTGGCGATCACCGCCGTGGGGGTCGAGCGCGGCTTCATGGGCGGCGAAGAGACCGCCATGATCGAGATCATCAAGGGTCGCCCGATGAAGGCCCAGCAGCGCCCGCCGTACCCCACCGAGTCAGGGCTGTACGCGCAGCCGACCCTCACGCAGAACGCCGAGACGCTGGCCAATCTGCCGACTATCATCGCGCGTGGAGCGCAGGCCTTCCGCGCGACCGGCTCGAAGACGACCAGCGGGGCCAAGCTGGTGACGGCGCTGGGGCCGGGCGCGACCGCCGGAACGTTGATCGAGCTGCCCTTCGGCGCGACGCTGGCGCAGGCGCTACGCGACGCGCATATCGAGGTCAGCGAGGCCAACACCCGCGCCATCGTGGTGGGCGGCATGGAGGGCGGAGCGCTGCCACTGGCGCAGATCAATACACCCTTCGACTTCGAGTCACTGCAAGAGGTCGGCGCCATCGTCGGCTCGGCGGTGATCGAGGCGCTGCCCGCCAACACCTGCATGGCCCACTGGGCGATGGAGCGCGCGACCTACCTCGCGAAAGAGTCGTGCGGCAAGTGTGTGCCGTGCCGCGTCGGCGTGAAGCGGGTGGCCGGGCTGCTGGAGGGCATCACGAGCGGGCTGGGGACGAAGAACGACCTGACCGTGCTCACCGAGTTCTCGCAATACATCCCGGATGGCTCACTCTGCGGCTTCGGCGTCAATGCGGTTCATCCGCTCGTGACGGCGATGCAAAACTTCCCGGACGACTTCAGCGCGCACCTCGACGGGCATTGCCCTACGGGGACGTGCGAGCCAGTGCGGGCGCATCGCTACGCCACGAAACATGTGCTCTAGGCCGCTCTGAACGATAGATGACCGATAAGCGATCCAATTAGTCGGCGTGGGAGACGAGGTAGATATGGCTGTCACGATACGCGATGACGCCGCGACCCCACAGGGGCAGCAGCCCTTCAAGCGCGATGAGCATGGGCAGCCGTCATTCGACGTCACGATTGACGGACGCAAGATGCAGGCGTATGAGGGGCAGACCCTGCTGAGTGTGGCGATTGAGAACGGGATCGCGGACATCCCGAATCTGTGTAACGACGACAAGCTGGAACCGACCTCGGCCTGTCGCATGTGCCTGGTAGAGATCGACGGCGCCGACCGCCCCCTGCCATCGTGCAACACGGCGGCGACCCCCAACATGGTCGTGCGCACCAAGTCTGACCGGCTGACGCACATCCGCCGCACCAATCTGGAGATGATGCTGTCGGATCACAATGCCTACTGCCAGCCGCCCTGCCAGGTCGGTTGCCCGACGCACATCGACATCCCCGGCTACCTGGAGCTGATCGCGAAGGGGCAGAACCGTGAGGCGGCGCGCCTGGTGAAGGAAGTGCTGCCCTTCCCGTACATCCTCGGTCTGACCTGCCCGGCCCCCTGCCAGGAGGTCTGCCGCCGCGGGCTGGTGGAGGAAGAGATCGCCATCTGCCGCATGCACGGCTACGCCGCCGAGAGCTGCATCGAGGATCCGCCGACACCGTGGGTACAGGAAATCGCCACCGGCAAGAAGGTCGCGGTGATCGGCGCTGGCCCGAGCGGGCTAACAGGCGCCTACTATCTTGCGCTGAAAGGCCACTACGTCAAGGTCTTTGACATGATGCCTCAGGCGGGCGGCATGCTGCGCTACGGCATCCCGGAGTATCGCCTGCCGAAAGACATGGTGGACAAGGAGTTCGAGGGCGTCTGGAAGCTGGGCGTGGATGTCCAGTACAACGTCAAGCTGGGTCGCGACTTCACCATCGACGATCTCTTCAAAGAGGGGTTCGATGCCGTGCTGCTGGCCATCGGCGCGTGGACCTCGAACGAGCTTGGCCTGGAGGGCGAGGACAACCCCGGCGTCGTCAACGCCATCGCCTATCTGATGGACAAGACGCAGGGCTTCCCGGTGCCGGTAGACGACACCAAAGAGGTGGTCGTGCTGGGCGGCGGCTTCACGACCTTCGACTGCACGCGCACATCGCTGCGCATCGGCGCAAAGGTGCATACAGTCTACCGCCGTGGCCGCAGCGAGATGAGTGCGACCTCTGAGGAGGTCGAGGACGGCGAGGCCGAGGGTACCGATCTCCAACTCTTCGGCGCGGCCACCGCCATCAAGTTCGACGGCGATCAGCTCGTCGGGCTGGAGATTCAGCGCATGCAGCTCGGCGAGCCAGATTCCTCTGGCCGCCGCCGTCCGGTGCCAATCCCCGGCAGCGAGTTTGTCATCCCCTGCGACACAGTCATCCCGGCGTATGGCCAGAAGCCTGACAAGGCGGTGCTGCCGCCAGAGTCGGGCGTGAACTGGACGAAGCGCCAGAGCATCGAAACTGATCCGTACAACTTCATGACGGCGCGCAAGGGCGTCTTCGCCAGCGGCGACTGCCAGATCGGTGCGGCGACCATCATCGAGGGCGTCGGCCAGGGCAAGCTGGCCGCCCGCTCCATCGACTCCTACCTGCGCGGCGAGGATATGGCGCTCATCTCGAAGCGCATCGAGGCCGAGGAGCGCAAGCCCGACCTGTTCGACATCGTGCCCTACAAGCCGGTCGAGCCGAAGGTCAAGATGCCCATGCTGCCCTACGAGGATCGCAAGCGCAACTTCCGCCTGATCGAGCTGGGCTACACCGCCGAGCAGGCGCAGCGCGAGTCGGCGCGCTGCCTCCAGTGCGCCTGCCCCGCCGCTGGCCAGTGCGACCTGCAGAAATACAGCATCGAGTACGACCTGGAGAACAACCGCTTCCACGATGGCGAGCCAGCCGATTACCACGATTACGAGTTCGACCTGTCGCACAGCTTCATCCTGCGCGACCCGAACAAGTGCATCAACTGCACGCAATGCGTGCGCGTTTGCCACGACGTGATCGGCCCGAACTGCTACGGCATGTTTGGCGTGGGCTTCGATACCATCGTCTCGACGCCATTTAACATGTCGCTGCACGCGACCGACTGCGTGTCGTGCGGCGCGTGCGTGCAGGTCTGCCCGACCGGCTCGCTGATGATGGCCGAGCGCGAGCTGGTGCGCTGGGACTTCGCGCTCGACCGCTGCATCTTCTGTGGCGACTGCGTGGAGGTCTGCCCGCACGGCGCGCTGGGCGAGACGCCGAACTTCGAGCTGTCCTTCTACAACCGCTTCGGCAAAGACATCAACATGCCGATGCAAGACCTGGCCCGCGCGCCGAGCTTCCTGGTGACGCAGCGCGTGCCTCGTCGCAAGGAGGAGAGCCTGAACGGCACACAGCCGCTGGTGCGCCCGCTGCCCGCCCGCCGCATCCGGGAATAGCGCACCCCCAGCCCCTCCTCCGCCAAGGCGGGAGAGGGAGCGCCACGCCGCCTGCCCCTGAATGGCTCCTGGGCGGGCGGCGCTGACTTTCTGGTCACTGCTGATTCGGGCTGCTGTCTGTGGCGGAGGCTTTGGCGTCGAGGTCGTCGGAGCGTCCGGCCGCTATCCGACTCCATTGCGCGGTGGGGCGACCATCCGTGCGCCACTGGCCGCCATTGTTTTTCCATGGTTGCGGCCAGCCGGCAGGCGAATCCTCCCAGGTCTCCTGCCGTCCATAGACAGTCATGTCCAACAGTCCGTAGCTGGGGGCCATCACCTCCGAGCCGCGGTCGCTGGTCCAGTAGGTCTCGAACACGCGGTCGCCGTGCCGCAGGTAGCAAACCAGCATGCCAAACCAGCGTCCAGCGATCAGGGTCTCGGCGGATTCCTGCGGTACCGAGTACCAGGGCACGTCCCACCCCATGAACTCGCGGTACCGGTTGCTTGCCTCGTACGGCCCTTCGCAGAGCGTGGCATACGTGACATCGCGGGAATGCAGGTAGGACAGTTCGCGCACTTGCCCATTAAAGAACGTACAGCCCGGACACTGGCCGTCAGCGGGTTGACCAGGATGCCACATGTGAAAATAGGCAATGAGCAGCTTTCGGCCCTCAAAGGCTTCCAGCAACGTGACCGGTCCGTGCGGGCCGATGAGCTGGGTGGTGGGATCCACCTCCACCATCGGCAGACGCCTTCGAGTCGCCGCGAGTGCATCCCCCTGGCGGGTGTGTGCTTTTTCCTGAACCAGCAGCTTGTCCAGTTCCGCCTGCCAGGTGGCCCGGTCGACGGTCGCAGGCAGCGCAGAAGGATCGAGGTCCTCGGTGACAGGGCGCTGATCGTGTGTATTCAACGACGTTGCCTTTCCTTTCTCTCCCTCTTGCATTCGGGATGACTGATGGAGAGCCATAGATGAGCTTTCGAACTGCCCATACTGCTATGCTACGAACAACGCCAGAAAACGACTTCTTCTATCTTGCTCAAAGCCTTAAGCGCTGCTCGCCTTGTTCGACCGAGCAGTATGTCATAGTCATCGCCTGCCCCGGAGTCGCGAAGGGGGCGGGCGATGTTGTATCCGTGCTTTGATATGAGGGGACTGGCCAGCATGACCCACCACATCGAGATTGTCCCCTATGATGCTCGGTGGCCGCAAGAGTTCCGCTCAATAGCGGCTCACGATCTGAATGGATGTCTGAGTGGCGGCCATCCGCCCGGATGCTACGCGAACGTGCACATCTCCAGTGGCAGGTGGCCGATGTCGTTGTGGCGCAGCAGCAGCGGGCCACGCCGCGCCCGGATGGTGATCTCCGTCAGCCCGCAATGCTGGATGTTTGACTCGCGTAGCGTGACGGCGCGACGCCACCTGCATGGTAGAATACGCCTAAAGCTGGTTCATCACATCTGAGGTACGGGACAAATAGAAAGGGCAGGCGCGGGAGCATGATTGAGCGATTGCAGCGCGCCCTGGAACACATCGAGGAACTTTCTCCCGAGGCGCAGCAAGAGTTGGCGGAGCAAATCGAGGCGCTTTCCGCGCCAATAGCAGACCTGCCCTCGCAACCAACCTCGTCTGACGATGAGGCGCTGCCTCGCTCCGTGCGAGTTGCGCTAGCGTTGGGCGGCGCATGGAGCGACTTGCATGATGACGATGAATTCGCTTTCTTCGACCGAATTCGCCATGAGACGCCGCCGACTCCTCCGATGGACGAGCAGCTTGCCTGGCTCGAAGACGAGCAATGAGCCGATATCTGCTCGACAACGGCGTGCTTGTCGCGTACCTGAAGGGCAGACCAGGAGCGCTGCGTCTCATTCGGCCCTGGATCGTGAACCGAGAGGTTGTGACAAGTGTCATTGTGTATGGTGAAGCGGTCGAATACATGCGAGGCGACACCAATTTTCGTCAACGACGAGATGAACTGCGCGCCCTGCTCCGCGAAGTGATTCCTCTTACGCCTACCTACGCAATCCTTGAGCGGTATGCCGATTTACGACGCGAACTGCGCCGCAGTGGCGGCCTGATCGGTGATATAGATACGCTCATCGCTGCCACTGCGCTGGATCACAATCTGACGATCGTGACCCTTGATAGCGACTTTCAACGAGTCCCAGGGCTTGCGGTAATGCGCATGTCACGAGCTGAGCTGATGGCTTGAGTGGCGGCCATCCGCGCGCCCGGATGCTACGCGAACGTGCGCATCTCCAGTGGCAGGTGGCCGATGTCGTTGTGGCGCAGCAGCAGCGGGCCACGCCGCGCCCGGATGGTGATCTCCGTCAGCCCGCAGTGCTGGATGTCGCTGCGCATCCAGGCGTCGGCGGGCGCGCCGAGCGCCTGGCCCACCAGATAGCCGATCAGGTTGCCGCTCGACACGATGATCTCGCTGACATCCTCGGTGGCATCGGCGGCTGGCGGCTGGAAATACGTCTCCCACGCCGCTCGCGCCTGAATCGCCCCTTCCGCCAGCTCCTGCGCGGGGACACGCTCCTCCAGGTAGTCCTTGATGAGCGGCGGCACGCTGGCGATGCACTCGCAGAGCAGCGGCGAGTAGCGCAACTCCACGCCGGGGAAGCGCTCGGCGATGATGGCCGCCGATTCGCGAGCGCGCTGGAGCGTGCTGCAGTGGATCACACTGACGGGCAGACCCGCCAGCCGCGCTGCGGTGAAGGTCGCCTGCCGCTGGCCCAGCTCCGTCAGCGGGCCATCGTAATCGGGCGGCCCGCCGTGGGTATACTGGCCGTGGCGGACGATGTAAAGATGGCGAGTTGGCCCGGGGAAGAGTTCGCCTTCTTCGGCGTTCTCATCGGGCTGCGCGTCTAGCTGATCGGTCGTCATATCGGCTCCTTGGATGATGAGGGAGTCACGGCCATGAACAGCCATGAACGGTCAACGTATGGCGCGTCTGCGGCTCCCCTCTCCCGCAAAGCGGGGGAGGGGCTGGGGGTAGGGGCCGCGCCTAGCGGCGATACCAGAAGTTGTCCCACACCTGCCAGAAGTTCTGGTCGGGCGCGCCGCGCGCGATGACCGTGCGCGCATTGACGACTTCCAGCCCGGGGCGACCGAGATACGACTGCGCGTGGTCGGGCGAGGCCAACTCGACGGTGAAGGTCAGCGGCTGGGCGGGCTTCCAGGGGGCGGGCCAGTCGCGCGACTCCAGCGACTCGCGCACGCGCCGCTCGATCAGATCGCAGGCGTCGGCGTGGCCCAGTGAGCGCGCCGAAAAGCGTCCAAGCCCCTCCTTCGTCTCAGCGGTGACGAGCTTCGGGCCGAGCAGGTCGGTCACTTCCTTGCAGGTTGCGCGGTCGCCCGCCACGAACGTGATCGGCACATCGAACGCGCCAAAAACCGCCGCTTCCAGCCCACTTTCGCCCACCAGTGTCTCGTTGATGCGTGCGTTGTACCAGGCCTCGCTACTGACGGTGTGGCAGAGCACGCCATCCGCCGTACCAGCCATCGCGTGCGCGCCGACCAACAGGCAGGCGTCCACCTGGCCCGCCTGAAGCGGCTCCACATAGCGCAGCCACGGATAGCCCAGCACATAGCTCGCGCCGCGCTCCAACTGATCGGGAATCAGCGTCTTGAAGCTGTAGGAGCCGCCCGCGCCGTGGCAATCGACGACGATGATCTCCGTCGCGCCCGCCGCCTTCGCGCCGCGCACCGCCGCGTTGACCTCGCCTGTCATCAGGCGGCGACCCTCCGCATACTGCGGCATGCCGCCGTTGACCTGCTCCCACACTTCGATGCCTGCGATGCCTTCCATGTCCGCCCAGATCATCACGCGCACGGTCGCTTGCTCCTCTCCGCTGCATCGTGTCATGTACACGCCGCCTGCCCGTTTCCGGTCGCAGCGCATTGTATCACGCTATCACATTGGCGGAGTCGGCCCCACCCCCAGCCCTCCCCCGCGTTGTGGGGGAGGGGAGCCTGGCGAACTGGCGTTATCTGCTCGCAATGAGTAACGAGCTCACCAGTCATGGTTGGGCAGGGCCAGCGCCAGCCAGAAGAGCGCGGCGGCGGCGAGGTCATCGGCGGCGGCGTCTACCACCAGCACGGCGTCCACCGAGAGGTCAACATGGTCGGGCATCCGCTTAGCGCGCAGCTGATGCAGGCGCATGGCCTCGGCGAAGCTGCGCGGTGAACCATTGGCGGTCAGCGTCAGCCCTTCATCCTCATCATCCACGATCTCCCAGCGGTGGCGTGGCTCGATGTTGGCGCCAGCAGCCGCAAAGGGAGCAAAGATCTCCTCAGTCGCATCGAGGGCATCGGCGATGCCCAGCCGCCCCGGACGATAGCGCAGGGCGATGTCGCGTACGCAGATGGCGTCCTGGCCAGCCTGCGACGAGCCTACCAGCCCGGGGGCATGCCGCGCCAGCCACTCGCCCTCACCGATGGTCAGACCGGAAAGGGTGACTGTCTCCTGGATTCGACGTGGAGGGGGGCTGGTGGGGCCACCCTTCGACCGACCGCCATTGTTTGCCATGACCCTGACCCCCTGAAGCGGAGCGCGCCAATCCTGGCTGAAGTACTGCTGGGGTCGCGCTCGCTTTCTCGGCGTGCGCTTGCGACTTCACCTCGAAGCGCGGCGTCACGCTACCCTGGCGCTGCGCCGCCCGGCGGCTGTGCGCGGTTGGGATGGAGCTTCCACATGATGCTACCACGCGGCGCCGCGGAGTCGCCAGCGAGCCAGCGCCATTCCCGCGTCGCGGCGCCCGACGCACGCCTGACGCACGCCTGACGCACGCCTGACGCACGCCAGAGGCGACCTTATGCACGCATTCGCGCGACTCATGACGCTTGCTTTGTTAAGTGGCGCCGTGGGTGCGTCGGCGAGCGATCAACGACGGAGCGCCGCAGACGTGCAAGTCGCGTCTGCGGCAGTCGCCGGGCGATCAGGAGGATGGCGCAATGGCGCAGGAACGGAAGGGGCGTCGCAGAGGTTTCGCGGCGATGGACCCCAAGAAGCAGCGAGAAATCGCCAGTAAGGGTGGCCGAGCGGCGCACGAACATGGCTCCGCCCATGAGTGGACGAGCGACGAGGCGCGTATGGCTGGTCGCAAGGGAGGCGGCGCCAGCCGACGCCAGGAGATGGAGGTATTGATCAGCGGATAGCGCATTGGAGCGACTCTGGAACCGCTCCAACGCCGACGTTCACGATATTGGCCCCTCTCACCTGAGAGGGGCGCCTTTCTGCGCTCAGGCTGTAAAGCCCCTCCTTCGTTGCGGCGTGGAAGGGCGGCCAGCCTCACGCCAGATCGACTTCCAGCGTGAAGGGCGCCTCGACCTGGCCCAGCGTGATCTGTAGCAGCGTCTCGTAGCGGCGGTTGGTCACCTCCAGATGCGCGCCCTCCACTGGCAGACCATCCACCCGCGCGGCGAGCATGGCTGGCCGGGGCGCGCTGGCAGTCAGCTCGGCCAGCGGCAGGCGCAGCTCCACCGTGACAACGCCGCGTGGGGCGCGATAGGCGCCGTCGGGTCGCTCGGCGCGCACGGTGACGCGCTTTCCGTCGCGCTCGGCGCTGAAGCGGGTGCGGCTCCAGGCGCCCCGTTCGAAGTCGCGGGTGGCGCCGTCATCCTCATACAGCATTCCCTCGGCGTGCGCGCCATCCTCCGGCCCCAGCGCGCAAACCAGCGTCAGCGGCTCCTCGGCGACCTCGCCCACGTACTGCGTCACATCGCCCAGCGGAAGGATGGCGCCCTCACGCAGATACAGCGGCGCCACATCCACCGGCGTGTCGATCTGCGCGCTGAGCGGGCCGAGGTAGCGCTGGCCACTGCGCCAGTCGCGCCAGGCGCCGGAGGGGAAGCGCGCCTCGCGCTGATATTGCTGCGGCAGCAGCACAGGCGCGGCCAGCAGATTGCTCCCCACCATGAATTGATCCTCCAGCCCCGCGACGGTCGGATCATCGGGATAGGCGAAGAGCATCGGACGGGTGATCGGCGCGCCCGTGCGGCTGGCCTCCTCGAAGGTGGTGTAGAGATAGGGCAGCAGGCGATAGCGCAGCGCGATGGCGTCGCGGCAGATGGACTCCCACGGCTGGCCAAACGCCCATGGCTCCTGCGCGGGTGTCCCCAGCGCGCTGTGATTGCGATAGAAGGGGAAGAACGCGCCAAGCTGCATGAAGCGGGCCAACAACTCGCCCGAGCAGGCGTCGTAGAAGCCGCCACTGTCGAAGCCGATGAATGGCTGGCCCGACATGCCGATGTTCAGGCACATGCGCGCGCCCAGGCGCAGATGTTCCCACTGGCTGCTGTTGTCGCCAGTCCACATAGCGGCGTAGCGCTGAACGCCCGCATAGCCAGAGCGCGTCAAGACGAAGGCGCGCTCATTGGGGCGCAGGCGCTCCAGCCCCTCGCGGGTGGCGCGGGCCATCTGCATGCCGTAGGCATTGTGGAAGCGCGCATGTGGCAGCGGCGCGCCATCGCGTCCGGTGGGCAGGTGGACGGCATCGGACGCCATCGTGTCGCCGTGGCCGGTGTCACCGCCGGGTGTGAAATAATTGGTCAGCCCTGGCTCGTTCATGTCGTCCCAGATGCCCGCCAGCCCGGCGTCGAGTAGCGCGCGATGGCAGGCGCCCCACCACGCACGCGCCTCGGCGCGGCTGTAGTCGGTGAAGACGCTGACGCCCGGCCAGACTGAGCCAGTGTAGAGTGAGCCATCGGGTCGCCGTACGAAATACTCGCGCTCCACGCCATCGGCGAAGGTGGGATCGGTCGGGTCGGCCTTCACGCCCGGATCGATGATGGCGACGACCTTGAAGCCATCGGCGCGGAGTTCGTCGAGTAGCTCTTTTGGCTCCGAGAAGCGCTCAGGGTTCCAGGTGAAGACGCGATAGCCATCCATATAGTCAATGTCGAGCCAGAGATGATCGCAGGGGATGCCGCGCTGGCGGAAGCCCTGCGCCACCTCGCGCAGATAGGCGTCCGGGCTGTAGCTCCAGCGCGACTGGCCGTAGCCCAGCGCCCAGCGCGGCGGCAGCGGCATGCGCCCGGTCAGCATGGTGAATTGCCGCAACGTGTCGGCGGGCGTAGGGCCAGCGAAGAGGTAGTAGGTCAGCGTCTCCTCCATCGCGCCGAAGCTGAGCAGCGCGGGATCGCTGGCTCCCGCGTCGAGGTCGGAGCGCGTCACGGAATCCATAAAGACGCCCCAGACGCGCCCATCGGGCCGCAGGATGCTCCAGAAGGGGATGGAGGAATACATCGCGCCGGTCGTGAGGTCATGCGGGTGCGGCGGATCGACATTCCAGAAGGTCAGCCGCGCGCCGCGCTTGTCGAGTGGCTCGGTGCGCTCGCCTGCGCCAATGATTCGCTCGCCCGGCGCGAGCCGCTTGTAGCAGCGCAGGCTCCCCGGCGGCAGGCGCGGATCGGGCGGCGAGGCGGGATCGAGCGCGGCGACACCACCCATCCCGCGCGCGTCGTCGTCCTCGGCGAAGGGCGCGCCATCAGGCCAGCGCAGGCTCACTCGCAGCGGCGCGTCGCCGATCTCGACGGTGAGCGCGCTGGTCGCCAGCGTCAGCCCGCCCGCTGCGGTCGTCGCCTCCGTCACCGTGACGGCGTCCCATGCGGAGCGCGCCAGCGCCCACGAGGCGGGGAGCGTGGCGCCGGGTGTCAGTAGCCGCACCCGCACGATGTCGTCGGCCAGCAGCGCCACGCGCGCCTCCATGCCCGCCGCGCCCTCCGCCGCGCCGTCCTCCGCCACGAAGCGCCATTCGCGTGCGCCGTCGTCGCCGACTGTCGCGCCACGCGGCGCCATCTGCCCCAGCGCGGTGTAGCCGCCTGCGCGTTGCCCACTCGCCTGGCCCATGCTCGCGTCCTTTCCCGGTCGCCGCCTGCTCTGCGCTCACCATACCACGCTGGCCGCGACGCACGCCGCAGACCACAACCCAGGCTTGTCGATTCACTGGCGATTTGCTATAGTGACTCTGATCACGGTTGCATCGTCGCTGCGGGTGTCTCCCATCCCGTGTTCATCTCAGGAGCGGTAGACCGATGCGCAATGCCCAACGTCTCCAGCGACTCACCTGTGTAGGCGCGCTGATGTTCAGCCTGACGCTCGCCTGGACGGCGATTGCGCCGCCGCCCGTGCAGGCTACAGCACGGCAGCGCGACACTTCTGGCGATACCGTGACGATGGCGCTGACGAACGGAACCAGTTTCACGTATAAAGGCTCGCCATCGCCGCGCTTTCAGGTGACGGTAACACTTGGTCAGCCAATGACCGTCAACCAGTTGGTGACGGTTGTCGTGCAGTTGGAGAATGGGCAGTCATTTTCAGGCAATTTGCCAGGGCCTGCATCAGCTCTATCTTTGCAGTTTTTAGGGAGGGTGCGGTGTTGTTGAGCAGGGAAAGGGGTTGAAACATGGCGCCCAGCCGTGCGAGAATCCAAGGCTGCCGATTCTTGAACGCTGAGACGCAGAACATCAATGTGCCGGGCATGCTGTTTCTACCGGCGGATGGGGTGCTTCCAGCGAAGCTCCGCGATGAAGGACCCAAGCTTTGACACCACCTCCACCACTGCCCAGCTGGTTCGGGCCAAGGGCCAGCACCGATGACCCCGCGGTCGCCGCGCTGCTCGATCAGGTCGCGCCTGCCAGGACGTGGCAAGACATCGGCGGCGATTTCAACCTGAACATCCGGCTCGACGGGGCTGCAACGCTCGTCCTGCGTGTGCATCGACCATGGGCGACGCGCGGCCGCGTGGCGGGATTGCGCCGGTTGCGCGAGCGACTCCAGCGCGCAGGAATTCGGGTCGCCCAGCCGGCGCCGATCCTCGGTCGGGAGCTCGCCAGGGTCGGTGGCCGCTGGGCGGAACTCGAAGAATTTGTCCCGCATGTGCAGCCAACCCCAAGCCAGGAGTCGTACCTGCGGTTGTTCGAGGAGCTCGGCCGCCTGCACGCGGGGCTGCGCGCGACCTGGGAGCCAGACCTGCCTCAGCCGCTCGACGACCACCGAACCAGCCGCCAGCTGCACTACTGGCTCGGCTTCACGCGTCGCCGTTTGGGCGCCGAGGCGGAGCCCGTGGTGCGCCGCGCCAAGCTCCTCCTCGATGAGCTGGGCAGAGCCCGGCGCGGCGTCGATCTCCCGCGCGCTCCGATCCACGGCGACTACAAGCTCGGCAACGCGATCCAACTGTCGGATGGCTCCTGGGCGAATCTCGATCTGGATTTCGTGCGCATCCGGGAGCGGCTCTACGACGTGGCCGGCAGCCTGTACTGGGCGTCTGCGAGTGGCGCCAACGTCGACCTCCGCGAACTCTGCGACGCCTACGACAGTTCCGCTCCCGAACCCGTGACGCCCGACGAGCGCCGGTTCCTCCCGGCGATGATCACCCAGATTCCCCTGCACTGGGTTGCAACGGCCTGGATTATGGACAGCGTGCCCGAGGCGGAGAGAGCGATGGACGCGGCCGAGGCGTGGTGGGCACGCCGCGAGGAATTGACGTGGTAGTCCGGCCGGGCCGGGGTGGCCTGCGCCTTCGCCGCTAAGAAAATACGCTGCCAAGCGGGACGCCGGATCGCTCGTGAGTGGCATTGTCATGCCAGGCGCTGGCGCACGCGCTCAGCCACGGCGCGCAGCTCGGCCTCGGGCAGGGGCGGATATTCTTTGCTGGCGATCAGCGTGGCGCCGCTGGGTAGCGACTGAGTCGTCAGCTCGCCGCGAATCATCTGGTCGTTGAGGGCGTCGCCGGGGCGATGCGGCGCCAGATGCAGGTGCAGGTGCGCCACGCCATCGCCAAAGACGTAGATGTAGACGCGCTCCACCTGCGTCACATCGCGCAGCGCCGCCGTCACGCGCGCCAGTGTCGGGCCGAGCGTGGCCGCCTCGGGGCCATCCAGCCGCGTGATGTCGGTGATGTGGCGCTTCGGCTCCAGATAGGAGAATCCCGGCGTCTCCGAGGCGATGGCCATGCTGAGCCGCCATAGGTCGTCCTCCCAGACTTCCACGCGCAGCATCTGCTCATCGCCCGCGCGCCCCTGGCAGAGCACACAATCCGCTTGCTGATCCATCGCTCGCTCTCCCTCGCTTCCACACGACGATTGCCGTCGGGGCAGTGTAGTCGCGGTAACGGCGGCGCGGGAAGGGGAGCGCGTATGCTCGTAGCATCACTGCGCTATCAGCGCGCAAAATGTCGCGTTCAGGACGCCGTCACATTAGGGTATCGAGCGGCGCCGTGAACGCGGCCTGGACGCATGGGGGACCATGAGCGCATCCTCATCGACGCAGAACGCATGCCAGTTCGCAGATGGCGTAAAATGCAACCAGCGATTCCGTCTGATGGAGTGATGTTGGGATGATGGGAAGGATGTCGGCGTGGCGCCGCGCCGCGCGCCTGCGATGGAGGATGCCCTGCATGTTGCGCCAGCGCTTCACTGTGCCGCTGCTCATCGCGCTAACCTTGGCCGCCCTTGCCGCGACCCTCGCGCCGGGAGTCGCGGCGAGCGCCGCCGCCGCGCCCGCGACCAGCCGACAAGCGCCCGCCGCCGCGCATGCCAGCCCGCCAGTGGGCTTTCCGACGGTGGATCCCAAGTACATCTATAGCCAGCTCTTCTATATGGTGACGCACTTTCAGCGGCGTGAGGCGGGCTACGACAACCATCAGCCTGTCAACGTGAATGGCCACGACGAGTTCGCCTCTTACTGGCAGGCGGAGATGCTGCGTGGCTTGCAAGGTTTTGGCGCGCAGGCTCGCCACGACAGTTTCAAGGTCGATGGCTGGCAGGGGCGGCCCGCCGTGACGCCTGCCTTCAACGTCGAGGTGACCGTGCCGGGCGTGACGCATCCCGAGCAGATGGTGGTGATCGGCTGCCACTACGACGGCGAGGCCAGCTCCACGCAGTCTGCCAACGACGATGGCAGCGGCTGCGCCATCGAACTGGGCGTGGCGCAGGCGCTGGCGACTTACTGGCGCGCGAACCACGTCTACCCGGCGCGCACACTGCGCTTCGTCATCTACGACGCCGAGGAGCAGGGCATCTTCGGCTCATTCCACTACGTCAATCAGACCGTCAACGGTGATCTCGGTAATATTGTTGCCATGATCAATGAGGAGCAGAATGGCATCGGCTATCCGCTGCGCTTCCTGGGGAAGATGAGCAATCCGATCCTGCCGACCACCCTGCTGATGACGCCGCTGACCAACAACCAGGTCTACCAGGATACGCAGACGTTCACACAGGCGCAGGTTCAGAGCGTCACCGCCTTCCGCTCGCTGATGCAGCAAGATGCGCCCGCTGCTTTCGGCGCCTTTCGCCAGCTCGGCTATGGCTCGCTAGATTATCGCAACGGCCAGAATCAGCCGGTGTCGCAGCAGATTTTCACCCCGCAAGATTTGCAGTACACGCAGGAGGCCGATGACAACGTCGGCGGCAGCGACAACTATCCCTTCGCGCTGGCCGGGCTTCCGACGGCGACCTTCATCGGCAATTACAGCTACTACGACCAGAATCCGCCGCCGTGGTCATATCCCTACGACCAGCCGCAGGACACCATTCAACTGATGAACGTGTTTGCCAGCGGCTCCGAGGCCGAGGCTCCAGCGCTCGATCTCTCGCTGGCGCTGCCGGGGATGCTGACGACGTGGGCGCTGGCGCAGCCCGCTGTACTGGGCTTCACCCCAGCCGATGGCAAGCCGCTGGCGGCCATCAGCGACATCGCCACGACCAAACCCGGCGCCTCCGTCGCGCTGGACGCCTCGGCCTCGTATGATCCCGCGCAGCCCGGCGCGACGCTGAGCTATAGCTGGAGCTTCGGCGATGGCGCGCATGCGACGGGCGCCGCGACGCAGCACGCCTGGGCCAACGCAGGCGACTATCCGCTGTCGCTGACGGTCAGCGACGCCTCTGGCTCGCGCACGATCACCAAGACCATCCACGTCACCACGTCGCCCGTGGTCATCACCAACCCCTATCAGCCATATCCGCAGGATGGCGTGCCGCCCGCGAATCCGGCGGTGACGCTGCCCAAGCCCGACCACGGCCCCAACTCCGGCGCGACCTCTGCGCCGAACCCTGTCACTTCCACGCCGCAAGCCACGACGCCATGGTGGCTATGGGTGGTAGTCGCGGCGCTGGCGATCATCGCGCTGGCCGCGATTGGCTTCGGCGTGAGCATGGCGCGCCGACCCGCGGCGTCCGGAGGAGGAGCGGCAGGCGCGGTGGATTCGGAGCGGCAGCGCCGCGAGCAGGCGTTCCGCGATCTGCTTAGCCCGCGCGCGCCCAACCAGCGTCCACCAGATGGCGGCAGCGGCGAGTAGGCGGGGGAGCGGGGGAAGGTGAGCAGGCGAGCCGGGGGACGGCTGGCGATTGAAATCGCGCCTGGGAGGCGGCTACGCCGCCGCGAAGTCCGCCTGCGCGGACTAGGAGCCGGAGGACGCGAGGAGGC
>DATBTW010000087.1:0-4243 GCA_036559055.1 Ktedonobacterales bacterium
CCAGCCTTGCTCTGGTCAGGATATGGCAGGGTGATCGACGGTTCAGGAGGGATGTGTGGTGGGTACTGCGGCAAGTACACGGGTGCGGCGGTCGTCGCGTGCGGCGGCTCCTGAATCGTCTTCTGTCTCTGCTTCTGTCACGGCTCCTGCATCGGCGCCAGGGCCGTCAGAGTTGGTGCGGGTGGTGCTGCCCTGCGAGATTCGCGTTGTGGATGAGGCGGCGCGCGAGATCGAGGTATGCGCCACCAGTGAGGCGGTGGACGCGCATGGCACGATCTTTGGCTATGAGGCCAGCAAAGACGCCTTTGAGCGCTGGGTGGGCAACGTGCGTGAGATGCACGAGCGCAAGGCGGTGGGGCGCAAGGTCGCCGTCCGCTATGATGACGCTGGCAAGAAGGTCTACGTGCGTCTGCGCATCTCGAAGGGCGCTGAAGATACGTGGGAGAAGGTCAGCGACGGCACGCTCAACGGCGCCAGCATTGGGGCGTCCAACGTCGCGTGGCGTCGGCAGCGAGTCAGTGGCGGGGATGTCCCCTACGCTACCCACTACGACCTGGTGGAGCTGTCGCTGGTCGATAGTCCGAGCAATCCCGATGCGTCGGGTGTCGCGTTCGTGCGGGTGATCGGCGATGGCGTGCCGGATGACGCGCTGCTCAGCGAGTTGCCCGTCGCCGACGATCATCTGACTGCTGCGCCCGCTGCTGCACCCGCTGCTGCGAGTGCTGCGCCCTCCCAGACGGTCATCCGTGAGGGGGCTGGCGCGCTCACGACCGACGATCCCGCTGCGGCCATTGCACAGGCGGCGCTTTCGCGCGGTCAGGCCCAAGTTGTTGCACAATTGCGCGTCGAAAATGGCGCGTTCTCGTGCGAGGCTGACGACGCAGCAGGCCAGAATGGCTCAGGGATGACGCCCAATGAGCTGCGCCTGGCTGCGCTGGGCGCTCCAACGTACGTTGAGCGGGCGCGTGAGGGCGTGAAGAAGGCCGCAGAAATGCGACATCCAGGCGCTGCGCAGGCGCAAACTCGCGCGGCGGATGTTGCTCCAGGCGCGTCTTTCGATGTGGATGGCGACCACGATGGGTCGGGCGATCCGTCGGGCGCTGGTCTGGAACACGCCGACGAGTTGCACGCGCACGCCGCCCACGATCATCCGCACAGCGGCGTCTACGATGATCAGCATGTGCACAACGGGCCGCATCTGCATCTGGACGGAACCTCGCACACCCACGATCACGCGCACGACCACGGCCATCATGACCACTCGGCGATGAGTGAACGCGCGCAGGCGGGTCATTCGCATGACCATGTGCATACGCACGACCACGGCCACTTCTACCGCGTCGCCGATGGCGCCCTGCTGGACGAGCGACTGGTGACGGGCGAGCAGCTACGCACCCGCGAATACGTCAGCGATCTGGCCTTCCGCACGGCGGGCGGCGTCGCGGGAACTGGCCTCACGGCAGCCCAATATCGGGTTGCGGCGGGGATCGAGATGCGGCTGGAGCTGGCGGCTGGTGAGATGGCGATGGGTCGGGCAGACGGCAGGGCGCAGGGAGCCTTCTCGCGCAATCCGCTGGGCGCGGCCGACATTGGGACGCCAGCAGCGGCGGCGGAAACCTCCACGGACGCGGCGATTGCCGCCAGCGCGACGGGTCAGGTCAACGAGCTGGACCGTGATGGTCAGCCGACCACCTGTGACGACGAGAGTTCGACGGGCACGCTCGATGTGTCCGATGCGCCGGAGGGCTATCTGGAGTTGACGGAGCAGCGGGCCGATCAGCAGCGGGCCGATCAGCAGCGGGCGTTGGTGGCTGAGATCACGGCTGCCATGTCGGCGGAATCTTCGCGCGTGGCGTCGGCGCTGGGCGACATTCAGCAGCGGTTGGCGCGCATCGAGGCGCAACCTCAGCCGGGCGGCCCTGCGCTGCGGGTGGCTGATCGCACGTCGGCGCTCTCTGCTGCGGGCGGCGGTGGCTCATCGGTGGATGATCGCATCGCCGCGCTGCAGGGTCTGGCGGGCCGTATCAGGGATCCGCAGGCGCAGGTGGCGGTGGCGGCTGAGATGATCCGGCTGAAGCAGGAGGGCGGGGGTATGCCCGCTGCCATGCAGGTCATGCCGCGTGCGGGTCGCGGCTGGGGCGAGTGACGGACGAGACGGCGGACGAGACGGCGGACGAGCAATAGCCTCGGTGGGCGGGGCGTGACGATAGCGTGATGGCTCCTCGGGTGAGGGTGATTGGTTGCGGAGCGGATGGAGGGTGGTCAGGTGGCGACTGCAGCGGGTTACGGCTACGGGGGCGGCCCATCAGGTGGGCGCTCGATTTCAGATGAGACGGTCGCGCTGGTGCGCGATGCGATGGCGGACACGACGCGCGCGATCACGACGGCGACAGGCTTCATCGGCTACGAGCTGGAGGCGCCCGCCAAGGTCATTGTGCCGGTCATCACGCCGCTGGTGAACATGCTGCCACGCCGCAAAGGCTCTGGCATCGACGTGGTCCACTGGAAGGCGATCACTTCGTTCGACACCGCGCGCAATTGGGGCACGCTGGCGGATGGCGGCACGCCGTCGAGCGTCACGTACTCCGTGGCGCAGATGCAGAACGCCATACAGACCATTGCCCTGATGAACGCCGTGTCGTTCCAGGCGCAGTGGCGCGGTCGCTCGCTCGAAGCGGATGTGCGCGCGCGTCGGACGGCGGAACTGCTCTACCAGATCAAGATTACCGAGGAGCGCTGGCTGCTGGGCGCCTCCGCCTACCTCATGACGCCGCCTGCTCCGGTGCTGGCGACGGCGGCCACGGGCGGCACGGTCGCGGCGGGAACCTATTGGGTCAAGGTCACGGCGACCAACGCCCAGGGTCAGACGCTGGGGTCGGCGGTCAGCAAGATCACGACGGCGGGCGCTACTTCGACCATCACGGTGACGATCTTCACCGTGCCGAATGCGGCGCAGTACAACGTCTACATCGCGTCGGGCGCGAACTACCCCGGCGATGCGGCGGCATGGCTGCAAGCGGGCCTCTCCGGCGCCAACGCGCCTCAGCCGGGCGTCGGCGCGAGCGTCACGCTGGCCGATGGCCTGACGGTGATGCCCTCGGGCGAAGTGCAGCCCGCGTACCTCGTGGCCCCGGCGCTGACGGCCCCGCCTGCCACGGCGGGTACGGCGCTCTCGACCGTCGCGGCCAACACGGCCAAGACCTTCGTGGACGGCTCCAACAACGTCCTCATGTGGGATGGCATCATCGCCCAGGCCATCAACAACGCCTCGCAGGGCAATGGCGCGACGCTGGGGGCGCAGGTGGCTCAGCCAGCGGCGGCGAACGGCGTGCTGGCGCTCAGCGACATCGACAACCTGCTGGCGGCGATGTACTTGCAGGCGGCGGGCGACCCGGACTACATCGTCATGAACCCGCTGGACAACGTCAAGTTGACCAACCTGGTCGTCGGCGCGGGCCAGCTGCGCTACGTGGTCGATAGTCAGGGCGGGGATCAGGGCGACCTGACGGCGCAGTACCGCGTCACGCGCTACCTGAATAAGACCAGCGGGAAGGAGATGCCGATCATTCTGGATCGGTATTGCCCACAGGGGCACATGGTCTTCCTGCCGATGAGCATGCCGTACCCCGTGCCAGAGGTGAGCGCAGCCATCGAGATCGAGACGAACCAGGAGTATTGGGGCGTCGATTTCGCCATCACCGACTCCAACTTCAAGTTCGCCAACTACGTGGATGAGACCCCCAAGGTCTACTTCCTCGGCGGGCTGGGCGTGCTGCGGGGCATCACCCCCAGCTTCTGATGCTGTTCGCTGAGGCGATGCTGATCTGATGGTTCGTGGGCGACCAATGGCCCACTCAGCTTTCACGGAGGCCGGTCGGCGCTGCTGTGCCGGTCGGCCTTCCGGCCTACTCAGGCTACTTACGGACTGCTTCGTACCTGGAGGTGAGCATCATGTTCAACCCCTTCTCGATCTTCATGCGCTCGCGGCTGTACGCCAATCTGACGCCGGGCGAGCGCGCCTTCCTGCGCTTCGTCGCCGTGCTGGCGGGTGGCGCGTTCCTGGCGGGCGTGCAGGCGGCGGCTCCGCTGCTGACGACGCTCGACCCCACGAGCGTGCCATGGGCGAGTGTCGGCCACACCTTTCTGGCCGCGTTCGCGCTGGCTGTGTGGCTGGGCATTGGCAAGTATCGCGCGGCGCAGGGTGATCCGCCGCTGCCGGAGCCTCCGACGTTGCCATCCGGCG
>DATBTW010000088.1:0-1818 GCA_036559055.1 Ktedonobacterales bacterium
CTCGATGGCGTTGGAGATCAGCTCATTCAGCACGATGGCCAGCGTCGTCGCCTGCTCGCTCGGCAGCAGGTAAGGCGCCGCGCCGACGTGGAAGCGGAGCTGCAAATCGAGCGGCACGAAGTTGCCCTTGACCACGCCGACAATCTTGCGCGCAATCTCATCCACCGGCGCCATGCCCACTTCACCCGTGGAGAGCAGGTCGTGCGTGGCGGCGATGCCCTGGATGCGCCGCACCGTCTCGGCCAGAATCTCGCTGGCCTCCTCGCTACGCGAGCGGCGCTGCTGCATATTCAGGATCGCCGCGACCTGCGCCAGGTTATTCTTGACGCGGTGGTGCATCTCGCGCATCAATGTCTCGCGCTTGCGCAGGTCCTCGCGCGTCTGCTCGAAGAGGCGCGCATTCTCCATCGCGATGGCGGCGACATTGGCGAAGGTCATCACGAGCTGGAGCTGATGCTGGCTGAGCATGTGGCGCTGGTTGCTGTAGACGCACAGCGCGCCAAGCGGCCCATGCACGGTGATGAGCGGCACGCACAGCACGGCGTGCTGGTCGCCCAACACCTCATCGCTCAGCCCATGGAGGAAACAGCCGCTATCGGAGCGCATGCAGTCGATGCCGCTGCTCGGCTCGCCCGTCTCGATTACCTTGCCCGCGCAGCACTGGCCGACGAGGATGCTGGCCCGTGTCACGGCGCTCTGCTCGAAGCTATCCTCGAAGCCATGCCAGGCCACCGCGCGCAGCCGCCGCTCGCCAGGCTGCAACTCGAAGAGCACCGAGCGATGCGCGCCACTGAGCAGCACGGCCTTCTCCACGATGGTGCGCAGCACGGTATCCAGCACGAGTGAGGAGGCTACCAGCGCCGAGACGTTGTGCAGGGTGGCCAGCTCGTTGACCTTGCGACGCAGCTCCTGATCAGTGGCCTCGTGCAGGCGTATATTCTCGATGCTCATGGCGAGCTGCCCGCCCATCACCTCCATGAAGGCCAGATCGGCGTCGCTGAAGGCGCGCGGCTCGTTCATCTGCACGTTGATGACGCCCTCCAGTCGCTCGACCATGAAGTAGATGATCGGCATGGAGATCAGGCCACGCGGCGGAGACTCGTAGCGCCTGGCCTCGTCGCCGTAGCGCTCTGGGTGGGCCGCCAGATCGGTCTCGCGCAGCGGGCGCCCACGCTCGGCGACCATGCCCGTGAAGCCGCGCCCCAACTGCGCGCGATAGTGCGGCGTGGCATAGGACGAGGGATCGCTGGTGGCGCGCAACTCCAGCTCCTGCGTGAATTCATCGAAGAGGAAGATCGTGCAGAGGTCGGCGTCGAGCGCGCTGGCGACGGCCTGCGCCGTCACTTTCAGCGTCTGGTCGAGGTCCAGCGCGGAGTTGACGGCGGCGTTGATCTGCTGCAAGGCGAGCAGGCGTTTGGATATGCCAGTGGCCGTAATCTCTTCGTGCTGCCCCATACGCTCAAGCCTCGTCGATCTGCCGCGCCAGGCGCATCGCCGCGCCGCGCGCCGCCTCGCATGGTATGCGAGGTTTCAACAGAGCGTATCACATTCAGCGGGCTGGTGGCCCGCCGTCGCGCGGCAGAGTGGGTCGCGGCCATCAATGGCCGACGCACGTGACGAAGGGGCATGAATGCCCCAACTGCGCGCCGACGCAGGCGGGCGCGTGCCTGCTGCTTTCAAGGCCGAGAGCGCATCGGAGTGGGGCGCCAACCGATGTGCGAAGATATGCGCTATGGATGATTTCGCCGCCGCCTATCTGCGCTGTGACGCCACGCTGACACTTGTTCCGGGGCCATACGACGCTGCGCGCCCCAATAC
>DATBTW010000089.1:0-4068 GCA_036559055.1 Ktedonobacterales bacterium
ATCCACCAGCCCGATGCGCGCAGATTGGGCTGGGACGAACGACCCCACCTGCGCCATCAGCGTGATGAGCGCCACCTGCCGCAGATAGGTGGACTTGCCCGCCATATTCGGGCCTGTGAGCAGCATCGCCCGCGTCGGCGCCGGATTGTCGTCGCTCGCCTGCGCCAGATCGTCCAGCCGCGTGTCGTTGGCGATGAATTCGGCGCCGTCGAGGGTGGCTTCGATGACTGGATGCCGCCCGCCCACGATCTCCAGCACGGTGTCGTCGGCCAGCTCGGGGCGGATGTAGCGCCGCGCCACGCCCACCTCGGCCAACGAGAGCCACACATCCAGCCGCGCCAGCGCCCCGACCGTGCGTCGCAGCCGCGCGTGCGAGCGTGCCAGCTCGGCCAGCAGCGCGGCGTAGAGTTCGCCATCCAGCGTGGCGATGCGTTCCTCGGCGTGTAGCGCCTGCGCTTCGTGCTCCTTCAGCTCGGCAGTGACGAAGCGCTCGCCGTTCGCGATGGTCTGCCGCCGCTGATAGTCATCTGGCACACGCGCCAGATTGGGACGTGTTACCTCGATGTAGTAGCCGAAGACTTTGTTGTAGCCAACTTTGAGCGAGCGAATGCCGGTGCGCTCGCGCTCCAGCCCCTCCAGCGCGGCGATCCACTGGCGCGTCTCGCTGGCGGCATCCACCAGCGCATCCAGATCAGCGGAATAGCCTGCGCGCAGGCGGCGGCCCGTCGCCTCGCCGGGGTCGGCCACCGCCCGCAAGATCAGGTCGCGCGCGTCGGCGCAGGGGTCCAGTTCGGCGCGCGTCTCGCCCAGCGCCATCGCCACGCAGTCCGCCAGCGCCTCCACCACGGCAGGCGCACGTCCCAGTCCGCTCGCCAGCGCCAGCAGTTCGCGCGGAACTGCCGCGCCCTGGGCGATGCGCGCCGCTAGCCGCTCCAGATCGCCCAGGCCAGCCAGCAGAGGGGCGAGGCGCTGGCGCAGGCTGATGCGCGCGACCAGCTCGGCCACGGCGTCTAGCCGCGTCTCCAGCGCGGCGCGGTCGCGCAGGGGATGCAGCAGCGTGCGGCGCAGCAGGCGCGCGCCCATCGGCGTGCGAGTGGCGTCGAGCGTGGCCAGCAGCGTGGCGCCCTGCTGGCTGGCGCCGCCACTCTCCGCCCGCGCTGGCTCGACCACCTCCAGCGCGCGCAGCACATGGGCGTCCATCTCGACGAAGCCGCGTGTGTCGTAGGCGCGCAGGTCGCTCAGCAACGCCAGCAGCGGCGCATTGACCCGTTCGATGTACTGGACGATGGCGCTGGCCGCCGCCGTGGCCAGTGGCAGGCGCTCGCAGCCATACGCCGCCAGCGTGGCCACGCCGAAGTGGCGACACAGGCGAATGCGGGCGCTCTCCGGATCGAAGGCGTCATCTGCACAGGAGCTGAGGCTATAGGGGCGCAGCCAGGCGCGCTCCGGGGTGTCGTCGCGCGCCAGGGCGGCGCTGACCAGAACCTCCGCCGGGCTGAGCCGCGCCAACTCGGCCTGCAAGGCGTGCGGCAGGTCGTCCGCCGACCATTGCGCGCAAGCGAAGGCGCCGACGCTGGCGTCCGCCCAGGCCAGCCCCACGGCGCGTGGCAGCCCGGTCGCCGGATCACGCCGCCCGATGGCGACGGCGGCCAGATACGTCTCGCGGGCGGGGGCCAGCATGCCCGGCTCAACCACCGTGCCGGGCGTCAGCACGCGGGTGACGGCGCGCTGCACGAGGCCGCGCCCCGGCGGGCTGACCTGATCGCAGATGGCGACACGGTAGCCACGCGCCACCAGCCGCGCGGCATAGACCTCGATGGCGTGGGTGGGGACGCCCGCCAGCGGTACCACTTCGCCTGGCCCGAAGCTGCGCGCGGTGAGGGTCAGATGCAACTCGCGTGCGACGGTCTCGGCGTCGTGGTCAAAGAATTCGTAGAAGTCGCCGATGTTATAGGCCAGCAGCGCATCGGGATAGCGCGCTTTGATGTCGAGATATTGGCGGCGGGCAGGAGTTGGCATGGCGAATCCGGCGCTTGTGGGCGCGTTGGCTCAGCGGACACTCGTGGCGACGCGCGACAATTGTACCACGTACCCTCACCCCTGCCACCGCTGAACTACCTGAATTGCCTGAATTGCTCTCGCGCTGTGGGCGCCGTCATGCTCCAGCGGTGGCAGAGCGGCGCCGTCAGCTACGAGGCGCTGAGCAACGCCTCACTGGCTGCGCGGTTCAGCGGGGCGGCGCGGATGGCGGTGGCCAGCAGACTGCGATACCAGCGCACCCGCTCGACGCGCCCCGTCACGATCAACGGATGACCGCCGCGCGCGAGGGCGTGCAGTCGCCCCGCCAGGCGCGGCGGCAGCGCGACGGGCAAGCGACCCGTTTCATCCTCCAGCACGAGGAAGCCCATGCCCTTCGCGGTGGGCGGGCGCTGGGCGGAGATGGCCCAGCCCGCCACATGGACCAGGCGTCCCTCGTCGATCTCCGCCAGCTCGGCGATGGCGTGTACGCCGCTGCGGCGCAGCGCGCGGCGGTATGCGCGCATGGGATGTGGGCGCGCCGACATGCCCAGCAGCGCGTAGTCCAGGGCCACACGCGCCTCGGCGTCGAGCGCGGGGAGCGATGGCGGCCCAGCGTCGCCTGTGCCCGGCGCGTCGGGCGCTCTATCAGGCGTCGTCAGCGCCAGCGCCCAGGCCAGCGAGAGTTGCTGCGGCTGATCGGCTGGCTGGCCCGGCTGGCGCGCTCTCCGGCGGCTGCGCCCCTTGCCCTGCCCCTTGCCCTGCCCCTTGTCATAACGCTTGCTCTGCGCGGCGGGCGCCAGCAGCGACCAGACCTCGTGCAGCCGCCAGAGCCGTCGGCGGCGATCCATGCGCGGGGCGAGGCTATCCAGCGCGCCGCAGAGTGTCAACGCCTCCATCGCGCTCCACGTCAGCCCCTGCGGACGCAACCGCTCCAGCGCATCCTCTAGCGAGGTGAATGGCCGCTCGCCCGGCGCGTTCTGTTCGCTCGATGCGGCGCGCCGTTCCCAGAGGATGGCGCGGGCCAGCTCCTCGCCCACCTGCTTCACCTGTCGCAGCCCGATGCGGATGGCCCAGCGCTGACGCCCCGGCGAGCCAACACGCTCCACGGAGAAGCGACCTTCGCTGCGGTTGAGGTCCACTGGCAGCACGGGGATGCCCAGCCGCTTGGCCTCCTCCAGTACGACATGCGGTGGGAAGAAGCCCGCAGGCTGCGAGGAGAGGAAGGCGGCCAGATAGTGCGCTGGGTAATGCGCCTTGAGCCAGGCAGTCTGGTAGATCGTGCGGGCGAACTCGGCGGCGTGGCTCTTGCAGAAGCCATAGCCCACGAAGTGCGAGATGGCCTCGAAGACGCGCGTCGCGTCGCCCTCCGTCGCGCCGCGCGCCGTCGCGCCGCCCACGAAGCGCCCGCGCATCGCCTCCATCTCCTGCGGTGTGCGGGCGTGGCTCATCGCGCGGCGGAATCCATCGGCTTCGGCATAGCTCAGGCCCGCGAAGCGATGCGCAATCTCCAATATCTGCTCCTGAAATAGCAGAATCCCCTCGCTCTCGCGCAGGATTGGGCCGAGCGTCGGATGCGCTGTCCAGAAGTCGTCGGCGGGCGCGCCCTTCCATGGTGTTTGCACTGCGTCACGTTGCCTCCCGTCGCCGTGCTCCGGCCTTTCAAGGCCGAGAGCTTCCTCTTGCTGTGCCTGCCGTCGCTGGACGTAGGGATGCACCATATTGGCTTGCAGCGGGCCGGGACGGAAGAGCGCCGTCTGCACGATCAGATCGTCGAAGGTCTGCGGCTGCGTCTGGGCCAGCAGATGCCACTGCCCCGGACTCTCGATCTGGAAGACCGCCAGCGTCTGCCCCGCGCGGATCAGCCGGAACGTGGCGTCGTCATCCAGCGGCAGATGATCGATGGGGACGCGCTCGCCGGTCGTCTCCGCGATCAGCGCCAGCGCCTCCTCCACCGCGCCCAGCGTGCGCAGCCCCAGCAGGTCGAATTTAATCAGCCCCAGCCGCTCCACGTCGTCTTTGTCCACCTCCAGCGCGCGCACGCCATTGGCC
>DATBTW010000090.1:0-2068 GCA_036559055.1 Ktedonobacterales bacterium
AGGTTCGAGTCCTTCAGGCCCAGGTAGTCGCGCAGGAAGGCGAAATCCACCGTATCAGCGTGGGCCAGCGCCGACAGAATGGAGAGTCGAACCGGCTGGTGGATGGCCTCGTTGAGCTGGAAGCGCGGATGCTCGAACGACGGCGCATCGGCGCTCTCTGGCGCAGCGGGTGTTTCTGGCTCATCCGCGCGTCGACGCGCGGCCATGGCGCTAACCCTCCACCGGGCGCGGGCTGGCGGCGGCTGGCGTTTGCTCGGCGTGCGCGCGTCGCCAGAGCCACGCCCCGCTCAGCAGCAGCGGGGCCGCTCCGATCAACCCTAGCAGTGTGAACCACAGCGGCGGATACGACCCGACGACGATCACCCAGACGCCAACCCCCAGGCCGACCAGCGCGATGTAGTACCACGACCAGAGAAAGATCGCCCGATTCGTGATGGTCTGGCGCAGGCGAATCGGCAAGCGACGCGCGTACCGCAAGCGCCACACCAGGAAGGCGCTGTTGAACACGGCGATGAAGATAATCGCCGCCAGCGGTGAACCGGTCAGGCGGCTCAGGTCGAAGGCGACCATGTCGATCAGAAAGGTCAGCCCCCAGCCGATCAGGACGATCCCGTTGTCCAGGCTGCGCTGCGCGGTAGCCAGCCGCATGCGCTCGATGACGCGCAACTGCTCGGCTGCGTTGGGCGGTGAGGTATGCATCGGTCTCGCCTTTCTCTGCGATTCGCGCCGTCACACACAAGGTTCACTCTGTCGAAAGTACTTTAGCAATACTAAAGTTGTAGCAGCGCGTCGGACATTCGTCAAGGGGCAGGACATGCTGCTACGCAAATCACCCTGATATACTGGTGCTGTTGACTTGTTCGCCATAGCTCGCTCAGCGACCAGCAGCGCCAGGAGCCTGAACCGTGGAACTCTCGCAGCGGCTGCGCAATCTGCCGCCCTACCATTTCGCCGCCTACAACCGCAAGATTGCCGAACTGACTGCCAGCGGTGTAGATGTCATCAACCTCTCGATTGGCAACCCTGATCTGCCGACGCCGCCGGAGGTCATCGCCGCGCTGACCGAGAGCGCGCAGGAACCCGCCAACCAGCGCTACCCGGAGTATGAGGGCATGCTGGCGTGGCGCGAGGCGTTCGCCGCCTGGTTCGAGCGGCGCTTTGGCGTGGCGCTGGATCCGCGCCACCAGATGACGACGCTGATTGGCTCGAAGGAAGGGCTGGCCCACCTGCCGCTGGCCTTCATGGATGAGGGCGATGTCGCGCTGATGCCGAACCCCGCGTACCCGGTCTACACGACGGCGGTAGCGCTGGCGGGCGGCGTCTGCTACGACCTGCCGATGGACGCCGAGCATGGCTGGCTGCCCGATCTGAGCGCTGTCCCCGCCGATACGCTGGCGCGGGCCAGGACGCTGTGGCTGAACTATCCTAACAATCCGACGGGCGCCGCCGCCCCGCTGAGCTTCTTCGAGGAGGCGGTGGCCTTCGCACGCAGGCACGATCTGCTGCTGATCCACGATATGGCCTATGCGGAGGTGCGCTTCGATGGCGCGCGCCCGCCGAGCATCTTGCAGGTTCCGGGGGCCAGCGATGTCGCCGTGGAGTTCCACTCCTTCTCGAAGGCGTACAACATGGCGGGCTTCCGCCTGGGCATGATGGTCGGCAATGCGCTGGCCTGCGAGGGTCTGACCCGTCTGAAGAGTAACATCGACACGGGCATCTTCCGCCCGCTCCAGATCGCGGCGATCCGCGCGACGCGGCTCCCAGAGCGCTGGATTGACGAGCGTAACGCCATCTACCAGCGCAGGCGCGACACGCTGTTGCCAGCGCTGCGGGCGATGGGGCTGCGTGTAGAGACGCCGGAGGCTGGCCTCTACCTCTGGCCGCAGACGCCAGCGGGCGAGACATCGGGCGAGTTCGCGCTGCGGCTGCTCGACCAGGCGGCCGTCGCCATCACGCCGGGGACGAACTTCGGTAGCCTGGGCGAGGGTTATCTGCGCATCACCCTCACAGCGCCCGATGAACGCATCGCCGAGGCCGCCCAGCGGCTGCGCAAGGCTCTGGCGCCTGC
>DATBTW010000091.1:0-9491 GCA_036559055.1 Ktedonobacterales bacterium
CCGATCAGCATGCGCGCCCGCAACTCCACCGTGCGCGGCGCCTCGCCCTCCTGCTGCGCGCCCGACGACGCCAAGTAGGTCACGCGCATCTGGCCATCGCGGTCGCGCTCTGCCGTGTGGAACATCGCGCCGCAGATGACCTCCGCGCCGTGCCCTTCGGCCTGCTCGGCCATCCACTGGAGCAGCCCCGTCACGTCGGCCATGTAGAAGCGGTAGGCCTCGCTGCCCAGCTCCGCCGCCACATCCGAGCCAGCCGCGCGGATACGCAGCCGCCGCACCGCGTTCATCAGGTAGCGCTGGGGAACCTCCTGGATGTCGAAAACATCGCTGAAGAGGATGCCCGTCGTGCGCACCACGCCGCCCACCACCGTATCGCGCTCCAGCACGAGCGTGCGCAGCCCGCGCGCGGCGGCGACGCTGGCGAAACTCAGCCCCGCGAAGCTCGCCCCCACCACGATCACATCATACCGATCGCGCTGCGGCGCGGCTGAACGGCTGCTCGACGACATGCCCCACTCCTACTGCTCACACATCCAGTGACAACGGCCCTGCCTCTGGCTTACCCGGCCAGGGCGCGAGGGGAATCTGTGGCCAGGCGGTTCGCGCGTGGCGAGTACCTCACCCTCTGTCTCCCTCTCCCACTGGGAGAGGGAGAACCTGTGGCAGGCAGTGTCAGCAGGCGTCAGCGCTTTCTTTAAACGAACGCCTTGCCATCCACTGCTCTCTTCGCCTGTGGTCCCCCCTCCCCTCGCAGGGGAGGGGGCAGGGGGTGAGGTTGCGCGCCTGGCCGCCCCCACTCAACGCTCTCTCTACAGTATGCCCCCACACAGCGCCCCCAGCGCAAACGAAAGCCCCCTCACCAACGCGGCGAGAGGGCATATCGTCTGGCTGAAAACGACCTATGCGCGCGTTCCCGCCAGTTGGCGGCGCTGCGACGGCTGGTTGGGCTTCACCGGGTCTTTGACCAGCCCGAACCAGTTGCCGAACCAGTGGCGATACTCTTCGTTCTCCCATACCACCAGAATCATGCTGGCATTGAAGATCGAGGAATACGTGCCGGAGGCGATGCCGATCAGCAGAGCCAGCGTGAACTCGCGGATGGTGTCGCCGCCGAACAGGCTCAGCGCCGAGAGCGTGAAGATCACGGTCAGCGAGGTGTTCAGTGAGCGCGACATCGTCTGGATCAGGCTGGCGTCCGCGATGGTCTCAAACGACTCCGAGGTGCGGCGCGAGAGGTTCTCGCGGATGCGGTCGAACACCACGATGGTGTCGTGTACGGAGAAGCCGATGACCGTCAGGACGGCTGTGAGGAACAGCGTGTCCACCTTGAATTGGAACAGCCTGCCGAAGATCGCCCACAGCCCCAACACCACCAGCACGTCGTGCAGCAGCGCGATGATAGCGCTGGCGCCGAAGCGCAGCGACCGCTGGATGCTGCCGACCTTGCGGAAGGCGTAGCCGATGTAGAGCAGGATGAACAGCGCGGCCAGCAGGACGGCGAAGAACGCATTGCGCGCCTGGTCAGACGCGATGGATGGGCCGACTTCGTTAACGCTCTGCACGTAGACCGGGCCATACTTCGCCCCCAGCCCCGCTACCACCGTATCCAGGCTTACGCCCGTCAGGAAGGTCTGCGTGTTGACCTGGAACGTCTGCGGGTTTTCGCCAAGCTCCACCTTGTTGACCTTCACCGGGAAGGTCTGGCCGGGGGTCGCGCCCGTCGTCGGCGTGGCCGTGGCCGTCGCGGTGGCCGCAGGCGTGGTGGTCGCCGCTGCCGTGGCGCTGGGCGTGGTGGTCGCTGCGGGATTGGTGGTCGACACGGGCGCCGCGTCGGTGTTGGGCAGATTCTGCAGCGCCGCATCGACGTTCTCCGCCGCCACTTTGCTATCGAAGTAGACCACCATCAGCGCCGTCTCAGGGGACTTATTGACGCTGGGGATGGTATAGAGCGTGTGGTCTTTGTGTACCGTCGGCAGCTTGTACTTGGCGTCGGCCAGCCGCGCCAGCACGGTCGCCTCTTCCTGCTTGCCGATGGGGCGGTCAAACTGGATGAAGGTGTAGTTGGCGGCAGGTATCGAGCCTTTGGCGTCGGTGGCGGCGAACGTCTCGACATCCTGCGCGTTGGTAGGTTTGGCCTGGAATGCCTGGCTGATCTCGGAGACCGTCACTCCTTTGCGCGCGAACCGCAGGCTGATCGTGTCGCCATTGGTGAAGTCGATGCCCAGGTTCAGATGCCAGAAGATCAGCGCGAGCAGCCCCGGCAAAATGATGATCCCGGAGACCAGGAAGAACCAGTACTTGTGGCGTGTCAGATGATACACAGTCTATTCCTCCGCCCCGGTCTGCTCTTCGGCCATGCGCGCGGTGTCGGGCTTGGCGCCGTTTGCGCCCGCGCCGACGCCCGCCAGCGCCTCGTCGTCGTCGGTGTCAGGCGCGGCGCTCGCGCTGCTCGTCTTCGGCGCGACCACGGCGGATCGTGTCGAGGCGCTGCGCAATTGCGGATTGTAGCGCGTGACATGGAGCGCATCGGCAGGCAGCGAGTAGAGCGCCGGATGCGTGGCGATGCCAGAGATCAGCAGCAGATTCAGGAAGTTGCGCGTGACCACCACAGCGGTGAAGAGGCTGAGGAGGACACCGATAATCAGGTTGGTGGCGAAGCCGACGATGATCGTCGCGCCGTAGTTGCTGCCGAACCAGTACAGGATGGCGCCGGTGATGAGCGTCGAGGCATTCGAATCGCGGATGGAGGGCCAGGCGCGCTTGAAGCCGAGATCGATGGCTGAAGCCATGGTGCGCCCGGCGCGTAACTCCTCTTTCATACGCTCGAAGATGAGGATGTTCGCGTCTACCGCCATGCCGATGGTCAGCACCGTCGCGGCGATGCCTTCGAGCGAGAGCGTGACGCCCAGCAGCTTGATGATGGCGTAGATGAACAGCGTGTAGAGCAGCAGCGCGACGTCCGCCAGCAGGCCCGGCAGCCGATAGTAGATCAGCATGAACAGCACGACCAGCGCCAGGCCGATCAGCGCCGCGCGGATGCTGAATTCAATCGCCTGCTGGCCCAGCGTCGCGGCCAACTGCTGCTCGCTCACCACCGCCAATGGCAGCGGCAGCGCGCCATATTTGAGCTGGGTGGCGAGGTCCTGCGCGGCGGTGATATTGCCGATGCCCGTAATCTCGCCCTGGCCGTCGATCTCGCTCTGGATGCTGGCCGACTCAATCACCGTGTTGTCAATCGTGACGGTGAGGTAGCCGCCCTGATTGTCGCGTGTGTAGGTGGCGAACTTCGACCGCGCATTGCCCTGGAACTCGAAGGTCACAATCGGCGAGTTGTTCTGGTCGAGGGTCGCCTGAATCGAGCCAGGGTTGAGTTGCGCGCCCGTGAAGACGACGGGATACTGCCCCTCAGTCACCGTCGTGCCAACCTGGAGCGGCGTCCCCTTGGTGTCGATGATCTCCATCTTGCCGGTCTTACCAAGCAGCGCGTTCGCCTGCTGCGTGTCTTGCAGACCGGGCAACTGGACGAGGATGTTGGTGTTCCCCTGCTGGCGCACGACCGCGTCGTTGACACCCAGGCCGCCCGCCACACGCTTCTGCACGGCATTGATCGCGTCGGGCAGCAGCCCGCGGATGTCACACTTGGGCTGGTCACTGGGGCAACTGGCCTGCAGCACGATCTGGATGCCACCTTTGAGGTCCAGTCCCTGCTTGACCGCGAGGTCGTTCTTGTAGCTTCCGATGTGGATGCCCGGCGTATTTGGCAGATCCACATAGACCGCGCCCGCCCCCAGGAGGAGGATGAAGACCAGAAAGAGAATGGAGCGGACAGTGTTGCCGCGCATGGAGACAAGCCCCCTCGCTAGAGTCCCAGACCGCGCTCCGTCGGCGCTCGCGGCCCCCGCCGCGCCATCGGATGAGCATTGGCCCAGGCTGACCGCAGCGCCGACGAGGCCTTGCGGTCGCAGGGAGTCTCGCCCTGCGTGTCACGCGCCAGCCATGGCGTGTCGGTATCGTCGCTCTGAGTACGAGCGTATGTACGTCTGGGTACGAGCGTATGTACGAGCGTATTCTGGCGCAGTATATCTGAGCGCATGGGGCCTGTCAAATGTACTGTGACCCCACCGAGGCCGTTCCTGCCTGGGCTGGCGGCTTCCTTCGCACGCGATCACACATGGATGCGCGCATCGTTCGCCGCTCGCTCTGGACAGGCGCTCAGATCGTCCCACGCCACGCTACACTATACGAATCGCGTCACACCGTAGATGCACGTATCCCCCTGTTGGCGCCGAGAACGGATTCCTTGCCGCATTTTCTACACTATCCTACGCACTGAACGACTGCGCGCTGACGAGGCTGACGGGATCGGGCAGCGGCGGCGATTTCAACTCGGCGGCCAGCGCCTGTGCGGCGGCCATCGACTTCGAACCAGTGATCTCAGCCAGGCCATCGATCTCTGATTGAATCGTTGCGGATTCGACCACCACGCCGTCAACCGTGATCGTCAAGTAGTTCCCTACATTCTCGCGCGTGTAGGTGGCGAACTGCGACCGCGCGGCGCCCTGAAACGCGAAGACCACGATGGGCGCGTTGTTCTGGTCGGTCGTGGCCTGAATCGAATTGGGGTCGATCTGCGCACCCGTGAAGAGCACGGGATACTGATGAGCGGCGACCTTCGTTCCGACCTGAAGCGGATTCCCACCCGTGTCGATGAACTGCGTCATGCCCTGCGCTGTCAGCGCGCTCACCGCGAGTTGCTGGTTGGTGTAGCCAGGCAGGTCGATCTGCACCTCATTCCCTTTCAATGCGGTCGCACTGGCGCCCTGCACGCCGAGGCCACGCTGCGCGCGAGCCGCCAGCGCCCCTGTCGTCTGCGCCAGTTGGCTGCTGAAGGTTCCGCAATCCTGACCGGCAGGGCAACTCAGGCGCACGATGACGCGCAATCCGCCAGCCTGCGCCAGCGACGTGTGTGGGGCCGTGCCGCCGACCTGCTGTGCGCACCCAACCAGCCCCCACGCGATCAGCAGGCAGAGCGCCGTCACGCGCAGCCTACGACCAACCATCGTTCGACCATCCTTCTCCGTCGCTCTGGCTAGCTCACTGTGAAGGGCGCTGAGTAGACTGTATCACTCGCGCTCGCGTTGGCGCCCGCTCGGTAGGTGAAGGCGACACGATAGGAGCCTGCGGGCCACGGTTTGGCGCTGATCTGGCCTGCGCTCGGTGAGACGTTCACCGCTGTACTGCTCCCCGCCGCCAACGGAACCTGCCGCGTCGCCATGCCCAGCGCACAGCCGCCTTGATTCTGCCAGGCGCCGTTGACCTGCATCTGCAACTGCACAATCGTACACGAGGTCTGATGATCGGTGGCGATGATGCTGGCGCCAAGCTCATTGCGCACTGTCACCGCAATCGTGTCGGTGGCCACGTAGCTGCTGGCGCCCACCTCCACCACCACGCCCTGCGTTGGGCCTGTCGTCCCAGTCGCGCTCACACCGCCCTCCCCTGCCGCATGCCCGCACGCGGCCAACGACATGATGGGCGCTACGATCAGCAGACCGCAGAGAACGTTTTTTCTGATCCATCTGGTCACGCGGAACCACCCCCTTGTCGCGCCATACTGTCATCGCAAGTATGACTCACCAGGAGCCGCAAAAGTTCATCGGCGCCGACAAAAACCGAGGAGGACGACCGGCGAAGGTCATCCCCCTCGGCGCTATGCGGCAAGCATTAGCTCGCCGCGACATCGTCGAAGAGCGTGTAGGTGGGGTCAGCGCCGTAGTTGTCGTCGTGGCTGGTGAGCGTCAGCGTCACCGAATGCCCCGCCGTCGCCGCATGCGTCACCTGTACCCAGGTTCCGTTGTTGTTGCAGGTCTTGGCCAGGATCGTCGTCGTGGTGTTGGTGGTGTTGTCCTTCAAGGTCGCCGTCGCCCAGTCGTAGGTGACGGTGTCGGGGCAGACCACCTTGTACCAGAAGCTGACGCTGCTGGACCCGCTCGGTATCGTGAAGGTCTGGCTGATCGAGCTATCGCCGTTAGTCGGCGCGGTCGAGCCAGCCATGCCGCTGTACGCGCCAGTGTGTGCGGTCGTGCTGATCGCGGTGTGCTGGCCGGAGGTCGTCCAGCCGCTGAAGCTGCCCGTCTCGAAGCCAGGGTTGACGACTGGATTCGTGACGCCAGCCGAGGTGGCGATGTCGTCGAAGAGCGTGTAGGTGGGATCGCCCGCGTAGTTGTCGTCATGGCTGGTGAGCGTCAGCGTCACCGAATGCCCCGCAGTGACCGCTGTAGACGATTTAACCCATGCGCCCGTATTGGAGCAGGTCTTGCCGAGCATGGTGGTCGTGGTGTTGGTGGTGTTGTCCTTCAAGGCCGCCGTCGCCCAGTCGTAGGTGACGGTGTCGGGGCAGACCACCTTGTACCAGAAGCTCAGCGAACTGGAGCCAGACGGCACGGTGAAGGTCTGGCTGATCGAGCTATCGCCGTTAGTCGGCGCGGTCGAGCCAGCCATGCCGCTGTACGCGCCAGTGTGCGCGGTCGTGCTGATCGAGGTCGCCTGGCCGGAGGTCGTCCAACCGCTGAAGCTGCCCGTCTCGAAGCCGCCATTGGTCACACCACCGCTGGGCGGAGGAGTCGGTGTCGGGGTTGGCGGGATCGGCGTAGGCGTCGGCGGCACGCCAGTTGGCGTGGGTGTCGGCGGCACACCAGTCGGGGTCGGGGTTGGCGGTACGCCAGTCGGCGTGGGCGTAGGCGGAACCGGCGTCGGGGTCGGCGTAGAGCCACCGCAACTGCTGAACTTGAACGAGCCGATGCGCGTCTTCCAGTTGAAGGCGCCGTTCGAGGGGATGTACTCGTTGGTGTACCAGAACGTGCAGCCGTCGGCGGGATCCACCGTCATGGCGCTGTAATCACCCCAGCGGCTCAGGTTCGATCCGGTCTGCGAGCCAGCGCCCACGATCAGGCTGGTTTCGCCCTGTGGCATGCTGTTGAGCGGATCGGTCACCAGGCGTCCAGTGTAGCTGATGCCTGGATGCAGCGAGCTGCTCGACACGCTGTAGCCCATCGCAATGTCGCCGGATTGATCCTGCGCGATGCTGCCCATCCAGCGATAGCTGGAGTCTGGCGCGTACGTGCCTTCCTGGTAGACCGATGGGCTGGAGCCGGGGCTGCGAATCTCGTACCAGCGCATGCCGACCGAGCTACCCGAGGTGACGGCGTGATCGACCAGCAGCGACTCGTAGCTGCCGAAGTTGCGGTACGAGAGACGATACATCACGCGGTCGGCCAGCGAATCGAGTTGCTGGCTCGTGCCAGGCTGTGGGATGCAGGTACCGCCGCCGCATGCCTCGGCATAGGAGGCTACAGCGATGCTCGATGGGCCGGTAAAGGTGGTGTTGGAGGTGTTCGCCCAGTCAACGTGGAACTTCCAGAAGGCCAGGCTGGTCGTCGTATCCAGGCCCAGGACATAGTTTGGCGAGCCGCTCGGCGGCAGCGTCGAGCCATCTAGATTGGACGGCAACAGGCCGCCGTAGTTGCTGCTGGTGGTGAAGCACTGCTGCGTTGCAGCCGCGCCCGTCAGCATGGAGGAGCGGTCGAAGGCGCAGACCTGCGCGCCCAGGAAGGCGTTGGTACTACCATCGAAGAGGTTGTACGTCTCGTAGTAGGCGTCGGGCCAGACGGCCATCTTGGGATAGTCGGGGAAGGCCGTGTAGGGGAAGGAGTAGCGATACCATGTGCCGGTGGGGTCGGCGGTCGTAGAGACGGCGACGCACTCGTACCACGTCGAGGTCGCGCCGGTCACCGCGAACTGGCTGATGACCCAGCGATTGGCGATCTGGTCGTAGACGACCGTCGGGTCGCCATCGTTATCGGTCTGGCAGAGGCCGCCGAAGCCGTTCCACAGGGTGTTGATGGTGACGGGGCCGTAGCGCACCGAGCCGACCGCGCCGCGACTGGCGTCTTTGTTGAAGACCGCAAAATCGGTGTTGACGGTCTGCACATAGTCTTGCGGGCCGACCGTGCCATTAGTGTCGGGCGGAGCGGAGTTGACCGAGAACGTGCCATTGGGGCCGCTAAAGCCATTGCCCACGCCATCGAAGTTGTTCGAAGCGGCGGGAGCATTCTGCGTGACAGCGCCCTGCACAGGAGCCGAGAGATGATTGCTTGCCCCATGTCGCAGCGCTGGCATGCGGATCGGCACGTCGGCCTGATGCGGCGCGCCCCCTGGCGAGGGGTGTCCCGCCACCGTGCGTAGCGGCACGGAGAGATCGTGGTGCGAGTCGTGAGTAACCGTCGGGCCGTGATGGATCGGCCCAGCGGTCGCCGCGTGCGCCGCGCTGGGCGCGAGACTCACCACGCCCACCAGGGCGGTGGTGGCGAGCAACGCCGCAGCGACCGCTGCGGTGATTGCCATGGAGAGACGACGCCGGTGCATGGTGGAATAATCCTCCCACTATCGGTGACGTTGCCAGCTCCGTTGCTGGCGTCATCCCAGGGTTCTATTGCTCCGACGACGCCTCACAGCGCCGCCGGAAACCTGGCCCAGCTAGGTCTGCGATCTCTCGTCACGCGCGTCCTACCTGCGCATCTGGCGACGAGAGTCGCGAGTCGTCTGTCACGTTCGCGCGCCGCGCGCGCAGGCCGGTGGAATCGAGCGCCTGCCCCGCGAGGCAAATATGGCGCCTGTGCGCTGTGCATCTCGCGTAGAGTTCGCCTGTGGTGGCCTCCTGTCGCCGTGATCCCGCAAGCGAGCGAAACTTCGTGAAATGATGAAATCGTTGAAATCACATGAGAGCAAACTAGGGGCAAGTATACTGGCGCTGATTCCGTTGTCAAGCGTGCCGTATGGTGGTATAGACCAGGCGGCAGGAAGGGGAAAGTGAGAAACGTAGCCGCCTAGCAGGCACTTTTGCCGAGCAAGCATAAAGAATTCTTATGTTTGATATAACAAACGCCGTGGATTGTGTAGCAGCGCGGCGATACGATCACCTTGACCCATGCTGGCGGCGATTACTCCGCCGCGTCGTCCTCCTCACCCTCCTCGGCGACGGCGCGCAGGTGCAGGGCCTCGCGCGCGATCAGCCCGTTGGGGAGCTGGCGCAGGCGATAGGCGGTGGCGTATTTGACGCCCTCGGTGAAGAGGTCGAGGTTGGGGCTGGCGATCACCAGGCCCATGCCGAGCTGCTGTGCGAAGCGAATCACCAGATCGGCGTTGCGCTGATCCATGCGCGCGAAGGCCTCGTCGTGCATCAGCAGGCGCAGTGGCGCGTTCGAGACGGCGAACTGCATCGCCGCCGCCGTCAGCAGCAGCACGTAGACTGGCACCCGCTGCTCGCCGCCGCTGCCAAAGCCCGAGACCGCGCTATCCCACGGGCGCACGCGCGGATCAACATCGTCGCTGTGCAGCAGTGAGATGTCTACCCAGCGGCGGTAGTCCAGCGCCTCCACGATCGTCTCAACCGAGGCCTGCGCCTGCCCGCGCATCTGCTCATCCAGCCAGGC
>DATBTW010000092.1:0-12089 GCA_036559055.1 Ktedonobacterales bacterium
CAATCCTGGCCGCGTTGGCAAGCGTGACGGCCGCTCGCCCCTTGAGTGTATCTGCGCGCATCCTGCGTTCTCCATGAACCTGCTGATTCTGTGCGCTTTGCTAGCGTTCTCAGCGAAAGCCAATGCAAGATGCGTACCACCAGCGCCGTCGCCACGACGCGACGAGCCGACCGCTCATCTGAGCGGTCGGCTCGCGTGGGAAGGAAAGGAAGGCGCCAGTGGGTTAGCTACGCGGCTCGTCGGGTGGCACTTCCTCGTAGCTCGTCACTTCTTCGGCGATGCGCGTCTGCCTTCCGGTGCGCGGGTCAACCGAGTAGATCTCGCGCTGCACATTGCCGGGGCCGGCCTGACCATTGCCAGTGCCCGTCGTCGTCACGGTGTCGCGCTCCTGAATGGTGACCGGCTCTTCCTTGCGGCGATTGCGCGCGAAGAGCAGCAGCAGGAGGAGGAGCAGCAGCAGCAGCAGCAATCCGACCAGGCAGTACACCACTGTCCATGCGCCCGATGGCGGCCAGGTGGGTGGCCAGACCAGGCCCGTCGTGCCTGAGCTGGTTCCCGTGCCAGTCCCCGTCCCGGTGCCCGTGCCAGTCGAGGCGGTCGCCGTCGGGGTGGCGCCTGTCACCGTCAGGTTGGCCTGCGCGGAGAGCGTGGGCGTCGCCGCACAGCTCCCCTGCGGAACCACCGCCGTGACGACGTACTGGGTCGTCTGCTGCGAGAAAGGCGCGTTGAAGTTGACCGTGAAGCCGCCGTTGGTGATGGCGGAAGTTCCCACGCTGGTCGCGCAGCCATTGCTGCCCTGCGGCCCGTACAGCACTTCGACTGTCTGCGAGCCGTTCAGCGTGAAGTCTTTGCCCGTCACCGTCACCTGCGCGCCTGCCGCCACCGGACTCGTCACCGTGATGGATGGCGCGTTGGCCGAGGTCGCGTGGAACGTGTTGTCAGATGGATAGGTTGCGCCGCCGGTCGTCAGGCAGACGTGGTAGTCGCCCGGCTGGGTGGACGGCCACTGGAACGAGATATTGGCGCTGCCACCGCTGCCCGCCGTCCCTGTCGCGCCAGAGATGACCGTGACGCCGCTGGAGCAGTCGCCACCGCTGTAGCCAACGGTGATGCTCGCGCCACCGGGGAATCCGCTGCCCGTTACCGTCACATGCGTGCCAGCGGGGCCGTTGTCGGGTGTCACCGTGATGCCGTGGCCGCGACCGCTCGCCTGCACAGCGCCGGGGGTAGCGATCAGCGCCAGCAGCAAGACCAGCGGCGCGATGAGCGCGACCACAGCCAGCAGGCGCTTGAATCCACGTCGCGCCTCGGTCGCCGACGAAAGCCTCACGTCGTCCCTCTTCTTGAATGTGCGCATGAAGTGCGGCGCCTCCTCAATCCCATTCGTCATAGTATCGCCCGACTGATTCTTTGTCATGCGGGCGCAGACAGCCAGCCCTGGCGATACGTCGCCCGGTCGCCGCGCGCATCATGGAACCAGGCGAGCGGAAGAGATGATCTCGGGAAAATACCAGGCGAGTGTACCATTGACCAAACAGGCTGTCAACGCGCTGATCCTGCGGTACCCTCACTTCACACTAACGAATCAGCCAGCGGAAGGTATTGCTCTGTTCGCCAGTCAGCCCGAAAAGCGAGCACAATCACCGAGCGCCTCTCGGACGTGTCCAGGACATGTCCAGGACGTACTCAGGGCGTTTGCGCCGTGGCATATGTGGGGCGTATACTGAACAGAATGGGTATGGGCGCCTTCGCTCGATGGCGCTGTGCGCGCCAGCCAGGATGACAGGCGCACGGACGGCAGCGGCCAGTACGCTCAACGGGAGAATCGAGACGCAAGGCATGGATCACAGCGGGGCGCAGGCGGGGCAGCCGCAGGACGACGGCTACCAGGGGGATACGCCCGCGCCCGTCTCCGCGCCCGTCTGGAAGCGTCGGCTCTTCATCGACCGTCCAGCGGATTTGCGCTCCTTCGCTGCCGACCTCTCCGACGCCACCGTGCTGGCGATCGACGCCGAATTCGTGCAGAATTACCATCGGCGCGGGCCTGACGATCCCTCCCATCGGCTCACACTGCTGCAATTCGCGCTCGACAACGACTACCGCGTCTCCTATGTCGTCGATACGCTGCGCCTGGGCGACCTCTCGGCTTTGCAGGAGCCGCTGGAGCGCGCCAGCCTGCTCAAGCTCTTTCATGGGATGAGTTCAGACATCCGCGTGCTGGCCTCGCGTGGGCTGGCGCCCCGGCACACGCTCGATCTGGAGGCTGTCAGCCGCTCGCTCTTTGGCCAGCGAGAATCCGGATTGCAGGCCATGCTGCTGCGGGCGACGGGCGAGCGGCTCGACAAGAGCCTCCAGCGCGCCGACTGGTCGCGCCGCCCGCTGACCCCGGCGATGGTGGCCTATGCCGCACGCGACGCCGAAGTCACCTACGTGCTCTATCGCTGGTTCCTGGCCAACTCCCCGGACGCGATGCGCAAGTTCGAGGTGGCCGCCGACGAACCGCCCGCGCAGGTCGCCGTCTGGCTGCGCCCCTATCTGGACAATGGTCGCGGCGGCAAGCCGATCGATGTCTCGCTGGCAGAAGTGGGGCTGGAGAACGATATCGACGCGCAGATCGTGACACTGCGCGAGGCGCTGGCGGCTGATCTGCGTCCCAATCAGCGCTCGCGTGTCATGCGGATCATCACCGATCTGGAGCTGCGCGAGCTGGCCCCTGAGCTGTGTGCATACCTCACCTCGCACGCCTCCGAGGAGCGCGCCGGAGCCGCGCGCGCGCTGGGGCGGCTGCGTGTCTTTGGCGCGACGGAGGCGATCCGCGCGCTGCTGCGCGACCCCGTGCAGGATGTGCGGCAGGCGGCGCAGACGGCGCTGGGCTTCCTCGAAGGTGGCCTGACAGCGCGCCCGGCTCTGCGCAGCGAGCGCCGCAATGGCCACCGCGTCTGGACGGCGAACCAGCGCGACCCCGAGCCAGATTTCGCCGAGCCGCGGCGCGCCCCACTGCGCGCCCAGCTTGCCCTGCCCGACGACGGCAGCGGCAAGTAGCATGCGCGGCTGGTCAGCCCTGCGTCACCCAGAGGGAGTGGGCCACGCGCGCGGGCACTTCCAGCTCGCGGTTGTCAGCGTGCAGCGTCACGGTGGCGTCTGTCGCTTCGGCGCGGTGGATGTCGCGCACCGCTGGCTCGGTGGCCAGCGTCACCTGCGTGCCGGGGGTCAGGCCACGATCATGCAGGTAGGAGATCAGTTCTTCCTCATCTTCCACCACCTCCGAGACACAGACGATGGTCTGGGGGGCGCCAGGGGTGGTCTGGAGCAGGCGTTGGGCGCCGAGGTCGCTCAGATACGTGCGCGCATTAGGGACGGCGCCGGGGATGGGGTTGCCGTGCGGGCAGGTCGTCGGCTGGCGCAGCGAGGCCAGCACCCGCGCCTCCACCGCGCCGGAGATGTAGTGCTCCAGGCGGCACGCTTCCTCATGCACCTGATGCCACTGCATCCCCAGCATATCGACCAGAAAGCGCTCAGTCAGCCGGTGGCGGCGTAGCACCGCCTCGGCGCGTTCCACGCCCAGCGGCGTCAGGCTGATTTGACGCTTGCTATCCATCTCGATGTAGCCATCGCGGGTCAGGCGCTTGAGCGTCTCGGTCACGGTCGGCGGCGCCACGCGAAATTTCTGCGCCAGGCGTGCGCCAATGACCGGCTCGCCCTCCATCGTGATGTTGTAGATCGTCTCCAGATACTCTTCGGTAATCGCCGTGGCGGCGTGCTGCGCGCCGGACGGCTGCGCGTGGGGCGCCCCCGCAAACACGTCCATCCGCTTGCTCACCTCCGTCTCGCTCTCACGCAGGTCGCTGGCGTGGTCGAGGCCGGGCTACTTCTGTCCGGGGCTGAGCACACCATCGCTGATATCATACACCGCGTCGGCGATGGCCGATGCCTGCGGGTCGTGCGTGGTGATGATGAAGCCAATGCCCGCGTTGTGGGCCACGTTGAGCAGCAGATCGAGGATGGCGAGGCCGGTGTGCGTGTCGAGGTTGCCGGTAGGCTCGTCGGCTAGCACCAGGCGCGGCGCATGCACCAGCGCCCGCGCGATGGCCACACGCTGCTGCTCGCCGCCCGAAAGCTCCGGCGCGCGATGCTGTTGCCGCTCCCCCAGCCCCACCAGTGTCAGCGCCTCGCTGGCGCGCTGCTCGCGCTCGGCTGCGGAGGTATTGGCCAGCCGCAGCAGCAGGCCCACGTTCTCGCGCGCGGTCAGCGTCGGGATCAGGTGCGCCGCCTGGAACATGAAGCCCATTTCGTTGCGGCGGATGGCGGTACGCTCGCTCTCCTTGGTATGCGCCAGATCACGCCCGAAGAGGACGATGCGCCCTTGCGTGGGGTCATCCAGTCCGGCGATGATATTGAGCAGGGTGGTCTTGCCAGCGCCCGAGCGGCCACGGATGGCGATAAATTCGCCCTCGCGCAGTTGCAGATCGACATTGCGCAGAGCTGTTACCACGCCGCCGCCAACCTTGAACTCCTTGCTGACGCCGTCCACGCGCAGCAGCTCGGCAGTGGCGCGGCGTGCGTGCGGCGTGGAGCCATTGCCCGATGGCTGACCGCTCGATGACTGAGTATCAGTACCCTGCATGTCTCTCTCCTGCTGCTTGCGCTATGGATCGCGCCACTCCGTGGTGTATCGTAGTGTATCGTGCTGAATCCCGCGCATAGTGAGACGCGCCAACCAGTGGACGTTTTACAGGCGGTACGCGCAGTCTTCAGAGCTGGCGTCGCTGATCATTCTACCACCTTGCGCAGCGCCGCTCTGGCTTATCGGTAAAGCGCGGCTGAGTACCCCTGCCTTGAGGCATGGGGATGAAAGCCGCGTCGCCTGCAGGCGAAACGTACCTTGTGCCTGACAGCACACCAGCATTAAGCATATACTATACGCATGCTTAAGACATTGAAATATCGCCTCTATCCGACCAAGCAACAGCAGCGACTCCTCGACCAACAGTTTGAGGAGTGTCGCTGGCTGTACAACTACTTGCTTGCGGAACGACGCGATGCTTGGGAGCAACGCCAGGAATCGCTGCGCTATTACGATCAGGCCACCAGCCTGCCCGCGCTCAAAGCCGAACGGCCCGCACTGGCAAGCGTCCATTCGCAAGTGTTGCAGAATGTCGCCGTACGCATTGACCTTGCTTTCAAGGCGTTCTTCCGCCGCGTCAAGGCGGGGGAGACACCGGGCTATCCGCGCTTCCGCGGCACAGGCCGCTACGACAGCCTCACCTTTCCCCAGGTTCCTGTCGGCTGTCGACTGGATGCAGAGACGCAGCGGTTGCGCATCGCCAACGTGGGGTTGGTGAAGATCATTCTGCATCGCCCGCTGGAAGGCACGCCCAAGACCGCCACCATCAGCCGCAGTAGCACGGGCAAGTGGTATGTCTGCTTTTCGTGTGAATGCGCTGAATCCGCACCTTTGCCCGCGAATGGTCAGCAAGTTGGCATTGATGTTGGGCTGAAGACCTTCGCTACGCTCAGCACGGGAGCCGAGATTGCCAACCCGCGATTCTTCCGCGCTGAAGAGAACGCATTGGCGAAAGCCCAGCGCCGTCTCGCCAAAGATGAGCAGGGTACGCCGGAGCGTGCCAAGCGCCGTCGCGTGGTGGCGCGTGTGCATGAACGGGTGGCGTGGCGACGTGGTGACTTCGCCCATCAGCACAGCCGCCATATCACTGACACCTTCGACGTGATCGCTGTAGAAGACCTGGCGGTCAACCGGATGACGCACAACCATTGTCTCGCCAAGAGCATCAGCGACGCCGCGTGGAGTCAGTTCGCTTCCCTCCTTGCGTACAAGGCAGCATGGGCCGGTCGCAAGTATGTGGCGGTGAACCCCGCGTACACCTCGCAGGATTGCTCGCAGTGTGGACATCGGCACAAGCTCTCCCTCGCCGACCGCACCTATACGTGTCCCTGTTGTGGACTTGTGATCGACCGTGACCGCAACGCGAGTCTGAACATTTTGAGACTGGGGCAACAGTCTCTGGCTTCGGCCTAGAAGCCCCCGGCTTTAGCCGTGGGGAGTTGTCACGCAACCGCTTCGGCTAGCTGCGCGCAGAATGGCGGCAGGAGAGTAGAAGCTGGTGGAAGACTTGGGGGGCATGATGAGGGAGTGATGGCGCATCTGGCGAGGGCAGCACAACGCCCTCCGGAGCTGATAGAACGCTCGACGGAGGGCGCTGTGTGTGATGGCGACCGATTCGACTTCCTCTACCCTACTCCACCACGACATATCACCCGCAGCAGGAAGCCGAACCAGCGTCGAAGGGGCGGCCACACCCTAGTCCCCACCAGCACAAATTGGGATGCCCCCTGATCACAGTCACAGTGTACAGCGGGGCCATTGTAAGCGGGTTGACAATCAGCCCTCTCCACCCTGAGTTCGCTTACAATTTCGTCAGCGGCGTCCGCCCGCGCCGCAGATGTGAACGGCGTCGCATATGCTGAACGCGATAAAGGGCGCTATACTGTGCGCTGGCGCGATTGAGTAGACGTGTTGTACGCGAGAGAAAGGGCCATCGGTCATGCGGGTCGAACGGCTGCGGCTGACAGATTTCCGCAGTTATCGCGAGCTTGACCTGACGCTGCCCGCCGGGCTGGTCGTCTTTTACGGGCGCAATGCGCAGGGCAAGTCGAATCTGCTGGAGGCCATCAGCCTGATTGCGACGACGCGCTCGTTCCGCACCAACAGCGAACGCGAGGCGATCCGCTGGGGTGCGCCGGGGCGGTTCGCGCGCGTCGTCGGCGACATCGCCCGCAGCCGCGACCACCAGGAAATCGAGGTCATTCTGGCGGAGGGGGTGGAGGATGTCGCCCCCGCCGCGTCCGCCAGCGAGAGCGCCCCCGCTGCGATGGCTGCTGGCGGATTCCGTAAGCGCGTGCGGGTTAATGGCGCCCCGCGCCGCGCGATTGACCTGGTGGGAACGGCGCCAGTGGTCGTCTTCGCGCCGACCGATCTCGATCTGGTGACGGGTGGTCCCTCGCAGCGCCGCCACTTCCTCGATCTGACGCTCTGCCAGACACATCACAGCTATTGCCGCACGCTCAGCCAGTATCAGAAAGTCATCGCCCAGCGCAGCGCCCTGCTCAAGCGCATCCGCGAAGGGCTGGATACACCGCAGTCACTGGCCTACTGGGATGACCAGCTCGTGCGGCTGGCGCTGCCCATCATGCGCGAGCGCGCCGACTTTCTGGAGCGCGCCAGCGCGGCGGCGGCGCGCGTCTACGCCGCACTGGCCAGCGACGACGAGGGCGCGCAATCCGGCGACGAGGCCGCGCTACGGCTGGAGTATCGCCCATCCTATCAGGACACCGCAGCCGCCAGCGACGCTGAGAGCGATGCAGTGGATCGGGCGACCGACCGCATGCGTACCGCGCTGGAGGCCGTGCGCCGACGCGAGATCGCGCAGGGCGTGAACGTGCTCGGCCCCCATCGCGACGACCTGGGATTCCTGGCGGGCGGCGTCGATCTAGCCATCTATGGTTCGCGGGGTCAGCAGCGCACCGTGGCGTTGGCGCTGAAGCTGGCGGAGCTGGAGTATATCGAGGCGGAGACGGGCGAGCAGCCCGCGCTGCTGCTGGATGATGTGCTGAGCGAGCTTGATCCGCAGCGCCGCGAAGACCTGCTGGCGGCGGTGCGCGGGCTGGATCAGACGCTGGTGACGACCACCGATCTGACCATCGCCCCGGCCAGCGCGCTGCGCCAGGCGACGATCTACGAGGTGCGCGGCGGCGCGATCACGAAAAAGCCGCCCATGCCAGAGGACGTGTCAGGGGACGCGCCTGGGGTGGGCGGCTCGGCGAGCGACGGCTAGATGTACCTACCGGCGCTCCGAACGCACGAGGAAACTGCCAACCGATGAGGACTCAGCCAGACGATTGATGAGACGCACTGCTCGCGCATGTTGCGGATGACGACCAAAACGGTGGAGGGCCTGCTCATCGGTCAGGTCGATGACCAGCATAGCATGCCGATAGGCAGCGGCGTTATTGACGCCATAGCGCACCCGCTCGACGCCAGGAAGCTCGATGAGCAGCTCGTAGCTCTCGCGCAGGGTGCGATCGATGACTTCCCGGTTCAAGTCCGGTTTGACCCGTATGATGACCTCGTGCCTGATCATGATCCGGCTACCACCTTCCGCGACGGAACACACGAACCGTGTATAGACATATCATACTTCGTCGGAGCGCCGTAGGGCAATAGCTTTAGGGCGCCCTCGCGACTGTCAATCACATGCCGGACGGCTGCCACGCGCTCCGCCGCTATTTCAAGATTTGCGCCGCTACCACCATCTTCTGAATCTGGTTCGTGCCTTCGTAGATCTGCGTGATCTTGGCGTCGCGGAAGAGCTTCTCGACGGGGTATTCGCGGATATAGCCGTAGCCACCGTAGATCTGTACGGCGTCGGTCGTCACCTCCATCGCCACATCCGAGGCGAAGTTCTTGGCCATGCTGCTCTCGTAGAGGAACGGGCGGCCCGTCTCGGTCACACGCGCGCTCCACCACGTCATCAGCCGCGCGGCCTGCACCTTGGTCGCCATATCGGCCAGCATGAACTGCAAGCCCTGGTTGGCGGCGATGGGCTTGCCAAACTGCACCCGCTCCAGCGCATAGCCGCGCGCATATTCATAGGCAGCGCTGGCGATGCCGACGGCGATGCTGGCCACCATGGGGCGCGAGCGGTCGAGCATGGTCATCGCCAGCTTGAAGCCGCTGCCCTCCTCGCCCAGCCGATCCTCCGCTGGCACGCGCACATCCTTCAGGATGACCTCGCCCGTGTGCGAGCAGCGGATACCGAGCTTCTTCTCCTTCTTGCCGCCGCTCAGCCCCTCCGCGTCGCCCGGCACGATGAAGGCCGTCACCCCGCGATGCCCCGCCGAGCGATCGACCGAGGCGAAGACGACGTACAGGTCGGCGATGCCGCCATTCGTGATGAAGCGCTTCGTACCATTCAGGATGTAGCTGTCGCCGTCGCGGCGGGCAGTGGTGGTCATGGCAGCGACATCGGAGCCAGCCTCTGGCTCGGTCAGCGCCATCGCGCACAGGCCATTGCGCTCCACGATGGGCTTGAGCAGCCGCTGCTTCTGCTCATCGGTTCCCGCCAGCAAGATGGGGATGCTGGCGAGATGCGTGCCGCCCAGCACCGTCGCGACTCCGGCACAGCCCCACGACAGCTCTTCGGTGATGAGGCAGTTGGTCAGCTCATCGGTGATGCCCAGCCCGCCCACTTCCTCCGGGAAGGCGAAGGTCGTCAAGCCCAGCTCGCCCGCCTTGCGCACCAGCTCCCATGGGAACTGCTCATGCTCGTCCAGCTCGGCGGCGACCGGGCGAATCTCCTGCTCGGCGAAGGTGTGGGCCAGGTCGCGCATCTCGGACTGCTCCGGGGTGAGCGTGAAATCGATCATGGCGGCGGACTCCTGTTCAATCCTCGTTGATCTGCGGCGAAGTGGCGCGGGCAGCCACCAGCCGAGTGTACCTCAATCGCGGCGCGGAGGGCAAAGCAACGCAGTGGGGCCGCGCCCGCACGCAACTGCGCCAAGGCAACTCCCCACCCCTTGACTCGGTAAACTGATGACGCTATCATAATTGATGTGTCCATCATTGACCACTTTTCGATGGAGAGGCGCATGGGTGTACAGAGTCTTGATGCGTCGCCGCCCACTCGCGGCGCACGGCGCAAGTCGCAAACACGCGCGCGCCTGCTGACGGCGGCCCGCGCCATCTTCGCGCGCGATGGGCTGGAGGCCGCGACCATCGCGCAAATCACCGGCGCGGCGGATGTCGGCTTCGGCACCTTCTACCTGCACTTCGCGACCAAAGAGGACCTCTATCGCGCCGTCGTCACCGATGGCTTCGGCGAACTGGCCGCCCTGCTGGACACCGCCCGCGCCGAGGCGACAGCGCGTGGCGCCCCCTGGTGGGATGTGGTGCAGAGCAGCGTGCGCGCCTACTGCGCCTTCGCCGAGCGCAATCGCGAGCTGTTTCTGGTGATGTTCGCGGGCGGGGGCGCCGGGCTGGGCCTGGGGCGCGAGCTGCAGGAGCAGTTCGCCGCGTCGCTGGCCGCCCAACTGGCCGACGCCGCTTCCGATGCGCGCGCACGCGCGCTGCCCGCGCCCTATCCGTATCCGGCGCAGACGGTAGCGCTGGCCACGGTCGTCGCGCTGACTCGCACCACGCTCTGGCGGCTCACGCAGGAGACGCTCGAAGGCGCCGCCAGCCTGCCCTTCGATGAACACGTCGTCACGCTCGGTCGCTACCTCGTCGCTGCGCTATGGGGCCAGACGCCCTACGACGCCCACTGATTCCGCACTGATTCTACAAGGAGCATCAAGGCTCATGGCCACACGACACAGCTTCCCACCCGGCCCTGGCGGGCGCTGGGGCATCCATACCTTGCGCGCGTTTCAGCGCGACCCGCTGACCTTCTTCACTGGCGTGCGGCGCAGCTACGGCGACATCGCCCGCATCAAGATGCTGGGGCGCGAGATTGTCCTCTTCTCCAGCCCTGAATACGCGCACTATTTCCTGGTCGATCACGCTCAGAACTTCTTCTCAGGCGCCAGCCGCGATGTGCTGAAGCGCCTGCTGGGCGAGGCGTTGCTGACCACCGATGGCGAGGTTCACCGCCGCCAGCGACGACTGGTGCAACCAGCGTTCCATCGCAAACGCGTGGAATCCTACGCCGAGACGATGACCAGCCAGACGCAGCAGATGCTCGATCAGTGGCGTGTGGGCGATGAGGTGGATATGGCGGCGGCGCTGCAAGAGCTGACGTTGCGCATCATTGTGCAATCGCTTTTTAATCTCGACCTGCAAACACAGGGCAAGGACCTCAGCAAGCTTTTTACGACGGTCATCGAGAACAATCGCCCGGGGCCGGTGGGCGATATGCTGGCCAGGCTGAACCTCGGCGAGGCGCAGCGCTCGCGCGAGGCCCGCGCCCGCCTGGATGAGTTTGTCTATGGACTGATCGAGGCGCGACGCCACGATGGCAGCGACCACGGCGACGTGCTCTCGATGCTGCTGGCTGCGCGCGATGAGGACGGCGCGCCGATGTCTGACCAGGAGATTCGCGACCAGACCATGACACTGATCGCAGCGGGCCACGAGACGACCTCCAACGCGCTGGCGTGGACGTTCTACCTGCTCTCGCAGCATCCTGACAAATACGAGAAGCTACGCGCCGAGGTGGCGCAGGCGCTCGAAGGGCGCACGCCCACCGCCGCCGACCTGCCGCGTCTCACCTATCTGGATGGCGTCATCTCGGAGGCCATGCGCATCTATCCGCCCGCGTGGACGGTGAACCGCAATGCGCTGGAGCCGTTCGAGCTGGGCGGCTACAGCTTCCCGGCGGGGACACGCGCCATCATCAGCCAGTGGGTCATCCACCACCTGCCGGAGGTGTGGGGTGATCCGGAGGTCTTCCGCCCGGAGCGCTGGACGCCGGAGTTCCGCCAGCAATTGCCCAAGGGCGCGTACTTCCCCTTCGGCGCTGGCCCGCGCATCTGCATCGGCATGCCCCTGGCCGAGATGGAGGCGCGGCTGCTGCTGGCCACCATCGTGCAGCGCTTCACGCCGCGTGTCACGCCGGGCTGGCCAGTCGTGGCGCGTCCGCGTGTCACGCTGCGCATGGCGCGTGGGATGCGCGTGCGGCTCGACCGCGCCGATGCGCCAGTTCTCTCGGCGAGTGTCGCGGCGCGGCTGCCGTAAACCTCACCCCTCGCCCCGCAGGGCGAGGGGGAACCACAGCCAACGGTTGGCGCGCGTGGCGAGCGCCTCATCCGCTGACCCCTCTCTCTGCGGGGAGACGGGGTATTCTAAGCTCCCCTCTCTCGCCTTGGCGGGGGAGGGGCCGGGGGTGGGGGCGCGCCTCAGCCGGGGAAATCGGCTGGGATGTTGTTCATGCCGAGGGTCAGCGAAAGCTCGCCGCCGTGGTGCAAATCGTGCTCGAAGATGTGGTAGATGATCCAGGCGCGCGACAGAGGCACGATCTTACCATCCTGTTCATCCTCGAAAGTCTTGCGCATGTCGTCGTCGCTCCAGCGAGCCA
>DATBTW010000093.1:0-7241 GCA_036559055.1 Ktedonobacterales bacterium
GCCCTGCTGATACAGCTCCAGCAGGCGCAGGCATTCGCGCGGGGCGATATTGGCCAGCGCGGCGACGGCGCCCTGCGCGCCCACCACCAGCGCGGGCAGCAGGAAGCCCGCGCTACCTGCCAGCGCCACAAATCCCTCGCGGGCTCCGGCGACGACCTCGGCCAGCTTCGTCACATTGCCGGAGCTGTCCTTCACGCCGATGATGTGCGGATGCGCCGAGAGGCTGATGATCGACTCGGCGTCCAGGTCGATGCCACCTGCGTTGGCTGGCATGTTATAGACCATCACTGGCAGCGGGCTGGCGTCGGCGACAGCCAGGAAGTGAGCGCGCTGAACCGCCATGCCCATCTTGCCGCCATAGTGGCTGGGTGGCAGAATAAGCGCCACGTCTGCGCCAGCCTCCGCCGCCAGCGCGCACAGCGCGATCGTCTCGCGTGTCGATTGGCCGCCCGCTCCCGCCAGCACCTGCGCCTCGGCGCCCGCCGCCGCGCGAATCGCCGCGATCACCGCGCGCCGCTCGTCGGGGTCCAGATGAATCGCCTCGCCATTGGAGCCGAGCGCCACGAAGTTGATGATGCCGCGCTCGCGCAGCCGCCCGATATGCTGGCGTAAGGTATCGAGGTCGAGCGACTCATCCTCAAGGAAGAAGGTCGGGACGGGTGGGTAGATGCCGCCGATCTGTGGCGTCGCTGTGGTCATGCTTTCGTCGCCGCCTTTGCTTTGGCGCTGCGCGCCGCCTGCGCGTCGGCTGGCGCGTCGCCGTTCGCCGTGGCGGTCGCGCTGGCGCTCATGCGACTGGGGCGGGCCAGCACGGCGGGATCATGCCCCAGGATGTCGAGGAAGCGCACCGCCTGACGGATGTTGTGGTAGAAGTTGGGCAGATGGTACTTCTCATTGGGGGCGTGGATGTTGTCGTCCGGCAGGCCGCTGCCCATCAGCACGACCGGCGCATGCAGTGTCTGGCTGAAGAGCGCCGCGATGGGGATCGAGCCGCCCTCGCGCTCAAAGACCGGCGCGCGCCCCCACTCTTGCTCCAGCGCCTGCTCTGCCGCACGCACATAGACATTGTCCAGCGGCACGCTGACGCCATCGCCGCTGTGAATCTCGCGCACGGTCATCGTCACGCCAGGTGGGCAGAGCTCCGCCACACGCTTGCGCAGCAGCGGCAGCACATCCTTCGGGTGTAGCTCGGGCGGCAGGCGCAGGCTGACCTTGGCCACCGCCTCCGCCGGGATGACCGTCTTGGCGCCCTCATCCACGAAGCCGCCACGAATGCCGTGTACCTCCAGCGTGGGGCGCGCCGCCAGGCGCTCGCGCGGGTCGATCTGCTCCTCGCCCGGCAGCACATCCACACCCATCTCGCGCTTCAGCAGCGCGGGGACATCCACAGGGCTGCGTTCCCACAGCGTGCGCTCCTCGGCGCTGACGCCCTTGAGCTGGCTGTACAGCTCCGGGATGGTGATGTGGCCATCGGCGCCTTTCAGCCCGGCCAGCACCAGCGCCAGCGCATGGATGGGATTGGGCGCCACACCGCCGAATGCGCCGGAGTGCAGATCCTGCTTGGCGCCCTTTGCCTCGATCTCGGTATAGGTGATGCCGCGCAGCCCATAGACGATGGATGGCACACCGGGGGCGGGCATGCCCGTGTCGGCGATATAGGCGACGTCGCACTGCAACTTCTGCGGATGCTCGCGCACATACGCCTCGATGGACTCGCCGCCGGCCTCCTCCTCGCCCTCGATCAGCACACGCACATTGACGGGCAGGCCGTGGTAGGCGCGCATCAGCGCCTCCAGCGCCTTGAGCAGCCCATAGATCTGGCCTTTGTCGTCCACCGCGCCACGCGCATAGATGTTGTCATTGCGCACCACTGGCTCGAAGGGCTTGCTATTCCACTGCTTGATGGGATCAACCGGCTGAACATCATAGTGGCCATAGAGCAGCACGGTGGGCTTGCCGGGCGCTTCCAGCCACTCCCCATAGACCAGCGGATGCCCGTCGGTTTTGATCACTTTGACCTTGCGCAGGCCGAGATCGTCCATCTTGCGGGCGATATACTTGGCGGCGCGGCGCACGTCTTTCTTGTGTTCGGGTAGCGTGCTGATGCTGGGGATGCGCAGCAGCTCGAACAGCTCGTCGAGAAACTGCTGCTGATGTTTGTCCACATACGCCAGCGCGGTGTTGACCGATGCTGAGTCATGCGTCATCTGGAGACGATCCTTTTCTATGGCCGATGGTCTCACCTGTGGGCGAGGATGAAGGGGCCTGGATGGTCCTGCTGTCATCCGTATTTATGGCATGCGATGAGCCGTCGTAGCAGCGCGCGACCACCAGACGAGGCACAGCGGGAGGCGCTGTGGCGATCCGGCGCGGCGACATCCGCCGACGAGTAGACGACGAGTAGACGACGAGTAGACGAGTGTAGGTTGACTGAATCGTAGCAGGCGCGTTGGTGCTTGTCCAGCGCCGCTGAGTGGTTAGACGCTGGCGAGCAGATCAAAGCAACGCGATGATGGCAACTACCGCTGCAATGGCCATGAAGGCCAGCGTGATCGCGCCGACGATGTTGGAGAGGCGGCCGTTGACGAAGTCGCCCATGATGGCGCGATTATTGGCGACGCGCAGGATCACCGCCAGCAGCGGCACGGCGACGATGGCATTGATGACGGCGGCATAGACCAGCGCGGAGATGGCGTTGACGCCGATGAAATTGAGCGCCAGCCCCAACAGCGTCGAGGCGGCGATGACACCATAGAAGCCGCGCGCCTGGGTGAAAACTCTGCTCAGCCCCTCATGCCAGCCAAACGCCTCCGCCACGCCATAGGCCGCCGAGCCAGCCAGCACCGGCACCGCCAGCAGGCCTGTGCCCACGATGCCCAGCGCGAAGATCGCCTCGGCGATGACGCCAGCATTGGGCAGCCCGCGCACGAACGGTCGCAACGCCTGCGCCGCCTGCGCCGCCGTCTGGATGGTGGTGATGTTGTGGGCATGTAGCGTGCCAGCGGTCGTCTGGATGATGAACCAGAAGGTGATCTCAGCCGCCACCATGCCGAAGAGCGTATCCACACGCAGCCGCTTGAGCTTCAACCTGATGGCGCGATTACGCCAGACGCTGCGACCGCCGTTGATACGCTTGCGGTTGTCCTCCTCCTCGACCTCCTCGGACGCCTGCCAGAAGAAGAGATACGGGCTGATGGTGGTGCCGATCAGCGCGACGATCAGGGTGAGATAGCCCGCGTTGAACTGGATGTGCGGCACGAGCGTATCGAGCAGCAGCGTGCGCCAATCGCCGCCGATGATAATGCCGGTGACGATGTAGGCCAGCAGCGAGAGCGCCAGAAACTTGAGCGCCTGGGCATAGATGCGATAGGGGACGAAGATCTCCAGCGCCAGTACGAGGCAGGCGATCAGGATGGTGAGCGGCGCGGAGGGCGCCCAGGGGATCAGCAGGCGAATGGAGGCAGTCATCGCGCCGAGGTCGGCCCCGACGTTGATGGTGTTGGCGATGAAGAGCAGCGCGACCGCGCCGATCAGCAGGCGGCGCGTATAGTGTCTGCGGATGACGCCCGCCAGCCCCTTGCGCGTGACCAGCCCGATCCGCCCGCACATCTCCTGTATGCAGATCATCAGCGGCAAGAGATAGAGCGCGGTCCAGAGCAGCAGCGGGCCAAACGCCGCCCCGGTCTGTGAATACGTGCCGATGCCAGAGGGATCATCATCCGCCGCGCCGGTGATCAGTCCTGGCCCCAGCACGCGCAGAAAGCGTGGCGCATGCAGGAAACGCGCCGCGCCCCGGTGATGCTTCAGCGCGCCGCCATGCTGAGGCGCCGGGGGCTGCTCCGTGACGCCAGTGGCAGGCTCCGACGCAGGCGGCTCCGCAGTGTCCTGGCTCATGGCTGGCTCCTGCTGCTCACAGCGGCGACCGAACCAGACGGCCCATCGCCGCCGGGCGCGCTACCGAGCATACTGTGGCACGACTGGCGCCAATGGTCAAGAGGACTGTCTGACTGTTTCACGTGAAACGCGGCGCGACGGTCCGCGCCGTGTCGCAGGCTAGCGGCGCTTGAAGACGCGCTTCAACAGTCGGTTGAGTGGCAGCACGTCGTCGATCTTCAGGAAGTGTGCGAACCCGAAGTAGACCCCGCCGCCTACGATGATCGCGACGATCAGGCGCGCCAGCAGCATCAGCGTCTCGGTGATCGAATGTATGCCGGGGGGGAACAGGAACTCGCCGACCATATAGACGAGCAGCGCTGAGAGGCTGGCGGCGACGCTGGCGGCCAGCACATTGACGAAGAACAGCCCCAGCGACTTGAAATCGAAGCCGCCCAGCTCCTGGCGTAGCAAGATCAGCAGCACCAGCGCCTCGCCTGTCCAGGCGATGCTGGAGGCCAGCGCGATGCCCGGCCCGCCGAATGGATCCAGCAGGATGCTCATGCCGATGACGAACATGAACTGGAGCAGGCTGACCTGGGTGGGCGTGCGGGTGTTCTCAAGCGCATAGAAGGCGCGTGTCAGAATCTCGACCAGCGCCAGCCCCGTCAGGCCGATGGCGAAGAAGATCAGCGGCTCGTAGACGGTTGGCAGTGTCTTGGGGTCGAAGTTGTGATAGTCGAGCAGCGCCGTGGAGATAGGCTGAGCCAGCACGATCATCCCCAGCGAGGCGGGGATGGCCAGATACATGATCGCCTGGATGCTGCGCAGCACCGTCTGGCGCAGGCGATCCCACTCGCCTGCCGAGACCAGCGTGGAGAGCGTCGGGAAGGCCGCCTGCGCCAGCGCCTGCCCGATGATGCCATTGGGCAGTAGGATCAGTGTCATCGCGGTTTGGTAGCCGGTCAGCACGCCAGCCGCGCCAATCAGCAAGAAGCGGTTGATGAAGACGGAAGAATAGAGCACGGTGGCGTTCAGCACGCGCGGCCCCATCAGCTTGCCGATCTCGATCACGCCGGAGTGCCTGACGTTGAGGGTTGGTGTGTAGACCATCTTGGCCTTGACCAGCGCTGGAATCTGGATGACGAGCTGGAGCGCCGCGCCCACCACCACCCCCCAGGTGGGGCCGTAGATGCCAAGATGCCCGCCGAAGATGTGCGTCTTGTTGTCGACCAGTGTCGCCAGAGTGCCGCCGACGATGCTGATCGTATACACCACCTGGCCCAGCGCGGGCGCCATAAACGATTGCCGTGCCTGGAGCAAGGCGATGGCGACTGTCGCGCCCCCCAGGAAGATGGGTTGCAAGAGCATGATCTGGGTCAGCTTGACCGCTGTCAGGCCCTCACAACTCGGATTGACATTGCAGCCGACAAAGATGCTGCCAAACGCCAGACGCAAGATCGGCTCAGCGAAGATGATGGCGATGATACAGAAAACGACCAGCAGCGCGATGGAGGCGTTGATAGCGGCGCTCGCCACATACCAGGCGGTCTTGCTGTTGCGCTTCTTGATCATGTAGTCGTTGAAGACTGGGATGACCGCCGAGGCCAGCGCGCCGCCCGCGACGATATTGAATATGGTGTCGGGCAGCGTGAAGGCGAGCGTATAGGCGTCCGTCGTCGGGCCATACTTGAAGACGGCGGCGAAAAGGATCGTGCGTAGCATGCCGAAGATGCGGCTGACGAGCAGCGCCAGCGAGACGATGGTGGTGGCGCGAATCAGCGTGCTGCTCTTGAGCGCGGCGATATACATGGAGGGCTGATCGTCGAGATCGACACCAGCGCGGTTGACATGCGCTCCGCTAATGGAATCTGGGGAGGCCCGCGGCGCCTTTAGCCCGCGACTCCACGACAGGCCCGGACGCAGCGGTGGCAGCGCGGTGATGCGCCCCGTCGCGGTGAAGTCCTGCATGCTCATGCTGGGCAGTGAGCGCTCCACCAGCGGCTCGATATAGTCGTCGTTCAGGCGGGGCGCCTCACCGGCTGGGCGCGCAGCGGCATTCGGCTGCGGAATCGGCCAGCGACCACTGGCATGATCCCAGGGCGGGTTGAGGTCTTCGTCATCTGTCCATGGGGATATCGGCGTATGGGGGGTGTTGGGCAGATTGGGGGGCGTGGCTGGTCGCTTGCGCGCATCGCGCTTCCGCTTCTTTCGTGCCGTGTCCTGATCCAAGTTTGTCCATCCTCCGTCACCGACGTCTTCCCTGGACAGCGCCAGCTGGCGCCTGTTGGTTCGCGGGTCGCGGTTGGTCTCAGGGGCTACACGCTCTTGCGAGTCGCAGGCATCATACCATTAGCCGTCTGCGCTCACAATCCATACCGCCCGTCTGGGCATAGGCGCTGGCGAGGACGATGGGCAGCGCGGCAGTGGAGTGCGCGCATGGAAAACGAACGGGCGTCAACGCCCGTCTGAAACGCCCGTCTGAGGAGAGGCGGCGTTGGCCCATGCGTCCGAACTGGCAGCCAATCTGCGAGTGGATGCCAGCAGTGGCTGCCGCTCTGGGGCGCCCTGAGGGCGAGCCGAAGGGGCGACTGATTTGCGCTCTGGCGCCACGCTCAGTATAGTGAATGGGGCTGGATGCGGCGAATCGCGCCAGCCAGACGAAGGCCAGCCCCACCCCAGAGCGAGACGAGAGAGAGGATGCGCAGATGGCGCGCGGGAGTGTAGCGTCTCGTGACGAAGCCTATAACTATCAGGATGAGCAAGGCGAAGGCTGGGCCGGACGACTGCTCCTCGACGCGCTCGAAGTCGCGATCATCACGACGCTGATCTTCCTGGTCGCGCGGGTCTTCGTGCAGAACTATCAGGTCGATGGCCCCAGCATGACCCCCACGCTGCTGAATAACGAATACATCCTGGTCAACAAAGTGGACTACGATTTCCATACGCCGCAGCGTGGTGATGTGATCGTCTTCAAATATCCCAAAGACACCAGCCGCGACTTTGTGAAGCGTGTGATCGGCATCCCCGGCGACACGGTGACGATCACCGCCGATGGCGTGGTCAGCGTGGACGGCGTGACACTGCAAGAACCTTATACTAACAACCTGCTCAACATCTATGGGCCAGAGCATGTGAAGCTAAGCGCCGGGCAGTATTTCGTGCTGGGCGACAATCGCGGCGATAGCTCTGATTCGCGCGACTGGGGGCCAGTGCCGCAGTCCGACATCATCGGCAAGGCGGAGTTCGTCTACTGGCCGCTCCCAGACATCCATGCCCTGCATGACTGGTCTGGGAACTTCTCGGACATCTCCAGCTCCGGCCACTGAGCGCGGGCGTCACATGACCACGTTTCACGTGAAACATTG
>DATBTW010000094.1:0-15934 GCA_036559055.1 Ktedonobacterales bacterium
GCTCGCGCCCGCTGACCCCGCAGGCGAAGGCGTAGGCGCGGCGGGCTGACCAATCCGCAGCGGGGATGAGGTAATCATCTGGCTCTGGCCACGGATGCGCGGTCGCCCGCGCGGCGTCCTGCGGCGTGGGGGTCAGCGCGCCTGACGCCAGCCCCGCCAGCGAGGAGGCCAGCAGGTCACCCGCCAGCGCGGCCAGCCGCGTCTCCAGCGCCTCCTCCGTCTCGCCATCCACCAGCGCGGCCCGCGACTGCGCCAGAATCGGCCCGGCGTCGAAGGCGTCATCCATCAGGTGGATAGTGACGCCAGTGGTTGTCGCGCCCGCGTGGAAGGTCCAGAAGAGTGGGTCGGGGCCGCGATTGTCGGGCAGCAGTGAGGGATGCGCGTTGAGGCAGCCGAGGCGCGGCAGGCGCAGCAGCACGGGCGGCAGGCGGCGGGTGAAGCAGGCCACGCAGATGGCGTCAGGCGCGAAGCTGGTCAGCGCCTCCAGCGTGGCAGCGTCACGCAGCCGCGCGACGCTCAGCAGCGGCGCGCCCACCTCAGCGGCCAGATCGCGCAGCGAGCGCGGGGCCGGACCGCCGCCCGCCAGCGGCAGCAGGCGCGCGGGGCGGATCGGGCGCGGCTCCAGGCGGATGAATGGCTGGTCGGCGGACTCGCCCAGCGACAGCCCTGGCTGGGCGAGCGTGACGACGGCGCGCACGTCGGCGCCCGCTTGCAGCAGCGCCTCCAGCGGGAGCCGCGAGAAGACGCCGCCCAGCCCGAAAAAGACCACGCGCAGTCCGCTCAATGATCCCTCACACGCCACAGGCGCCTCCGCTTCGTCTCGCCATCGCTCAGTTGGCCATCGCTTGCAGCAGACGCGCGCTGACGAGGCAGTCTTCCAGCGCGCGATGGGCGTGCTTGTGGGCGATGCCCATCTGGGCGCACGCGTCGCCCAGCCGATGGCTGCGATAGCCGCCGCGCGCCTGGCGCTCGCCCCGATAGCTGGCGTAGGCGCGCATCAGGCAATCCGAGCCAACCGGCGACCAGACCTGACCGCAGTGCCGCTGGATGTTCTGGCGCAGCATTCGCACGTCGAAGGGCGCATTGTAGGCCAGAATGGCGCGGGCGCCGAGCTGCTGGGCCAGCGTCTGCTCCCACGCCAGCCGAAACGACGGGCTGCCTGCCACCATCTCATCGCGAATACCTGTGAGTTGCGTGATCTCCGCCGGGATGCGCCGCCCTGGCTGAATCAGGCAGTCGATCAGTGGCTCGCCGTGCGGGGTGACGGCGGCGACCTCGATGATGTCGTCGCTATTGGCGAATCCGGTCGTCTCGGTGTCCAGGATCATCCAGTGGTCATCGGCGGCGAGGATAGTCTGCGCCCAGCGACGCATGCGTGTGCGCCCCGATTCCGCGCGATTGGTGGCGGCAGGCGCATAGGCCGTGCGGCGAATCCACTGATCGATGCGCCGCGAGATTTCGTCCTCGTCGTCCATTGCGCTCTCCCCCGGCGCGTCCTCGCAATTTCTTTGTGATGTTTCTGAGGCGCCTTTGTACGGTATACTATACAAAGTCAGCGTGGCGCGGCGTGCGCGCCATTTCAGGAGGCATGAGCATGATTCGCATGGTGACCTGCGCGAAACTGAAGCGGCGGCTACCGGGACTGGAGAAGGCGCCCATGCCGGGTGAGCTGGGCCAGCGCATCTACGACAACATCTCGCAGCAGGCATGGGATATGTGGCAGGAGCACTCGCGCCTGCTCATCAATCACTATGGGCTGAACCTCGCCGACCCCGACTCGCGCCAGATTCTGCGGCAGGAGATGGAGCGCTTCCTCTTCGGCGACGACGAGGAGAAGCCGGAGGGCTGGGAGCCAGAAGACCAGAGCGGCGCCAAAGGCAAGGGCGCGCCCGTCGGCGCTCGCAAGAAGTAGCAGCCCGCCGCGCATCAACTCAATCGGCTCACAGGGACACCCATGCTCACCATCTCCACGCTGCGAACGCCCGGCGCCATCGCGCTGGTGGCGTGCTACGAACTTGGCCACCAGCCGCTGAGCCTGGCCTCGCCGCTGGCCACGCTGCAAGCGGCTGGCTTCGCGCCCCACGCCATCGACACCTCCGTCGAGTCGCTGGATGACGCGACGCTGCGCACGGCGCGGCTGATCGCCATCTCCGTACCGATGCACACGGCGCTGCGGCTGGGCGCGGCGGTGGCTGAGCGCGCTCGCACACTCCATGCCGACGCCTGCATCGTCTTCTACGGCCTCTACGCCTCGCTCAATGCCGACTACCTGCTCCGCGACCACGCCGACGCCGTCATCGGCGGCGAATATGAGCAGGCGCTGCTGGCGCTGGCCGAGGCGCTGGATGCAGGCGCCGACGCCGATACGCTCAACATCCCCGGCGTGCGCACGCGCCAGACGCCCGCCACGCCCGTGCTGCAGCGGCTGCCATTCGCCGCGCCTGCCCGCGCCAGCCTGCCTCCACTGCGCAGCTACGCGCATCTCGTGCGCGGCGACGCGGTGATTCCGGCAGGCTACGTCGAGGCGACACGCGGCTGCCTGCATACCTGCCTGCACTGCCCCATCACGCCGGTCTATGGCGGGCGCTTCTTCGTCGTGCCGCGCGCCGTCGTGCTGGATGACATCCGCGCGCAGGTGGCGGCGGGCGCGGGCCATATCACTTTCGGCGATCCTGACTTCCTGAATGGGCCGGGGCATGCGCTGGCCATCGCGCGGGCGCTGCACGCCGAGTTCCCTGACGTCACCTTCGACGCGACCATCAAGGTCGAGCACATTCTGGAGCAGCGCGAGGCCATCGCCGAGCTGGGTCAGCTGGGCTGCGCATTTATCGTCTCGGCGGTGGAATCGCTCAGCCCGCGCGTGCTGGAGCATCTGGCCAAGGGGCATACGCGCGCCGATGTGGAGGAGGCGTTGCGCATCGCCGACGCGGCAGGCATTCCGCTGCGCCCGACGTTCGTCGCCTTCACCCCATGGACCGCGGCGGATGACTACCTGGAACTGCTGGATTTCGTCGCCGCGCAGGGATTGGTCGAGCATATCGACCCGATCCAGTACGCCATTCGCCTGCTCGTGCCGCCCGGCTCGGCGCTGCTCACGACGCCCGACGCCGCCGAATGGCTCGGCCCGCTGAATGAAGCGGCCTTCAGCTATCGCTGGGAGCACGCTGACCCCCGCATGGACACCCTGCAACGCAAGGTGACCGCGCTGGTGGAGCGCGCCGCCGCCCAGCATCGCTCCGCCGCGCAGACCTTCGCCGACGTGCGCGCGCTGGCCGAGCGACGGCTGGGCCGAGCAGCCGAAGCTGACACGCCCAGCGTGGCGCCCAGCGCGCGGCTGCGTCCCATCCCCCACCTGACCGAAGCGTGGTTCTGCTGAGCGGAGCCAACCGCGGACCAGTTGGGTCCCCTCACCCCGAAGTTATAAGCTGCGCGCCTCAACAGCAATGGCCTGCGCTTACGTTAGAAACTCAACGGCAGCCGGTAATTCGTTACAATGAACGCTATCAGCCCGATGAGGGCGATGATCTCAATGGCGAAAACACTCACAAAAATGGTGGCAAGCAGATCCAGCAGTGTTCCACGCTTGCGGGCGCCAGTCATGGGGTTCAAGTTCACCTTCGCAGCGCGTGTGTAGGGTTTCGTAGCGCCGGGAAAGTCGGTACGTGATTCCAGCGTTACCAGGTCGTTGAGTCGATCATTCAGCAACTGCCGATAGGTGCGCGCGCGCGACAACCAGGCAATGCTCGCGGCGCCTCCAACAATGGCGCCCAACAGCGCTCCGCCGAGGACGAGTAAGCCCACGGGCGAGTTGGGGCTGTAGGTGAGTAAGATGCTGGCCAGGCCAACGGTTCCAGTGACGAGGAAGGTCTCCACGGTGATATTGACCGTGTTGAGATTCTGGAGCCGCGAGGCAATATGCTCGGAATCCTTGACGAGGAATTTGTATTCTGCAAAAAGACTGTATGCCATCTCCCCACCTCCCCATAGTGGTTGCTCGTTGTGCGCTCCAGCGAGTCGCATGCCGCTGCTTGTTGCAATGGCGGCGTCATGCGGGGCTTGCTGCGTTGCAGTCTCGCATGCGCTGCAACAAGGTATAACGAACTTGGCCCATGTGTTGCCCCCAACGCAGGCTGACGTACCAGGGCGCCCATCTACAGCGAGCGGCCTCAACAGTGGATTGTGCCGAACCTGCTCCACACCAACTGACGAAGAACAGGCAAAAAGATCAGGTGGGTCCCCTCACCCCGAAGCTGTAGCCAGCCACGCCGTCCGCGCCGCGACAGCCTATCGCTACGCCGCAAGCAGCGGCGCTGCGCATGATAGAATGCCTGAAAGTGGAGGAACCAATCATGAGCCATACTATCGAGTTGACTGACGAACAGTATCAAAAGCTGACACGGGCCGCTGAGAACGAGGGCGCCACGCCTGACGCAGTGCTGGCGCGACTCATCGAGAGCTTGCGCGATCCACTCAAGGAGCCGCGCTTCTCCCAGACCGAAGAATGGTTGCGGCGACTCGGTTGGAGTGACGAGGAGATCAGCGACATCGAACGCGAGGCTGAGGCCGACGCAGATGCCGATGCATGATGAGTTCGCGCAGTTCATGCGGGAATATCTGGCTCTGACTCCCGCGAAACGGGGTCTTTTCGCCAAAGCCGTCGTGAAAATGGTCGCGGATATGAAGGCCGGGAAGCCATTTCGCAAGAGTTTGCGCATCAGCGCATTGGGCGGATACCCCCGGTATCTATGAAATGACCTGGGACATGCCTGACGGCCGCGCGACCTTTATGTTTGGCCCCGAGCGGATTCCCGGCGAGCCACACATCATCTGGCGGCGTATCGGGGACATGACATCTTCGATCATCCATAGGCTCGTTCCTCAACCTCACTCGTGTCCGCATGATGGCGGTGGCCGTATGCATACCTGCGCACGCTACAATACGCAAGTGGCGTGGAACCTGCGATACGGCTGAGCCGTACACCAGACGAGCGCGCCACTCTGCCGCCACTGGAACTATCAGCGCCAAAAGGATTGCTCATCATATGACGATGCCATCATCGCTGCCCGATAAGCCGCCGCATCCTGACGTCTTCCCGCCATCGGACGCCGCTGTCGCCACCCTCGGCCTGACGCGCGCCTTTGGCGACAAGCGCGCCGTGGATGGCCTGACGCTGGTCGTGCGGCGCGGCGAGTTCTTCGGCTTCCTGGGGCGCAATGGCGCTGGCAAGTCCACCACCATCAAGATGCTCGTGGGGCTGCTGCGCCCCACCGCTGGCCTGGCCTATGTCGGCGGAGTGAATGTCTGGACCGAGCCATTGCGCGCCAAAGCCGTGATGGGCGTGCTGCCCGAGCAGCTCAACCTCTATGAGCGGCTGTCGGGGCGTGAGCTGGTGGAGTTCGCCGGAGCGATGTACGACCTTCCCCGCACTGAGGCGCGACGGCGGGCTGGCGCGCTGCTCGATGCTCTGCTGCTGGGCGACGACGCCGACAAGCTGGTGGTGGATTACTCCGTGGGCATGCGTAAGAAAGTGGCGCTGGCCGCCGCGCTGATCCACCGGCCACAGGCGCTCTTCCTCGACGAGCCATTCGAGGGGGTCGATCCGGTCAGTTCGCGCGTCATCCGTGACATCCTGCGCGAGCTGACGGGCAGCGGCGTAACCATCTTCTTCAGCTCACACATCATGGAGGTGGTGGAGAAGCTCTGCACCCGCGTCGGCGTGATCGAGAATGGCCACCTGGTCGCCGAGGGCACGCTGGCCGAGCTACGGCAGCGCGCAGGCGGTGGCAGCGACGCCGCGCTGGAAGATGTCTTCCTGCAATTGGTAGGCGCCGCGCCGCACGAGGGGAGCCTGGAATGGCTGAGATAGCCACGACCCGCACAGGCGCCCTACCGCAGCCGGAGACGTCTGCCCCGCTGTCGCAGTGGACGCTGCGACCCCGCCAGATCGGCGCGTTACTGGGGGTGCGCTGGAAGCTCAGCGTGCGCATGTATCGCCGCAGCGTCTCGGCGCTGATTGGGCTGGTGGCGCTCTCCTTCTTCATCTTCGCTTTCGCCGGGCTGGCGGGCGTCATCACCGCGCTGGGCTACCTCAATCTGCCAGTACGCGCCGCCGCCGAGGTGCTCTTCGCCGCGCTTGGGCTGCTCTACATCGCCTGGGCGGCGCTGCCCGTGCTGCAATATTCCGTCAACGAAGGGCTGGATGTCAGCAAGCTGCACGCCTATCCCCTCTCGCGGGCGGAGCGCATGGTGGGGCTGACACTCTCGACACTCTTCGATCCGGCGACAGTCATCATCCTGGCCATCTTCGCCGCCGTCATCGTCGGCTGGCATGCCAGCGCGCTGGCGATCATCGTCACGGTGGTGGCGCTGGCGCTGCTGTACGTGCATGTCGTCGGGCTGAGCCAGTGTACGCTGGCTGTGCTGGTTGGCCTGCTGCGCAGTCGCCGCTATCGCGACCTCTCGGTGATCCTCTTCGCCCTGATGAGCGTGCTTTGCTCGCTGTCCGGCCAGTTCATCACCGTCCTGGCGCAGCATATCGATGGTCCGCGCGCCTTTGGCCAACTCGACCTGGGCCAGTACCTCCAGTGGATTCCGCCGGGGATGGCGGCGCGCGCCATCATCGCGGCCAACGCCGGCGACGCGCTGGGCGCGCTGCCCTGGCTGCTGGCGCTGTTGGCGCTGACGCCCGCGCTGCTGATCGTGTGGGCCTGGGTGCTGGATCGCGGCGTGACCACGCCCGAAGGCGGCGGCGGCGAGCGAACCCGTCGGCGGCGCGTGACCGCGACTCCAGCGGCTGCTGCGCTGGCCGGAGACGCGGCGCTGGGCGGGGCTAGCCTGGCGCTGGCGACTCCGCAGCGCAGGCGGCTCATCTCGCCGGTCATCGTTGCCGTCGCGCTGAAGGACCTGCGCTACTTCTGGCGCGATCCACAGATCAAGGCGGCGCTGCTCAGCTCGCTGGTGCTGCTTTTCGTCGTCTTCGCGCCCAGCCTGACACACAACGTTGACCCGCACCCCAGCTACTTCGCCCAGCGCATGGCGGGCTATCAGCCCCTGCTGGCGCCGCTGCCCGCGCTACTAATCGTGCTGACCCTCTCGCTCAACGCCTTCGGGCTGGAGCGTCAGGGACTCCAGACGCTGCTGCTGACCCCCGCGCGCCCACTGGAGGTGCTCTGGGGCAAGAATCTGGCGGTCGGCGTGGTGGCGTTCACGGCGCAGCTTGCGCTGATCAGCGCCGTCTGTGCGGTCTCGGGCGACTGGAACGCGATGCCGCTGGCCATCATCGAGGGCGGCGCGGCGACGCTGGCGCTGCTGGGGACGGGCAACCTGACCTCGGTGCTGCTGCCGCTGCGCGTGCGCCAACTGCACATGGGCTCGAACAACCTCTCCTCCGAGAATGGCTGCCTGCGCAGCGTGATCTCGATAGCGGCGCTCGGGGCGACGCTCTTCGCGCTGGCGCCCGTCTTCCTCCTGCTGCTGATACCGCTCTTCCTCGATCACCTGCCTCTGCTGGCGTTCATGGCGCCGCTGGCGCTGGTCTACGGGTTCTCGCTCTATCAGGTCGCCACCATCCTCATCGCACCGCGCCTGGTGAATCGCGCGCCAGAGATTCTGGCCGTGGTGGCGCGCGACGCCTGACCAACTCAGGCCTCGCGCTCGTCGCCAGCGTCTCACGTCAACCGTTCATTCGTGTCGCGACGTGACACTTTTGGCACGCCCTCTGCGCCTCAGTGTGATGTCGCTGCGCTGAGGGGCGCAGTGGTCATTCGTGCGACGCCTGACGTAGGGACACGTCAGAAAGGACAAGGACAACGATGTCTGGAGTAACAGGGATCACAGGCGCTACTGGCGCCGACAGAGCGCCTCTGCCGGACGGCGCAGGCCAGGTGGGGCAGTTCTGGACCGAGTCTGGTACTGTCAAGGGTCCATTGCCTCGGGCGGAGACCGATGCGTACGTCGAGCGCTCGCAAGCGGTCGTCGCGGACCCAATTCCATTGGGACTTGCGGGCTTCGCCAGCGCCACATTCACCATTAGCTCCGTCTTCGCGGGCTGGTTCGCCCTGTCGGCGGTGGCCGTAGCGATTCCGGTGGCGCTGATTTTCGGCGGCATTGGCCAGTTCCTGGCGGGGATGTGGGCATTCCGGAGGGGCAATCTGCTCGCCGCGACTGCCTTCTCCTGCTTCGGCGCGTTCAACACTTCCTGGGCAATCCTGGAGTGGTTGACCCTCGCGAAGATTCTGCCCGACTCCTCTACGGGCGGAAGTCCTGCGTTTGTCGCAGGTATTTTCGTGCTCTCATTCGCTCTCATCGCCCTGTATCTGGGAGTTGCGGCGTTGGGAGACAACACGTTCATCGCAGCCATTCTGCTCATCCTGTCGTTCACCTATCTGTGCGACGGCATCGGTGTGATGATCGGCGGCCACAATTTCCTGCTGGCAATCGGCGGGTATGCGGGTATGCTCACGTCGCTGATTGCATTCTATGTATCCGGCGCCATCGTCATCGATAGCGTCATGAAACGTGAGGTCCTTCCCATCGGGAAGGCTGGTATGCGGCTCGCTCGGTAGGATTCGGCGAGCGTTAGGATGTCCCGCCGGGAGTCGCACGAATGCCCGGCGACTGGTAGGCGTTCTGGCGGCGAAGATGACGCCAGTTTGCCCGCCAGCCGCTCCCGCGCCTGGTTCTGGATGGATGTCGAGGGGGCGCGCGTGTCTGCTATACTTTTGACCAGAACGGCGCCAGAGTGGGCGCCTTCGCAATCTGACCGCTTTGTAGTGACAGGCGAACGTTCGCATGGGCGCCGTGCCTCTCTTTGCCGCGTTTCTCGCTGGCCTGCTCTCCTTTCTTTCGCCGTGTGTGCTGCCGCTGACTCCCGTCTACATCGCGCGGCTGGTCGGCCCCAGCATATGGGAGGGTCAACAGGCAGACAAGACCAAGCGCGCGGCGCTCCGGCGAACGACGACGCTGCACGCCGCCGCGTTCGTGCTGGGCTTTACGCTGACCTTCATCGCGCTCGGCGCGACGGCCAGCGAACTTGGCTCGTTTCTCTCGGAACGACAGCTCGCACTGCGCGAGATTGGCGGCGTGTTGCTGGTGATCCTCGGCGCGCACGTCGCCGGACTCATCCGCATTCCTGGGTTGAACCTGGAGCGGCGCTTTTCCGTGCAGGCGGGGCAGTCGAGCTACGCCGCCTCGCTGCTGATCGGGCTGATCTTCGCGCTGGGATGGACGCCGTGCGTCGGGCCGATTCTGGCAAGCATTCTGGTGATCGCGGCGCAGGCTCAGGGGCTGGGCACGGGGGTGCTGCTACTGGCGATCTATTCGCTGGGGCTGGGGCTACCGTTTCTGGCGCTGGGGTTGGCGTTCGACCGCCTCGCGCCGCTGCTGAAGCGCCTGACGCCGCACATGCGCACGATCGAGCTGGTGACGGGCGGGCTGCTGGCCTTCATGGGAGTGGCGATCTTCTTCAACTGGCTCTTCGTCCTGAACAGTGTATTTGGTGGCATCACGCTGCGCTGAGGCGCACGACACGAGGAGAGGGGCATGTCAGCGCGGCCCGCGACATCCAACGTCGAGCGAGTGCGGCGGCGACCACGGCAGATGTGGGATCCGCCGACCTGGGCGCTGCTCGCCTTCGCGGCGCTCTATCTGGCGGCGCTGGCGGCGCTGATCTTCCTGCCGGGCGAGACGCTGCTGGATCGCCTACGCGCGCTGGATGGCGGCATCTGCGCGCAACTGCCAGGCCACTCATTCTATCCTGCCGGGCAGCAGCTCCCGCTCTGCGCGCGCAATACCGGCGTCTATCTGGGCTTCGCGCTGGGCTTCCTGACGTTGCTGGGGGCGGGCCGCGTGCGGGCCGCGCGGCTGCCGCGCTGGCCGGTGGCGCTGCTGCTGGTGGCGCTGGTCGGCTTCATGGCGGTGGATGGCTTCAACTCACTGTTTCTCGATCTGGGGCTGCCGCATCTCTATCAGCCGCAGAATCTGTTGCGGCTGACGACCGGGCTGGGCGCTGGCGTGGCGATGGTGGCCTTCATCGCGCCCGTTGCGAACAGCCTGCTGTGGCGCGCGGAAGATCTGCGCGCATCGTTTCGCTCCTTCGCGCAATTGGGCGTTGTGGTACCGCTCTTGCTACTCGCCTTCCTTGCTGTGGGCTCGCAGACAGGTTGGCTGCTCTACCCGATTGCGCTGTTGAGTTCGGTGGGGCTGGCGCTGGCGCTGGCGCTGGTGAATCTGGTGTTTCTGCTCAGTTTCAGCCCGTTCATCGGTCGCTTCGCGCGCTGGAGGCAGGCGCTGCCTGTCTTCACCCTGGCGCTCACGCTGGCCGTGATCGAGTTGACATTCCTATTCAAATTGAAACTGGCAATGTTGCATGCGCTGGCGATACAATTGCCGCCAACGACGCCGCTGCATTGAGCGTGAGGGGAGCGACACTGCTATGAGAAGGGCAACGATGGCGCCGTCGTTCGCTTGTGACGCATCCGTGAGGTCAAGCGCGCGATGCTACTTGCCCTTGGCGAAAGCTCTGGACTATACTAAGTTTGAGGCGGAAGAATGCGCCCAGGCGCGGTCGTGTCTGCGGACTGCTCCACGGGGGTCGTGATCATGCCCAATCGATATCAGCGCGAGATTGAAGAAATCCTCAACCGGATGGAAGAGTCCGAGCCACAACAACGTGGTCCGGGCGACCGCATTCGCCCCCTGCGTCGTCCTGTGCCCCGCTCGCGCCCCCAGATCCACATTGCGCTCAGCCCGCTGCTGCTGCTGGTGAGCGTGGCGCTCACGCTGATCGCGACTGGCTGGGCGTTCTACAATGGCGCCCCCGACCTGATTACTGGCGCCATCGGCGCGGGCGCGCTGATCGTCTTCATTGTGGGGTTGTTCGTCGGCTGGAGGGGCCAATTTCGTCCCCAGCGCGCATCGCAGTGGCGTGGGGCCGGGCCGTCGTCCGTAGGAGGGCCAACGCCGATCCACCGCAACCCCATCAGCGCCCTCATCACCCGCTTCCGTGTCTACCGACTGCGCCAGCAGTATCGTCGCGCCCAACAGCAGCACGACGAAAAGTAAGGCGCCTCCGCACGCGCCACGACGCTACGGTCCACCTTCGAGATCGTAGATCGCGTAGCAGGCGTCGCTGGGGATCAGTAGCGTCATGGCCATCATGCCTTGCGGAATCCCCGCGCTCAGCACTGGATGCGCCGGACCGAGCAGCGTGGGGAGCTGCGTAACCTCATGCAGAGGCCAAAGCCTTTCTTGCTGAAGCTTCGACGAGGTCCAGCATTCGCCTTGAGCGCTGTAGCGCCGACCAGCATACGTGATGCGTTCCGGCAGGCCCTCCGTGCCAGGCAGAGCGTAGCCGAAGTGATTGGCCACGCGCGCGTTGAACGCCAGCGCCACGCCGCCCACCAGAAGCAGCGCGGCGCACGCGACGATGATGAAAGTAGCGCGACGGTTACGGCGCATGCGGCGACTCCTTCTTCCTGCGCAAACCTTGTCCTGCGCCCAGTGTAGCAGGCGACCCACCCCGCAGCGTGTGGGGCGCGCCACAATCCGATACCCTGAATACCTAGCCCATTCTGGGCGCCTGCTGAGCGCCTTTTTGGGCGTTTGATTGGGCGCCAGGGCCGCGCTTCGATACAATCTGTGAGCATGTCCGTGCATATCCGTGGGCGTCCAGAGGGCCGTCAAAAGGCGACACGCCTGCTTGACGATGTCGTACAGACGTTCTATACTGAGGGGACTATCCCTACCAGCGCATGTGTTCGTAGGACGCGCCAATCGCAACGTCGCGGGGGCGTCTGTCGCGCGATTGTGAGACCGGAGAAAGCTGAACTCATGCCGCTCGATCATATCTCGGTGCGTGGCGCGCGCGAGCATAATCTGAAGAATATCGACGTCACGATTCCCCGCGACAAGCTCGTCGTCATCACCGGACTCTCTGGCTCAGGCAAGAGCAGCCTTGCCTTCGACACCATTTTCGCCGAGGGGCAGCGCCGCTATGTCGAGTCGCTGTCATCCTACGCTCGCCAGTTCCTCGGGCAGCTCGAAAAGCCCGACCTCGATCACATCGACGGGCTCTCGCCCGCCATCTCCATCGACCAGAAGAGCACGTCGCGCAACCCGCGCTCGACCGTCGGCACCGTCACGGAGGTCTACGACTATCTGCGCCTGCTCTTCGCGCGGGTGGGGCATCCGCACTGCCCGAACTGTGGACGCGAGGTCAGCCAGCAGACGGTGCAGCAGATGGTGGACGCCGTGCTCGACAAGCCCGACGGCACACGGCTGATGCTGCTGGCGCCGCTGGTGCGCGGGCGCAAGGGCGAGTATCGCCAGGTCTTCGAGGAGATGCGCCGCGCGGGCTATGTGCGCGTGCGTGTGGACGGCGAGGTGCGCGACCTCAGCGAGACAATTGAGCTGGATAAGTACAAGCAGCATACCATCGAAGTGGTGGTGGATCGCCTCATCATCCGCCACGAGGCGCAGCAGGCGACGAGCGATGGCGAGCTGCGGGTGGCCGAGGCCAGCGCTGGCTATGGCACGCCGCACAGCCCTGAGGCGACGGGCGACCCGGAGACCAGCCAGCGCCAGCGCGTCACCGATTCGGTGGAGACGACCCTGAAGCTGGGCAGCGGCATCATCCTCGTCTCGGTCATCGGCGGCGAGGAGACGCTCTATTCCGAGCGCTTCGCCTGCGTCTACTGCGGCATCAGCCTGGAGGAGATCGCGCCGCGCAGCTTCTCATTCAACAGCCCCTACGGCGCCTGCCCCGACTGCACTGGCCTCGGTACCAAGCTGGAGGTAGACGCCGAACTGGTCGTCACCAACCCCGACCTCAGCATCAACGAGGGGGCGATCCTGCCGTGGACGCGGTTGGCAGGCATCAGCGCGTGGTACGCCAAGCAGCTCGGCGCGGTGGCCGATCAACAGCACTTCAGCCTGGATACGCCGTGGAAAGATCTTCCGGAGACGGCGCAGCGACTGGTGCTGTACGGCGCGCCAGGCGAGATTTCATTCTCGTACACCAATCGGCAGGGCGTGCGCCGCACGCATCGCACAACCTTCGAGGGCGTCATCCCCAATCTGGAGCGCCGCTATCACGACGCCTCGGAGGGTGGCCGCGAGGAGATCGAGCAGTATATGTCGGCGCGGCTCTGCCCCACCTGCAAAGGCGCACGACTCAAGCCGGAGATTCTGGCGGTGACGGTCGGCGGGCGCAACATCTCTGAGGTGACGGGCTACTCAATCATCACGGCGCTGCGCTTCTTTGACACAATCTCCGCGTCGCCCGACGACGACGCCCCACTGACCGACGTCAATGGCGCCAACGGTCGCAACGGCAAGAATGGCGCGAACGGCAAGGCGAGCCAGAACGGCAAGCAGGCCATCGCGCGGGGCGCCCTTCGGCTGCTGGCGGGCGGCGGCGGCCCAGACTTTGCCGACGCGCCAACGCTGACCACGCGCGAGATGACCATCGCGCGGCAGGTGGTGAAGGAGATCAAGGCGCGGCTGGGCTTCCTGGTGGATGTCGGGCTGGACTACCTGACACTGAGCCGCAGCGCCACTTCGCTCTCAGGCGGCGAGGCTCAGCGCATCAGGCTGGCGACCCAGATCGGCTCCAGCCTGATGGGCGTGCTCTACATCCTGGACGAGCCGAGCATCGGCCTGCACCAGCGCGACAACGCGCGGCTGATCCAGACGCTGACACGCCTGCGCGACCTTGGCAACACAGTACTGGTCGTGGAGCACGACGAAGACACCATGCACGCGGCGGACTACATCATCGACATGGGGCCAGGCGCGGGCGAGCATGGCGGCTACATCGTGGCCGAGGGCACGCTGGAGCAGATCAAGGCGCATCCGGAGTCGCTGACGGGCCAGTATCTCTCCGGCAAGCGGCATATCCCCGCGCCAGAACAGCGGCGCGAGGGCAACGGACGCAACCTGACGATTCGCGATGCGCGCGAGAACAACCTGAAGGGCATCGATGTCTCGATTCCGCTGGGCGAGCTGGTGGTGGTGACGGGCGTCTCTGGCTCTGGCAAGAGCACGCTCATCAACGAGATCCTCTACAAGCGGCTGGCTCTGACGCTCAACCGCGCGCACGAGCGCCCCGGCCTGCACGGCAGCATCGAAGGGATGGACGCGCTGGATAAGGTGATCGACATTGATCAGTCGCCCATTGGACGCACGCCGCGCTCGAACCCGGCCACCTACACCGGCGCCTTCACCACCATCCGCGAGCTGTTCGCCCAGGCGCCAGAGGCGCGTCTGCGCGGCTACCAGCCGGGGCGCTTCTCCTTCAATGTGAAGGGCGGGCGCTGTGAGGTCTGCAAAGGTGAGGGCATCCTGACCATCGAGATGAACTTCCTGCCGGATGTCTATGTGACCTGCGAGACCTGCAAAGGCAAGCGCTACAATCGCGAGGCGCTGGAGATCACCTTCAAGGGCAAGACTATCTCTGACGTGCTGGATATGACCGTCAGCGAGGCGCTGGTGTTCTTCGACGCGGTTCCCAGCCTCAAGAACAAGCTGGCCACGCTCGAAGATGTCGGGCTGGGCTACATCCACATGGGGCAGCCCGCCACGACACTCTCTGGCGGCGAGGCCCAGCGCATCAAGCTGGCGTCGGAGCTATCGCGTCGCGCTACGGGCCGCACGATGTACATTCTGGATGAGCCAACGACGGGCCTGCACTTCGCCGACGTAGAGCGGCTGCTGGCGGTTTTGCAGCGGCTAGTGGACGCCGGAAACACGGTCGTGGTGATCGAGCATAACCTCGACATCATCAAGGCCGCCGACTGGATCATCGATCTGGGGCAGGATGGCGGCGAGCGTGGCGGCGAGGTGATCGCCGAGGGCACGCCAGAGGCCATCGCGGCCAGCCCGATCAGCTACACCGGACAGTTCCTCGCGCCGCTGCTGCCTGCCGCCGTGCGCTAGCGGCGCGAACCGCGTTCCCGCCATCCACAACGCTCAACAGCACTTTCGCCGCGTGACGGTAAGGATTGGCGCTGGTCGTGCGTTACACAGACAGAATGTGAGGCGCCAGGTGGGGCGCCTTCTCACGACGTGGCCGCAGGGCATACGTTGGCAGGTGTGTGTTGGAAGGATGAAGCGAGCATGATCCCCATCATGGACGCGGTACCTGGCACGCGGCGCCATACCCGGCACGTCATCGTGGAGCTAGCGGGCAGCATCCGCGAGCGCGACCAGGTGACCTACGACCACTGTCGGCGTGTTGGCATCTACGTCAACCGGCTGGCGCGCTTCATGGGCTGGCCACGCGGCGCGGCGCGCGAGCTGGCGCTGGCCGGGCTGGTGCATGACCTCGGCAAGACGTGGGTACACAATGAGGTGCTGCTGAAGCCCGCCGCGCTCTCGCAGACTGAGCGCGAGATGATCGAGCGCCATCCGGTGATGGCGGCGCAACTGCTGTGGGCCTTCGACATGCCCGATGGCATCCTGGACGCCGTGCTCAGCCACCACGAGCGCTGGGACGGCCAGGGCTACCCGAATGGGCTTGCAGGCGCGGCGATTCCCTTGGGCGCGCGCCTGCTGAGCGTCGCCGATGTCTTCGACGTCATCACCACGCCGCGCCCCTACAAGGGGGCGATGTCGGTGGCGGAGGCGCGCGCGCGTCTGCTGGAAAGCGCCGGAACGGCCTTCGATCCAGAGGTGGTGGCGGCGTTCACGCGGCTGCTGGATGCGCGGCCCGACTTCCTGCTGGCGCCGCAAGCCTGTCCTGTGGAACCAGAGCTGCACGATCCATGGGCGGCGCACGACAGCGGTGAGTGAGGGACCTGGGCGGAGGCGCCGGGTGGGGAGCGTGCGCGTGATGGATGCGCCAGAGTCGCGGCGCGACCGACAGTTCCAGTTTCGCCCACTGGGTCTGCGCGATGCGCTGGCCGCTCACCGCTGGCGCTACCCCGGCGAATACGC